>VGNY01000006.1 GCA_016865895.1 Chloroflexota bacterium | reverse complement strand
CTGCCTATGTCCTCGCTGAAAACCAGAATATTTTTGGCATCGCATAAGGCAGCACTGTGAACACCGCCGGTCGTCCGGAAAATCTGCGACCGGTGCTGAAATTCAGTTACCAGCTCGAAGACCTCGAGAGGCGAGATTCTAACCTGAGATTCTACTTTCATCTGTCCGCCGACGTCAGCGGCGCTGTAAAAAGAAGCGCCTCGGCCACAGCCCGATGTGATAAGCCGCTTGAACAGGAGCTCGCCAGCCTGTTTATTCTCCGCTTCTGTCTCCACGCGGACTACACCTCGCCGGTCGTCAATCGTTATCTTTTTTATGTCATTCTTGTTTTTGAGCAACCCCTCGGAGGAAAGGAAGCCGACAGCAAGATAATCGAGATTTTTTGGGGAACAGAGCAGAGTAACCAGCTCTTGATTGTTCAATACGATGGTGAGAGCAAATTCCCTGACAACTACATCATTGGCGCTGCTCTTACCTGCTTCGGTGAGCCGCGATATAGGAACTTTCTCCATCTCGCTTACCATGTTATCCCACCTTTATCTTGTCTCCGACCTTGACGGTTCCGCCTCGAATCACCTTGGTAAACACTCCCTCATCAGGCATTATGCACTTGCCCACCTGCTGGAAGATAGCGCACCCAGCATGGCACTCCTTACCGATTTGAGTGACTTCCAGGATAATCTGTTCACCGACCGACATCCTCGTGCCGACAGGTAAAGATATCAGTTCTATTCCCTCGGTGGTCAAATTCTCGGCGAAATCCCCGGGGCTGAGCTCCAGGCCCAGAGCCCGCATCTTGTCAATGCTTTCCACGGCAAGCAAGCTCACCTGCCGGTGGGTGCAGCAATCGGCATGGGCATCGCCGACAAGGCCGAAGTCATCCTTAAGAAGCCCTTCTTTTACGTCCTGCTTCTTGGTTCCCTTTTTGTCACTTCTGCAAACCGCGATTACATTAGCCACGTTGGAACGCTTACCTGTTTATTTAACTTATCTCGACGCTTTCAGTGTAGCATATTTCTTGAGAGCAGTGTAGAAAGCTCTCCAAAACGGGTCAACCACGGGATGCTCAAGCTTCCCCTCCCTCCCCTCTCTTATGAGCACCATTCCTTTCTCTGGCTCTGTGAATTCCCCGACAATCGAAGATTTAATACCCTTCTGACGTAACGCTTTCAATATATCCTGCGCCTTGTGTTCCTTGCAGGATATGATTAGCGTGCCCTCACTTATTGAGGCATAGGGGTCGATACCAAAATAACTACATATTTCTTTTGCGCAATCCTCTACTACAATACTCTCCATTTCCACCTCGACTCCGAGGTTAGCAGCTTGTGCAATTTCATATAAACCACCCCATATTCCACATTCGGTGGCATCATGCATAGCAGTAACTCCATTATTTCTCACCCCGACGCTTACCGCCGTCATAGCATCCTCTACCACTGACATCTGGTAAAATATCTGCTGCGCCCTCTGGCTAAACTCTCGCCCAAATTCTGCTTCTATGAGCTTTGGAAACATGGTGGCGAAAATCCCCGTGGCTTCAATAGCCGGCCCCTTGGTGATGATTATCTTATCTCCAGCTCTGGCAATCTTAGGAGTAACATATTCATCCTTTTCACCTATGCCAACCAGGGTAGCTCCGCCGACCATAGGATAATGGCAGTTCTCATATCTAGCAGTATGGCCACAGATAATGGAAACACCTAAACTTTCACATTCCCGGTGCATGGTGTCCCACATTGTCATCAGTTGCTCTCTTGTCATCTCCATAGGTAGATTCAAGTCTATGGATAGAAATTTAGGCTTTAGCCCACAAGTCACGGAATCGGATGCAATGATGTGAATGGCAAACCAGGCAGCCCTTTCCCATCCGTACTCTGGAACAATAAATACTGGGTCGCAAGTAAACGATGCTGCTTTATTGCCGATTTCCACTATTCCCACATCCACCCCATGCTGAGGTCCCACCAGCACCTTCTCGCTCTTAACTCCCAGGCGGGGAAATATCAACTCAGCAAAGATTTTAGGGGAGATTTTGCCGATTTCCGGCAGTTCATTCATCTCTCCCGTCTCCTATACGTGGCTCTTAAAGAGCGGTGACATAGCTCGGAGTCTAGCCACGATTTTAGGTAAAACTTCCAAAACACGGCCTATATCTTCCTCTGTTGTCCACTTACCCAAAGTAAATCTCAGGGAACCATGAGCCCGCTCATGAGAACATCCCATTGCTCGGAGTACATGAGACGGCTCAAGACTTGATGAGCTACAAGCAGAGCCCGTAGAGACACAAATGCCTTCTAAATCAAGATTTAGAAGCATGGACTCCCCCTCTATAAAATCAACACTTATATTGACATTATTTGGGAGCCTAAAAACGGAATGTCCGTTCAAATGGACTCTGTCAATCCTCTCTTGAAGGCCAGCAATAAGTTTGTCACGCAAAACTGTAAGCCGCTCCGCTTCTTCTTTCATTTCCCTCCGGCTAATTTCCACGGCTTTGCCAAGACCAACTATGTCCGGGACATTCTCGGTACTGGCTCGTCGTCTGTTCTCCTGCCCGCCTCCGTGCATGAAAGAGGCCAGTTTTGTACCCTTCCTAATATACAGCGCTCCGACTCCCTTTGGACCATAGAATTTGTGTGCCGAGACAGATAAAAGATTAACACCTAACTCATTCACATCGACGGGAATATGTCCCACAGTCTGGACAGCATCAGTGTGAAAGTAAATCCCTGCCTCTTTGGCAAATTTTCCTATCTCCGCTACAGGCTCTATCGTACCTACCTCATTATTGGCGTGCATCACCGATATCAAAATAGTCTTGTCAGTAATAGCCTTTTTAACATCATCAGGAGCAACCAGACCATACTCATCTACAGAGAGGTAAGTTACCAAAAAGCCCCTTCTCTCTAAGAATTTACATGTCTCTATCACTGCAGGATGCTCGATGGAGCTGGTAATAATGTGATTCCCCTTGTGTTCGTTAGCAAAAGCTACGCCCTTGACGGCAAAATTGTCTGCCTCTGTTGCGCTGCTAGTAAAGACAATTTCCTCAGCCTGAGCACCGATGAGGTCAGCAACCTTATTCCTCGCTTCCTCAACAGCCGCCTTCGCTTCCTGCCCAAAGGAATGGATAGCAGAAGGGTTACCAAAAACCTCACCAAAATAAGGTAGCATAGCCTCTACCACCTCAGGGTGAGTTGGTGTGGTAGCTGCATAATCGAGGTATATCCGCTTCACCTGTCAACCCTCCACTACATCCCCGACCACCGGGTCAACCCTGACTCCTTTATCTGTCACCCAGGCAATGCCAGCTTCAATTTCCTTATCTTCTCCTTCCAATTCGAGCACGACCCAACCTTTATTCTCCGATACATCAGCACGGCGGATATTGGTCACTACCTTAAACTTGTGGCCGAGGTTATAGATTATAGGTTCCTTGATTAGTTCCTGGGGAAAAGTAAACATCACTTGTTTCTTAGCCATCATAGCCTCCTCTTTTTCTGGCTAAAGTTAACCTGAATGGTACAATGTTTTCAAGCTGATATACTGAGCGCTTCACTGAATGACTCCAGATTAGGCTGAATCTTAAGCGGTCTTACAACATTAGCCACAATCTCTTGCGTCCTCGGCCCGGCTCCAGTGATAAAAACCACTGTGAGTTGGTCCCTCTTAATTACTCCAGCATCCACCAGCTTCTTCAGTCCAGCAATTGCCACTCCACCGGCAGCCTCAGCAAAAATGCCCTCGGTCTGCGCTAAGAGTTGCATGCCTTCAATAGCTTTCTCGTCAGTAACATCTTGAGCTCCACCCCCTGATTGCCTGGCAACCATCAAAGCATAGTAACCATCGGCAGGATTTCCAATTGCAATGGAGGTAACCATGGTATTCGGTATCACCGGATGCACGTGCAGGCTACCTGCCTCAAAAGCATGTACTATAGGTGAACTGCCAGCAGCCTGTGTTACGTACATATGAGTATTGACTGGTCCAATCAACTTAAGCATAGATAACTCCTGCAGCCCCTTCCAAATTCGGGTAAAAAGGAGCCCCGAGGCAGCAGGAGCAACCACGCAATCTGGTGACTGCCATTCCAGTTGCTCAGCCACCTCAAATCCCAGAGTCTTGCTCCCCTCTGCGTAATAAGGTCTGAGGTTAATGTTGATGAACCCCCAATGATATTTTTGTGCTATTTCAGCACATAGCTTATTGACGTCGTCATAGCTGCCGTCAACGGTCACTAATTTGGGGTTATAGATTGCTACTCCAACTAGCTTACCCGGTTCCACACTGGCGGGAACAAAGACATAGGCGTCCACTTTTGCCTTCGAAGCATGAGCAGCAACGCTAGCAGCGAGATTACCAGTAGAAGCGCAGGCAATAGTGTCAAACCCTAATTCGCGCGCCTTGGTCACTGCAACTGAAACAGCCCTATCCTTGAACGAATAGGTGGGATTCAGACAGTCGTTCTTGATATAGAGTCGGTCCAATCCTAATTCACGTCCCAGGTTATCTGCTTTGAGTAGAGGTGTAAAGCCAGTGCCAATATCTACCTCTTCGCCTTGGATTGGAAGCATATCCCGATATCGCCACATCGTGAATGGTCCATCAGCGACCCTCTCACGACTGACCACCTTGGCCATAGCCTTGTAGTCATAATTGACCTCCACCGGACTGAGACAGAAATCACACACTTTTATGGACTGCAGCGAGTATTCCTGCCCGCATTTTCGACAACGCAAACTTGTAGCAAACGGCATATCCTGATTCCTCAACAGTGTTTCAGTGCCTTCTCCAAATCGGCAATCAAATCATCAATATTTTCCAGACCTACCGATAACCTAATTAGCTCATCAGTAATTCCTATTTTTGCCCTATAATCCTGTGGCATCGAGGCATGGCTCATGGTAGCTGGATGCTCAGCAAGGGAAGCAACACCCCCAAGCGATTCTGCCAGTGAAAAGACCGCGAGCCTTCTTAGAAAGGTGTTAGCATTCTCGATGCTACCTTTTATCTCAAAAGACACCACCCCACCAAACCCCTTCATTTGTTTTTTGGCGATGTCGTGTCCCGGGTGGGTATCAAGTCCAGGATAGAACACTTTCTTTACTTTAGAATGTTTCTTAAGGTAATTGGCTATAGCCATAGCGTTCTCCTCATGCTGCTTCATTCTCACTGGTAAGGTCTCAATTCCTCTGAGCACCAGCCAGCAGTCAAAGGGTGATGCACATGTCCCCATTGCATTGAGAAGAAATTGAACTCTCTGGGTTAACTCATCAGTCGAAGTTACCACCGCACCACCGACAACATCGCAATGTCCGTTAAGATACTTAGTCGTGGAATGGACAACTAAGTCAATGCCGTACTTAATGGGTTTCAGAAAATATGGCGTGGCAAAGGTATTATCTATTACTGTTAATATTCCACGCTTCTTAGCTACTTCTGTTACCATCTCTATATCAACGATGTTCAGCAGCGGATTGGAAGGTGTTTCAATCCAGAGCATTTTAGTGTTGGGCTTTATCGCCCGCTTGATAGCTTCTCTGCTATTCATTCTCAAGAAGGTAAACTCCAGCCCGAAGTCACACATCACATTTTGAAACAGCCTGTAGGTCCCGCCATAGACATCATCACCCGAAATCACGTGGTCACCGGCTTTCAAAAGATGTATCACTGTTGCCTCTGCAGCCATGCCGGTAGCAAAAGCGAAGCCGGCTTTACCTTCCTCAAGCCGAGCAATAGTATCTTCCAGCACCTTCCTTGTTGGATTTGCTGTGCGAGAATAATCATAACCCCGTGTTTTACCCACATCCTCAAAGGCAAAATTCGATGTCTGGTATATAGGTACTGATATGGCACCAAATGTCTTATCTGGTCTCTCACCGGCATGGATAGCTAGCGTTTCAAATCTCATATCCCTTCTCCTTCACTGAAATACCTGACTATTTTCCCGCTTATCATACTCAACTCATCCTCAGTCAATACACTGCTGGAATTCTCTAACCGCCTCAGGCGTTCTTCCAACTTATTCTGTCTCTGCAATACCAGCCTGATAGCTTCTGCCACAGGGTCAGGCAACTTACCATGCTCCAATTCCATAAGTGGACTTTGCCCATCTTCGACCACTCTCCCGGGTATCCCTACTACTGTAGCCCCCGGCGGAACCGACTTAATCACTACCGAACCTGCGCCGACTCTAGCCCCATCACCTATGCTGATAGCACCCAAGGCAACCGCCCCAGTACCGATTACCACATGGCTGCCCACAGTAGGATGGCGTTTCTCTTTCTTTAAGCTCGTCCCTCCCAGAACTGTCCCCTGATACATAAGTACATCATCTCCGATTTCAGCTGTCTCTCCAATGACCACTCCTGCCCCGTGGTCGATGAAAAAGCGTCTGCCGATTTTAGCCCCGGGATGGATTTCGATTCCGGTCAGGAAACGGCCGATATGGGAGATAAAACGCGCCAAAAAGCGAAACCTGTGTTGCCATAGGAAATGAGCCAGGCGATGAAACCATAACGCATGTAGCCCTGGGTAACAGAAGACCACCTCTAGCAAGCTTCGCGCTGCCGGGTCCTTGGCTCTGACAGTTTTGATGTCTTCTCTCAAAGTATTAAACAAGGCAGCCACTCCTTTTTAAATGCCAGGTGTCGGAGGAAGTTGCTCCTGAAAGAGCCAGGTGCTCAAGTATCGTTCACCGGTATCAGGTAAAATAACCACTATTAGCTTGCCTTGATTCTCCTGCCTGCGAGCAACTTCCAGCGCTGCCCAGGCTGCCGCACCTGCCGAAATACCCACCAATATCCCCTCCTCCTTAGCCAACCTTCGTGATATAAGGCCAGCATCCTCATGGGCAACTTTGATAACCTCATCAACCAAGTCCAGCCTCATAACCTCAGGGATAAAACCAGCACCGATACCTTGAATCTTATGTGGCCCTGGCTTTCCACCGGAAAGGACAGGAGAAGCAACAGGCTCAACAGCAATGGCTTTAAACTCAGGCTTTCTTTTCTTTATCGCTTCGGCTACACCTGTGATTGTTCCTCCAGTGCCAACGCCAGCGATTAGTATGTCCACTCTGCCGTTGGTATCCCTCCAAATCTCCTCGGCAGTAGTCTCACGATGAATTTTAGGATTAGCCAGATTCTTGAATTGCTGAGGCATAAAGTAATTGGGGTTTTCCGCTACTATCTGCTCGGCTTTTCTGACAGCACCAGGCATACCTTCAGCACCAGGAGTAAGTACCAACTCAGCACCAAAAACAGCCAAAAGCTGTCTGCGCTCAACTGACATGGTATCAGGCATGGTAAGTATCAAACGATAGCCACGGGAAGCGCATACAAACGCTAGAGCAATCCCGGTATTACCACTGGTAGGTTCAACGATTACTGTGTCTTTTTTTATTAAACCTGCCTCTTCGGCCGCTTGAATCATGGACATACCAATTCTATCTTTCACGCTACTGCAAGGATTAAAAGATTCAAGCTTGGCTATGACCTCCGCCTTGGCACCTTCCGTTATCTTGTTTAATCTGACCAGAGGAGTGTTGCCAATAAGTTCAGTAATGTCCTTGGCTATCCTTTCCATTTATTTACCTCCTGATTTTTCTCGATAACCCCACGCTCGAAGCTTCTTGAGCTATCTCACCGTCTCTCAAATGGATTACCCTATGAGCCAATTTCGCTATTTCCACATTATGAGTGACAATAATCAAAGTAAGCCCTTGACTATTCAGATTCTGAAAAAGGTCGAAAATTTTAAGAGAAGTGGCTGAATCCAGGTTCCCGGTGGGCTCATCTGCCAGGATAATTTTCGGCTCGTTGACAAGGGCCCTGCCGATAGCTACTCGTTGCATCTCACCACCGCTGAGTTGACTGGGCAAATGGCCAGCTCTGGCACTCAATCCTACAAGTTCGATAACTTCGTCGATTTTACTCTGATAACTATTTCTCTTGTTGAAAAGGAGCGGCAATTCAATGTTCTCACGCACTGTCAGAGTGGGCAAGAGATAGAACTGCTGAAAAACAAAACCTATGTTTTTGCGGCGCAACTTAACTAAATCTTTCTCTTTAAGACCACTGACTTCCGTACCATCCAACCTTAAGCTGCCCTGCGATGGCGTATCAAGACAGCCTAGAAGATTCAATAATGTTGTCTTTCCTGAACCAGAAGGGCCTACAATAGCCACAAATTCACCCTTTGCGACAGCAAAACTGACCTCCTTAAGAGCGTGTATTTCCTCGCTACCGCGATGATATATCTTAGTTAACCCTTTTGCTAAAATAATTTCTTCTTTCATTCCAGATTACTCCGTATAGCTTCCATCGGCGTTAGACGAGATGACTTAACTGCCGGGTATATCCCGCAGACAAATCCGATAATTACAGAGAACAATAAACACAGGCCAATTAACCCTGGCTCAGGCGCCATGAGTTTGCCAGCCGGCGAATAAGGGATTATTCCCTTGACAAAACCCTCTATTAAAGTGGAGCCCAACGTTGAGAGCAGTAGACCAATTATTCCGCCAATGATGGTAATGAACAGCGTTTCAATAAGTATCAGCTTGCCAATATCCGTCCCAGAAGCTCCTATGGCTTTCATCATCCCGAATTCCCTCGTCCTTTCGTTAACAGACATGAGCAGCGTATTCATTATGCCTACGGCACTTATAATGATAGCTACAGCGATGACTGACATCAGGAGCGTTCGTGCCGAACCTACCAAATTCATAATGGTGCCCATCACCTGGGTCATCGTCACAACCTGGATGTCAGGAATCTCCTCTAGTTGGCTGGAAATCTCAGATATCCTGGAAATATCGCTCACCCTGATAGCTATTGTTGTCACTTGGTCAGGTTTGTCAAAGACCCTTTGTGCGACCTGAAGAGGCAAGAAGTGGAACTCATCATCCTGTGTGCCTGTCCTTTCCAAGATGCCAACAATAGTAAATGGTATTTTATCTGGTCCGAAGGGCACCACATCACCTACATCTAATTTTTCTTTATCTGCCAGGCTTCTGCCAACGACCATCACATTGTCTTCAACCTGAGAGAAATACCTGCCCTCTACCTTCCACCATGACTTAAGGCGGAGCATGTCATCTACATTGATGCCATAGACAATATGTGGTTTCTCATCCTTGTAAAACTGGTGAAGGAGCATGGGAGTGGCAATTTCAATTCCAGCGATCTTCTTCGCCTCCTCAACGTCTGAATTCGACAGATATTTCGGTATAACGCCACCGTGGATAATAAGCGAAGCGGCTTCGTATGGGCACCCCTTGGGCACTGCCAGGATGTGGATGCCCAGGCTGTCAAGCTCACCGCTTAATTGTTTCTCGTAACCAGAATTAAAAGACAAAAGGCTGAACAGCACAGCGATGGCAATAGCCACACCGAGTACGGTCAAGATTGTCCTGCCACGTCGCCGTAACAGATTCTTTATCGCCAGAGTGACAAAGTTCATAATAATACCCCCTAAAATTCGACCTTCTTGCCAATAATATATGTATGGCCACTGGCACGGATTACTTCTCCGTACACTGTTGCAGTAGCTCCTCTTTTTTGTGGTATCACCAAGTTACTCGGATTCAGGTCAACATATATAGTTCCTGTGCCGTCGTTCAAGGTGAACCAGCAACCGGCGGGACACTCAGAAATAATTTTCCCCTTCACCACAACCGCTTGACCCTTATAAACGTCGGGGTTGGTCAATATATCGCTTATCCTCACTATGTTGGTGCTTTCCTCCTGTTTTGGTGGCTGGGATGTCTCAATTTGAGATAAATTCGACCCCTGCTCAGCAGAAGTATCATCCAGTGTGACACTCTTATTCTCTGCTGAAGTACCAACAGCGGCTTTTGATTCACTGCAACCCACCAAAACCAGCACCAGACTTAACACCAATACAAAAACCAAAGCCAGTATCGGACTTTTTCGACTCGCTAACACATTAACCTCCTTAACTATATTTATTTGCTGCCCGAGCTATCCCATTATTCAGTGGGGTATTGACCGAATGATAACAGGCATTTGTGAAGATATCGTGAAAATCATTTGAAGTTTTTATGAAAACCGGCGTTGGGATATTCTTCTTGTTAGCTTAAGTAGTGTTACCCCAACAGCACCAAGGCTAATCCCCACGATGACCATAAAGGCACCAACAGCGATAACTACGGTGGTAACACCAAAACCCAGAACGGCAAGATACAAATAGTTCTCCATGTTCAAAGCCTGTGCATAGGTCAATTGTTTAGGGTTCGTTGGGTCAAAGCGGTCCTCGCCCAGCAATTCTTGATAACTAGGAGCTATCGCCCGGCGGTGCTCTCTTATCATATCGGCAATAGCTTGTGCTTCCTCTGGAGAATCAATCACCTCACCAGCTTCTACTGCATTTTCAGGGAGGCCTAAAGTTATCTTCTCCACACGCATCGCCTCTCGCACCCATGTTTCCTTTTCAATTCCCTGATAAATGAATGTCGCACCCAGGGCAACGGATACCGCTGCCAGAACCAGCACCATCACCGCTAAATATTGACTTATGCGTATCATGTTCCTATCTCCTTTGCTTTTTAGTTTCCGGCAAACTTTCATGGAATCTTTGCTCTTGCAATCTTTTCTAAAGCTTGAAGTGTAAAGGAAATCTCATCATCAGTATTGAAGTACCCTGGGCTTAGGCGTACGGTGCCCAGTGGATAAGTACCTAGTGTCTTATGAGCCGACGGGGAGCAATGAAGCCCCGCTCTCACTTTGATATCAAAAGCCTGGTCAAGAATGATACCTACCTCCGCTGGCTCGTATCCCTCGATATTGAACGAGATAACTGACGCCTGATTAGACCCGTCTTTGGTCCGGTAAAGAGTTAAGCCGGGTATGTTGGATAACCCTTCGAACAGTCTACCTGTCAAGTATTGCTCATGGGCGCTAATTTTCTCTAAACCTTCACTGAAGATATATTTCAGCCCAGCACCGAGCCCGCTGATGCCAACGCTATTTAGGGTACCGCTTTCATATCTATACGGTAGGACAGTTGGCTGTTCTTCTTGCTCAGAAAATACGCCAGTGCCACCCTCGCGCAGCGAATCCAGGTCAACACGGCTGCCCACATAAAGCCCTCCGGTACCTGGAGGGCCAAATAACCCCTTGTGCCCGGCGAAGGCAAGCAAATCGATGTTACTCGCCTGGACATCAATAGGATACTTGCCAGCCGATTGAGCCGCGTCCACCATTAAGATTAGGTTATGCTGCCTAGCAACCATTCCATATTCCTCAATAGGTTGGATAACACCGGTTACATTAGAGGCATGGATAACCACTATCAGCTTGGTCTCTCCAGTTATCGCTCCCTCGATATCCCTGGGCGACACGACACCTGTCTCAACCGAAGTTGGTATTCTGACAACCTTGACCCCTTGCCGCTCAAGTTTTCTCAGAGGACGAACTACGGAATTATGTTCGATACAGCTAGTGATAACGTGGTCTCCTGGTCTAATCAGCCCCTTAAGCCCCAGGTTTAGGGCGTCTGTGCAATTGAGCGTAAATATAATCCGCTCCTTCTCTGGGGCATTTATGAAGCGGGCAATAAGCATCCTCGTTTCTTCAACCATCTCCGCAGCCGCTAGAGACATGCTGTGACTACCACGACCCGGACTGCCAGCATTCTTTCTCAAGAACTCGTCCATGGCCAGATAAACGCTTTCTGGCTTAGGCCAGGAAGTAGCCGCATTATCCAGGTATATCATAGCTTTTACCCTTTAGCCTCCAATATATTTGTTATAAAGCCCTAGAGCTAACGACTCATCATTGGTGTTCTTAACAATCGCGCGACCGTCGGGGAAAACAACCATCTCATGAGAATCACCGGCAAATCGCAACATAAACTCGTTGTAGAAAACCTGCCCTATCGAGTTTAGACGTGCTGCCAAATTTTCCAAGGAGATGCTTTCCATTTTAGGATTTATAACCTGAACGGCATTCTGGCCACAAAGCGAAGTGACCTTCATACCAAACTTGCCCTCCAAGAATTCGTATTTACCTTGGCAGGCGGGGCAACCACTGCGAGGGCTGATTTTTAAGCGATGAAAGGTCCCTTTCCAAACATCAACAACTATGTGGTCTCGATTAATCTCTCTGGCGCCAACCAGTACCTTCAAGGCCTCCACGGACTCAAGTGAGCCAACGACAAGCGAAGCAGGGCTAATCACACCAACAGTGTCGGCAGTGTAAACCGTCCCATGGCTGAACGGGCTGGCAAAGATGCATTGGAAGCACGGAGTTTCACCGGGAATTATGTCAAAAGTCATTCCCCGTGAAGCAACAGCTTCCCCGTAAATCCACGGAATTTTATGTTTTAGCGAGACATCGTTAATGAGAAAACGGGTTTCAATGTTATCTACCCCGTCGAGAATCAAGTTCGCACCGCTGACGAAACTTTCAATATTAGTGTAGTTTACATTGGCGACTATTCCCTCGACTTCCACTGACGAATTCACCTTCTTCAAATGCCGCTTTGCAGCCACAGCCTTTGGCAATTGGTTATTTATGTCGTCTTCATCAAAAAGGACGTGGTTCTGCAAATTGTGGTACTCTATAAAATCTCTATCTATAATCTTCACCTTGCCCACACCAGCACGAACTAGAGAAGTGGCAACAACTGTACCTACTGCCCCACAGCCGATGAACATCACGCAACTATCGCCCAATCTCTTCTGCCCTTCTTTGCCTATATCAGTGAAAAGCGTTTGTCTTGCATACCTGTCAGTCATAGAAGCCATCCTCTTTCTTACTTACACGCCTTGTTCAGGCCATCATCCGCAGCTTAAATGTAGTACATTTTCTCATCAGGGGGCTCCTTTCTTTTTTGGCGCTCTACCAAGTCCTGCAATGTTGTAGACTCCAAAACCCCATCCATCGCCTTTTTCAGTTCAGCCCAAATATCTCGAGTCACACAAGAGTCAGTGCGAGAACAAATACCAGGGTCATCAAGACAACCAACGGGGTCAGTAGAACCTTCCAGTAGCCCAATCACCTCACTAAGTCTTATTTCCTGAGGAGGCTTGACCAACCAGATGCCACCCCGGGCACCACGCATGCTCTTTACTATCCCCGCAGCCAAGAGGGGTCTTATCAAGTGCTCCAGATACATAACCGAAACCTGCTGGTTTCGAGCTATATCCTTTAATTGAACCGGTCCCTCTCCCCAGCGGAGAGCTAAATCCAAAAGTACTCTGGTTCCATATCGCCCTCTAGTAGAAAGCTTCATTATCGCACCTCAGATTGTTGATTAATATGGTCAACAAAGTATACAATGGGCCGGGAGAGCTTGTCAAGTCTCTACCTCCCATTCAGGTAATGTCATTAGCTAATCTCACGATCAATTTTGACATTGTTCCATTTCTAGCAGACCGAGCCTTGGCAATAACTAAATAGGGTAGGTATTCGAATACCTACCCTATTTCTTGTCTCTCCCATCGCACGATATAGACAAATGGTCTTTATCGTGCCCCCAGCAAAACCTCTTAGGCTGAATATCAGAAACAGAAGGCTGAAGCCTGCGGCACATTAATCATTTGGCCTAATGTTTGACGACTGTCTGCCTTTATTCCTTTTGCATTCCTACTTCTATAAGCGCCTTTACTGCAGCGATAAGTGCCACTGGTGCCATTAACGCGGCGAAGTTTACTAAGACAGAGCCAATCATTTTACCTATCCCTAGCAGTGTAATAGGCGCGAAAGCAGCTGTCATCGCCAGTAAAGCTATGGTAGCCAGGAGTAGTTTATTAATGTCTTTGGACCATAGATGCATTAAGCCGATTATAAGCCCAATAACTACTAATACCCAGGCGACCATGGCGTTACCGGGAAACACCAACCCACAGATGACAGCAAGGGCTAGACCTATGAAAAACAGGATATAACTAATCATGCCCCAAGGTTTTTTCATAATTTAAAACACCTCCATTTTTAATAACGATTTTCAACCAATTACGTATGACAGCATAATCTTTCGCCACAGGCACAGCCGTATTCAATGCTTGGCCGCAATCAGTTTTGTTTCTTTGAAGTTGCTATCGTCTTCTGGCCTGTATTCACACTGACTTTTGTTCTGCTACTCTTTTTTTCTCTTGGTAATGTCGACCATCGGCAAATCAATCTCAATATGACTATCAGGACATAACACCACCTCCCTTAACGCAATTTTCTTTTTATGAAACAATTGCGGACTCAGTCATAACGTGAGCCCGCAGCAGTCCACTTAATTTTAAGTAACCTTTATAAAACCCAGCATTAGACAGCTCGAGCCTCACAAAAGCCACCTTTTCTCTGTATATCCTTTAATTACTTTCGTTCTCCTTTTCTCATAGCCAGAATCGCCTTTATTCCCTCGACATTGATACCCACATCCTCAAGTTTGGCAATCTCTATTATCAGTTCGATATCGTCATCTGAAAAAAGTCGCTGATGCCCTCCTGTTCTTTCGGGGGTCAGCAAACCACCTTCTTCATACCTCCGAATACGGTGAGCTTCAACACCTGTAAGCTTAACCGCATTAGCCATAGTATAGTTGCTGCCACCTCGGCGACCCTTTCTATTCTTTACCTGTTTCTCATCTGACACAGAATTCGCCACCTATCTCACAACCAGCATTCTCATAACTATTATAACATATCTAACAGTTTTGTCAAGTAATATATCAACAGTTCTGAGTATTACTAATATCGCCATTAACTATATTCTGTGTTTATTTATTTTACTTAATAAATTAACCATGACGGATCTTTGCAGGATATTGTGGCAACGTCTTGTTAATATGAAGTGACCATACTCAATTTTAAGATACTTTGAACTGCAAGTCGTTGTTGGTTTGAATCAACAACTTTGCAGTGTCAGAATGAGGCTTCTCTTCTCAAACACGAATTCGGGAACTGTCCACGCTGGTCCAGAAACTGGCATTTGCATCTGCTACTTTGTTTGCATTATCATACTAGCGAAGCGGGGCTGGAATGGATTCTGATTCCCTCATAAAAAAAGCAAAGGAATATCTGCCTCCAAAGAAAGTGGCTTTAGTTAAAGCAGCGTATGACTTTGCCTTAACTGCACATCAAGGGCAGGTGCGGAAGTCTGGCGATCCTTATCTAGACCATCCATTACAGACAGCTGTGATGCTGGCTGGTCTTCAGTTGGATGCTGCTACCTTAGCCGCAGCTTTACTCCACGATGTAACTGAAGATTGCGGAGTGCCTTTAACCGAGATTGAGGCTAAATTTGGCCCTGAAGTAAGCAGGCTTGTTGACGGCACCACAAAATTGAGCAAATTATCCTGGCGGAGAGGTGAAGCCAACAAACGGGAATCCCAGGCTCAGAACCTACGAAAGATGCTGATCGCCATAGCTGAGGATTTGAGGGTGGTATTCATAAAGCTAGCCGACAGGCTACACAATATGCACACTTTAGGAGCTCTGTCATCTGAGAAACGGCGTAGCATCGCCCAAGAGACATTGGAAATATATGCCCCCTTGGCCCATCGCTTGGGTATCTGGCAATTGAAATGGCAACTGGAGGATTTGGCTTTTCGTTATCTGGAACCACGACAATATCATAAGGTAGCTCGCCTGATAGCCACTCGACGAACACAACGCGAGGCCTTTATGGCTAAGGTTACCCAAGTGTTAAGGCAAGAGTTGGATAAGGCTGAGATAAAGGCTGAAATCGCAGGTAGGCCAAAGCACATCTACAGCATTTACAACAAAATGAATCGATATGCAGCTCAAGGCAAGGATTTTGACGACATCCACGACCTGTTCGCTATTCGGGTACTGGTAGACACTATCCCAGATTGTTATAAAGTGCTGGGTGTTATCCATAACCTGTGGCATCCTCTTCCCGAAGAGTTTAACGACTTTATCGCTAACCCTAAAGATAACGGATATCAATCATTACACACCACCGTTCTATGCCAGGGCACAACCCCATTAGAAATACAAATCCGAACATATGATATGCACCGAACCGCCGATTTGGGAGTAGCTTCCCACTGGCGCTACAAGGAGGGCACCAGCCAGGATACGCACTTTGAGGACAAGATAGCCTGGCTACGCCAGCTCATTGAATGGCAAAGCGAGCTCGGCAGTGAGGAATTCCTCGAATCATTGAAAACAGAGGTTTTTATTGACCAGGTCTTCGTCTACACGCCCACGGGTGAAATAAAAGCTCTGCCTAAAGGTGCCACGCCTCTGGATTTCGCTTATCGCATCCATACTGAGTTGGGACATCGTTGCATAGGCGCCAAAGTCAACGGCAGACTTGTGCCATTAAACTATGAACTCAAGAACAGCGACATCGTGGAGGTCATGACAGCGAAAGCCGGTAAGGGACCGAGCCTTGACTGGCTCAATCCTGACTTGGGCTTTGTTAAGACTTCTCATGCTCGAGAAAAAATTCGGCAGTGGTTTAAGAAACAAGAGCGAACACAGAATATAGAACGTGGTAGACAGATTCTAGACAGAGAACTCAAGCGTCTGGGCATAACTCTAAGTAATATCGAGGAAACGGCACACCTGTTCAACTGCGAAAGCCCTGATGATTTCTTGGCAGCTATAGGCTACGGAGGTATTACTCCTCATCAATTGGCAGTAAAGTTAGCCATAGAGCCAGAAGAAACTCCAATCGTAGCCAAAACGCTAAGAGCCAAAAAGACAACATCAGCAGGAATTCAAGTTCTAGGTGTTGGTGATTTACTTACACATCTAGCCAGTTGCTGCCATCCTTTGCCAGGTGACCACATTATCGGTTACATTACTCGCAGCCAAGGGATTACAGTACATCGCAAGGATTGCATCAATGCTATGAACGTGGAAGATAAGAGGCGGCTTATTGAGGTAAGTTGGGGGGAGATACAAGATGTTTACCCTGTCGATATTGAGATACATGCCTGGGACAGAGTAGGCTTGCTTCGAGACATCACCACCATTATCGCTGAAGCCAAAGTAAATATAGCCAGCATGAGCACTGCATACCAGAATGAAGTTACAACGGTATTTGCTACCGTTGAAATCATGAACATACCCCAATTAACGCAGTTGCTATCCAAAATCCAGAGTGTGCGTGGTGTCATAAGCGCCACAAGAAGCAGCCAAGCCAAAGTCAGTCTTAGTTCTTGAGAAAGGAGGAGGCAAGATTGCCCAAAAGTACATCAGCAGAAAAAGCAGCACGAGCGGCAGAAAGAAAGCAGCAACGAAATAAGTCGGTCAAAAGTGCTACCAAGACTTATGTGACACGGGCAGAGAAGCTCATTTCCAACAGAGGTCTTGAGTCGGCGCATGTGGCCGTGGTAGCTGCCATAAGTGCCCTCGACAAAGCTGCCAAAAAAGGAGCCATTCACCCCAATACAGCTGCCAGGAGTAAGTCACGCTTAATGAAAAAGTTTAATCAAGCCAAACTTGCCAGCATTGCTGAAAAGGAAACAACCGATACTGGCGCGGCCTAAGGGTATCAAGTGTCTCCAACATTTACCATGACTCACAACGTGTTATCACCAAAACAAAACCGCATCCTTAAGTTTATTCAGAGGTTTCTTAGTTCCAGAGGTTATCCACCTACGATCAGAGACATCGTCAGCGGCTGCAAAATAAGCTCCACCTCGGTAGTCGCTTATAACCTGGCTAAACTGGAAGCGGCAGGCTATATTCGTCGCCATGGTGATATATCACGTGGCATTGAACTTCTGATGAACCAGCGAAGCCACCAACATATTGTCTCTGTGCCGATAATAGGCGAAATAGCTGCGGGCGAACCTATTCCAGTTCCCTATTCGGAGACCTGGGACACAGTTGCTTCCGAGGAATTGGAGATTACTGCGGAGTTAATACGAGGTAAACATGGAGTTTATGGCCTTAGAGTAAAAGGGGATTCAATGATTGATGCCCTGATAAAGGACGGCGATATTGTTTTGATGGAATACGTGAGCAATGCTGAAAATGGCGATATGGTAGCTGCCTGGCTCAAAGCAGAAAAAGAAGTTACCCTTAAGAGGATGTTCCGGGAAAATGACCGCATTCGCCTGGAACCGGCAAATACTCAGATGCAACCTATTTATACCAGTTCGGAAAATGTGGAAATTCAAGGTAAGGTTATAACCGTAATTCGCCAACTAGCCTAATGGAATCTTTTCCGATTTGACTTTCAGCATAAAATTAGTGTATTAGTTTAAGGAGACAGATGCTGGTTTCTCAGTTTCAGGCTGTCGGACGTGACCTCTGTGCCCGAGGGTTGGTATCCTCTCACAGCGGCAATCTCAGCATTAGACTGGGAGAACGATTATGCATCACACATCGAGGCAGCATGCTTGGCTGCCTCGCAGAACAAGACCTGATAGAAACCGGCATCAATAGAAACGACAGGTCTACACCTCTAGCTTCAACAGAACTGGCAGTTCATCGCGCCATTTATAAACAGACGGCGGCTTCCGCCATAGTACATGCTCATCCCGCTTGCGCAGTTGCCTTATCTTTTTCCGAACAAGAAATCGTACCTTGTGATGTCGAAGGCAAGCTATTATTGTCAAAAGTGCCTGTTCTGGGGTGGGGAACGAATGTCAAGCCAGGAGAACTTGCCGACGAGATAGCTGAGGCACTTACAGTACACAAAATTGTATTAGTACGCTGTCACGGAAGCTTCGCTGCTGGCCAATTGCTCGAAGAGGCTTACTACTATACTACAACTCTGGAAGAGAGCTGCCGTCTACTCTACTTACTCAAGACACTGCAAATAGAACTCCGTTAGCTTTCTTGGCCATTGAGCAATGCAAGTTGAATAAAAGGCCAGGAAAACAGTTGACTAACAAGCCAAAATCCCTTGAATATTCTTGGCTTGTCTTCAAGGCTAACCGTGTCTTGTCTTCGCCAGTTTAGAATATGCCGGGGTGCACCAGTGGAGATATTTGGAATTTTTACCTTTTATCACCTCAAAATAGAGGCGCTGTAACTCTTTGGTCACTTTCCCTATGTCCCCGTTGCCTATTGGGCGGTGGTCAATTTCAAGTATGGGAGTGATATGAGCAGCAGTGCCGGTAAAAAATACCTCATCGGCGAGATAAAGCTCAGTGCGATCTACTGACATTTCTACAGTCTCTATGCCTAGCTCGTTTCGAGCTAGCTGCATTACCGTGTCTCTAGTAACGCCCATCAAGATATTATCAGAGCTTGGTGGTGTTACCAGTTTACCTTCTAGGACAAAGAAGATGTTCTCGCCGCTTCCCTCAGAGACATGGCCATCGTGGTTCAGTAAAATAGCCTCATCGAAACCCAGTTCATTGGCTTCAGTCTTAGCCAACGCACTGTTCACATAGATACCAGTAATCTTGCCCCTGGCTGGAATCATAGTATCATCAACGCGCCGCCACGAAGAGGTACAGCAGCGGACCCCTTTATCAATATCGAGATAAGCGGGCAAAGTGGCAACGATGATAAAGAAATCATCTTCTAAATTATGTAGACGAACTCCAATGGCCTCGGCGCTTTTGTATGCCATGGGACGGATATAGACATCTTCATGGTAGCCGCTCTTCTCCACCACCTTCACAGTCAATTGACACAGTTCATCAACTGAGTGAGGGAGCTTTATTTTTAAGATGCGACAGCCTTTATGCATACGCTCATAATGGTCTTTGACCCGGAACAAAAACAGTTGTTCCTGTTCATCATTCCAGTTGCCGCGAATGCCCTCAAAACAAGCGGTGCCATAGTGCAGCGCATGAGTTAAAATCCCAATTTTTGCTTCGGCAAGGGGCATAAATTGCTTACGGAAAAAAGCATATGGAGGCATCTTTTTACTCTCCTCTTCTAAAAATTATAGTATGGAAAAAGTTGGATTCAATTATATCCTTGCACCTTAACAAATTACAAGCTTACCGCGAGAGCGATGGTGTTTCTAATATGTAGTCACCTTCACGGCTAGCAAATATATCTTTAAGAGCTAATGTACGCCCAGTTTGAATCGAGGTAAAACCGTATTTTCTACGTATTCGGTCGATAGCTTTATCTAGATACCCCAGTCGCTGCGGCTTAGAATCAAACAGACGGAGCTGCCTGCCAGAACCAACCAGGTTTGACACTCCGACACCAATGAGGCGCACTGGTTTCCGTCTACCTGCCAGAGCCCGAGCAAGCAGTTTAACAGCCCCATCAGAGATAACTTCATCAGTGTCTGTGGCTTCTTTCGAACTGATGCGGCGGGTAATGGTTTCAAAATCGGCATATCTCAATTTCAGGATTATACTTCTGGCCTGCTTGTTCTGGTCACGCAATTCAGCGCCTACTCGTTCACAGAGATAACGCAAGATGGCCTGAAGAAAGGTGCGGTCCAAAGTATCCTGGGCAAGAGTGGTCTCACGGCTAATAGATTTAGCCTCGCCAGGCGGCTCTACTTCCCGGTCATCTATACTATTAGCATAGTGATGAATCATCGCCCCCATGACACCAAGTCGATTCCTAACCAATTCAAGCGGCAAAACTGCCAGTTGGCCAATAGTAGTAATTCCCATCGCTTTTAATGTCTGTTCCGTTTTTCTACCAACGCCAGGCAAGCTACCTACAGGCAAGGGTGATAGAAAGTCCTTTTCTTGCCCCAAAGCCACTTCAACCAGACCATCTGGCTTGCCCAAATCAGAGGCAATTTTAGCCACCGCCTTACAATTAGCAATGCCCACCGAGGCAACCAACTTGAGTTCTTTTCTAATACGCTCTTTTATTTTTAAAGCCAGTTGACGGGGTGAGCCATAAAACTCACAGCCGGTGACATCAAGATAAGCCTCATCCAGCCCTGCCGGCTCTAAACAAGGTGAGAAATCAGCTAGTATTGTCATGAATCCAGCTGAGGCATCTCGATAGCGGGGGAAACTACCTTCGAGAAAAATTGCTTGGGGGCAGAGACGGTAAGCTTGGACCAAAGACATACCAGCCCGAATACCAAAAATACGGGCTTCATAGGAAGCTGAAGCCACTACTCCGCGGTGGTCAGGTCTGCCACCAACTATTACCGGCTTACCGCATAGCTCCGGAGCAAGTGTCTGCTCTACCGAAACAAAGAAGGCGTCTAGGTCAATATGAAAGATGCAACGAATCACGGTACGAATACGATTATAGACTAGAGGTAGAAAGCTTACAAGGAAGCTTTGAAGTTAGAAATTAGTCGAGGCTTAAGCCTCGCACCGCATTCTTACGACCCGATTAAATATATCGACTACATAAACTTTGGGAATGGCACTTTCTTGGAGTCCATTCCAAGTTCTTTAAGCCCTTTATTCCGCAATGTTTCCAAGAGCGACTTCAATTTTTGCTGCTCGCCTTCAGATAAGGCAGACATTATCCGTTGAACAGACTTTCTTTTTAGGGCTTGTTTATAGGCCTGCTCACCCTTCGCCGTTATGGTGACCCTTACTAAATTCTTCCTATGTAGGTCTTTGGTCTTTTTCACCAGCCCAGCCTTTTCCATCCTGTTCAGAATTCCGGAAACTGAGTGAGGCCGGCGGAATATCAACCGTGATATCTGGGCCGGTGTTACATCCTTACCGATAGCCTTAATAACAAATAGAACCTCAGCTTGCATACCCGGAATGCCATGTTGCAGGAGTTCCGTCTCTCTGGCGCTGAATATTATGTCGCTGACCTGATGCAGCAGTGCCCACAAATTATAGTGCTTGTCTGCTTCTGATATTTCTGGCATAATATTTCCTCCCTGAAATCTAAAACCTGCCTCAGTAGAACACCATTATAGCAACAGTAGTTACCAAAAACAATATCAACCAACAGCCATTATGGGCACTCGAGCAAAACCCAGAAGTAGAAGTAAATGTCAGGTCTCTGATTCAGTCTTGGAGACTAAAGCTTTCACCCTGTATTCGAAGGTTCCACGCTCCAGAAGAACCTGCCTCTGGCATTTAAGACATTTTATCCTGACATCAGCACTTAACCTCACCACCTGCCATTCATCACCACCGCACGGATGTCTCTTTCGTAGGCGGACTACATCGCCAGGTTTTATTTCCATATTGGCTAATGACCAACCTGATTAACCAGCTGATTAATGCTATCCCGCAATTCCCGGGCGCTATGCCTGGCAGCTTCAGCGAAGTCCTTTTCCCGAGCGGCATAAAGGATTTGCCGGGCAGCCACGATAATTGCCTTCTCAGCACGAGCATCAACCCCAAATTTAACCGCCGAGGCTAAATCACCGCCTTGGGCTCCAATGCCCGGGATTAGGAGTGGCATATCAGGACATAACTGCCGAATCGTTTTTAACTCGTCGGGATATGTAGCTCCGACCACCAAGCCGACATTATCATGAACATTCCACTCCTTGGCCTTCCGAGCTACTGTTTCATATAGTGGTATACCTTGGGTATCAAGTAAATTCTGGAAATCCAATGCCCCAAGGTTAGATGTCCGGCACAGGATAAAGACCCCTTTATCTTTATACCCGATAAAGGGCTCAATAGAGTCGAAGCCGAGGTAAGGACTGACAGTAGCTGCATCAAAGCCAAAGGTGACAAAAAGGGCCTTGGCATAGGCTTTAGCCGTGTTGCTGATGTCACCTCGTTTGCCGTCGCCGATTACAGGGATATGGCCAGGTATATGCTCGATGGTCTTCTGCAGAACTTTCAGCCCATCTATACCTAAAACTTCATAGAAGGCCAGATTGGGCTTATAGGCGCATACTAGGTCGGCAGTGGCATCAACAATGGCTTTGTTAAACTCCAGAAGGCTCACCTTTGGCATTAGTTCCGGGTCAGGGTCAAGCCCAACACACAGCAGACTCTTATTTCGACGGCTAGCCACCAGAAGCTTGTCAATAAATTTCATGTCCGGCAAAATTATAGCTTATAAAGGCGCAGACTCCAAGCCACTTTCACTTTATTCCACGGTCAAGGTATCCGATACCTTAACTTTTAATTTGGCAAAGTGTGAGTTTGTGAATGAGAATGGAAGCACCAACAACATAGAAGTCTTAGAAGAAAACCATGTTTCACCTTTTTGTTAACAAGAGATAGGCGGATTCAAGAATTGAGGTTTTGTTTAGCTCCGGCTCTACGGAAAACAGAACTAATAAATGCTTGTCTATACTGCCGTCAGGCTATAAGTCAGGTACCTTGGGAAGTGCGATTGGGTCTAAGAGTAAGCTGGTGGGTGGGGGAAAGGTGGGCGCTGGCCAGCAGTGTACTGGCGAAGCCTTTCGACTATCTCGGGGTCGGCCAAGCTGCTCTGGTGAATCTTTGCCTCCAACCTGATTCCCTCTGGCAGCGGCAGCGATAAGCCTTCATAAGTGGCTCGACGGTCGTTGTACAGGCAGGTCTGGGGGTATTTTGACATAGCTTCAGCCAGCTCCAAAGCCCGCGGTAGAGCCTGCCCCTTCGGGACGACCTCTTGTACCAGCCCTATGTGGAACGCATGGTCGACGTCGATTACGATGCCCGTCTCTATGAGATAAAGTGCATTGCCTAGCCCCACAATTCTGGGCAGGCGTTGGGTGCCGCCATCTATGAGCGGGATCCCCCAGCGACGCTCGGGAGCGCCAAAAGTGGCGTTGCGGGAGGCGATGCGGAAATCGCACCAGCAGGCTAGTTCCAAACCACCGGCCAAGCAGTATCCATTGATGGCAGCTATAGTCGGTTTTTCTAGGTCTGTGATGCGACTGACGCCCATGGGACCGGTCTCATCAGCGCCGGGACGCGCTATGAGGCTTTCAGTGTTCTTCAGGTCTGCTCCTGAGCAGAAAGAAACGTTACCTCCGCCAGTCAGGATAAGGACATCAAGGCTTTGGTCTTTGCGGAATGACTGGATGGCCTCAAAGAGCAGTTGTGCCGTCTCACCATCCACGCAGTTGCGCACCTCCGGACGATTAATGGTTACTACAATCGAGCGGCCTTTGCGTTCAGTTTCTACTTTAGCCATGAAAATATCTCCTTTAGAATGATTATAAACATTAAATTACTAAGCATAGCCTCGCCCCTTCAGGGTCATGCCAGCGAGGCTGAAGCCTCGCACTACATTAGGAGTGCTGAATGACGATTTTAATTGCCTTATTTTTCCCTTTTGACAAAAATGTCTTTATTGCTTCCCTGTATTTCTCCAGCGGGAATCTGTGGGTAATCATTTCCTCTATGTTTACTTTTTTGTCTGCGAGTAGCCTGGCGGCCAGGTCAAAGGATGTCTTCCCGTTGTATTCGGTGGCATGGCAATTTATACCGGTTACCTTTATCTCCTGATGCCACACGGGGGTATAGTCTATCCTGCCAGGCTGAAAATTTATGCCCAAAATAACCACCGTACCTTTGCCTCTAACCCACCGAAGCGCGTTCTGTATAGTCCTGTCGCTTCCTACCGCATCATAGATGATGTCGAATCCGCCAAGTAAAATACGGTTCTTAAAATAGCCCGCAAAATACTTGGCGTTAGTTATCTCTGCTGCCCGCTGATAAGCGTTTTCGTTGTCGAATATCACATCCCTTGCCCCGAATTTGGTTGCCATCTCCGCTTGAAACGGGTATCTTGCCAAGCAATAAATTTCCGCATTGGGTTGAAGTGCTCTTGCCACAGCTACGGTTAATAGCCCTATGGTGCCGGCACCTATTACCAGCACTTTATCACCTGGCTTTGGTAATTGTTTCATTACCGCGTGAACAACACAGGCAGTGGGTTCGAGGAGAACAGCTTCGCCATCGCTGAGCGAATTTGGTACCTTGTATGGTTGTGACATATGCATAACCATGTAAGGAGAAAATCCGCCTCCTGTGTCCATAGTCGGCAATTGTTTCCTTCCCAGGTTTTCGCACAGCATGTAGTTTCCTACAGCACATTGTCTGCAGGGGGGATTAATTTCCATCTGAAAACAGGATGGCCACTCTATTCGAAGGCTCACACGGTCGCCAACTGCAAATCCCGCTACTCCTGTTCCCAGTTCAATAATCTCCCCGACCATTTCATGACCGAGGTATTTTCTAGATATCCCTGGGGTTGCTGCGGGAAAGCATTTCGTATCCATATCCATAAAGATGAAATGTATATCTGAGCCGCAGATGCCGCAAGCTCTGTTCTTGACCTTCAGCCAGCGTGGATTCGGTATCTCCGGTTCTTTCACCTCGGCATATTTGAAAGGGGAAAACGGTGCAAAAGCGGCGTTCTTGGTAAATCGAGAGGCAATCTTCAGGGCAACTATATTGCCCAGCTTGTTTTCAAAATATAAGGCTTTCATACTCCCTCCTCTAACAATGGAAGTCGCCCCTAAATGGTATCAGCTACTAGGTCTAATCTGTGATTTGTTGGGATAGTTCCTGTGTTAGCTGTTCTTTGATTACCTTGCCACCGGGGTTCTTGGGCAATGCCGTGATAAATAAGACATATTCTGGTATTTTATATTTGGCCAGTTTATCGCTGCAGAATTCCTTTATTTCCTCCGGTGTGAGGGTTGTCCCGGGGATGACAACTATGGATGCAGCCACTTTTTCTCCCATAACCTTATCTGGCACGCCGTAGACAGAGACCTCAAGGACTTTTGGATGGAGAGAAATGGCATTTTCGACTTCAACTGGATATACATTCTCCCCGCCTCTGTTTATCATGTCTTTCTTTCTGCTGACTACATAAAAGAATCCATCCTCATCCACTTTTCCCAGGTCACCGGTTAAAAACCAGCCGTCCCTAAATGCTTTCTTGGTACCTTCGGGGTCATTGTAATAGCCGTCGGCTACATTTGGACCCTTGACCGTAATTTCACCAACAACTCCTGTTGGCACTTCACGCATATTCTCATCAACTATCTTTGCCTCGCAGCCGAGGCTGGGATGTCCTATAGAGGTGGGCCTTTCCATGCATTCCTTGTCGATAGCGACAAGTGATACCGACGCCTCTGTAAGTCCGAAGCCGTTGAAGAGCTTGGCATTTACAAACGCCTTCTTCATTTCTGCCATCAGGTCTGGGGACATCGGGGCTGCGCCAAAGGCAGCTACTTTGATGGAGCTTAAGTCATATTTTGTAACGTCTTCGGAGCTCAACAATATCCTGTATATCGCCGGCGAGCCGACCAGGAAATCAATCTTCTCCTTCTCAACAAGTTCCAGGAAGGCTTGGATGCTAAGTGCAGCAAGCAAGATGGCTGTGTTGCCCATCCTCAAACTCGGAACCAGTTGCTCTTGAAGAGCCATCACATGGAATAGAGGAGCGGCGATTAGCGTTTTTCCTCCTTCGGGACGGATTAGTCCCAGCATCTCCATGTACTGTTCCAGCCTTATGGCGCTATGTATAAAGTTTCGGTGGACGATTCTAACTCCCTTCGGCTTCCCCGTTGTGCCCGAAGTGAAGAGGATAGTATGGACATCGTCCTCATTGCAGGCTCCCTGAGGGCAGATACCATCTTTGTTCCAAATCTGGCTTAGAGTGTCTTTTTCTATTTTGGATTTTATCATACTATCCAGCCCCTTATCCCATATTTCGCCATCAACGATAGCTACCACCGGTTTGGTTAGTTCCAGTTGATATTCCAGTTCCGGCTTCTTGAGTCGGGTATTGAGTACCACCGATATAGCTCCGATTTTGGAGATAGCCAAGAACACTGGAGGGAAAGCATCGTCATTTTTCAAGAATACTGTCACCCTGTCTCCTTTACTCACATGGTAATCTTCCCGAAGAGCGGCAGATAAAGCATCTACCCTTCTGCTAAGCTCGGAGTAAGTTAGGCAAATACCCCCATACTTAATTGCTTCGCGGGTAGGGTATCCCGCTACTGTTTTGCTGAACATCTCATACATGGTTCTCGGTCGGCTGGCATAGACATTAATCGTAGCCTTGCCCATTTTCTTTTCCTCAAACCTGTATTTTGATTCCATTTTGGCTCCTTCTATCTTTAGTTTGAGAGTCTGTCCCTTGCGCTCCAAAAAGTCATTATAATACTAAACTGTCTACCTAGCAATGCTTTGATGACTTGACATATGCGATTAAACGTAGTAGAAATAAGTCAAATGAAAAAGCACCTAAAATGGGGGCAATAGTACCTGTACACTTGTAGGAGGTAAGGTATGAAGGACTCCAGTAAGACAAAAGAGCAACTTGTGCAGGAATTGGCGGAGTTGCGCCAGCGGGTTGCTGCGATGGACTCAGAAGGAGACAAATTGCAAGCTCTCATGAATGGATTAGCATTTGCAGAAATTGGCATTGATATTGTGAAGCTTGACTACAAGGTCGTGTTTCAGAATGAAAGCTTGAGGCAGCGCTTTGGCGATTTGGCCGGGAAATTGTGCTATGAAACCTATATGGGGTTGAAAGAACCTTGTGACTTCTGTCCTGCGATAAAAGCGATAAAGAGCAATAAGGTGGAGATGGTGGAATTAACAGGTGCCGATGGAAGAAACTACCAACTGCTTTCAGCTCCATTGCCGAATTCGGATGGAACTATTGACAAAGCAATCGAAATTGTTATAGACGTTACTGAACGCAAGCAAATTGATAAGAAACTGCAGAGTTCGAAGGAATTCAGTACCACCCTGCTGGTCAATTCTCCTAGCCCCATATTGGTTCTGGATACCGATACTTCCATTAGATATGTAAATCCAGCGTTTGAGCAGCTAACTGGTTTTGTTTCTGCGGAACTGATTGGCAAGCAAGCTCCATATCCCTGGTGGACAGAAGCAACAATTCATAAAACCAGAAGGGACTTCGAGGAAGCTATGGCTGGAGGGGCAAGAAAAATTGAGGAAATGTTTAAAAGGATGAATGGTGAGTCATTCTGGGCGGAGATAACTTCCGTGCCGGTGAAAAGGGACGGTGTGGTTCGTTACTATCTAGCAACCTGGGTTGACATCACCGAACGCAAAAAGGCTGAAGATACACTTAGGCAGTCGGAGGAGAGATATCGAACTATTTTGGAGGAGATGGAGGAAGGTTATTTTGAGTTGGACCTCGCCGGTAATTTCACTTTTATCAATGACTCAGTGGCTCGCCACCTTCGATATTTGAGGGAAGAGTTGATAGGAACGAACGCGCGAGAGTATGCAGATGAAGAGGACGTTGACATTGTGTATAAGGCATTCAATAAGGTCTACCGGACAGGCGAACCGGTCAGAAACTTGTTTTATAGGGTTGTTCGGAAAGATGGGACGGTGGGATTTACAGAAGCTACTGTTTTTCCCTTACGAAACGAAAATGACGAGATTATCGGATTTCGTGGGGTTGGCCGCGATGTCACCGAACGCAAGCGGATAGAAGATGAGAAAAGGCAACTGGAGCAGAAGGCGCATCTTGCTAGCCGATTGGCCTCTGTTGGCGAGATGGCTTCAGGCATCGCTCACGAGATAAATAATCCCTTGACCGGTGTTATCGGGTATGCCCATTTGTTACTAGCGAGAAGGGATATATCGGATGATATCAAGCATGATGTTGAGGTTATAAACGAAGGTGCTCAACGAGTGGCTGGTATTGTGAAGCGAATGCTTACTTTTGCTCGCCAGACCAAACCAGAGCGAAAGCGTGTTAATATCAACGAAATCGTGGACAACACCCTTGACCTGCGAGCCTATCATCTGAAGAACAGCAATATCAAGGTTACCACTCGCCTTGACCCTGATTTGCCCATGACTATCGCCGACCCCGGTCAACTCCAGCAAGTGTTCCTTAATTTAATCATCAACGCCGAGACGGAGATGAAATCAGCCCACGGCAAGGGCAAGTTGTTAGTTAAGACAGAGCAGATGAATGACACCATTCGCATATCCTTTAAAGATGACGGCTCGGGAATAGCTAAGGAGAACCTGGAGAGGATATTTGACCCCTTCTTCACCACCAAGGAGGTGGGACAGGGGACAGGGCTTGGCTTAAGTGTCTGTCACGGGATAATAACTGGGCATAATGGCAGGATATATGCCGAAAGCAAGCCGGGCAAAGGGGCTACTTTCGTTGTGGAGTTGCCTATAGTCACTGAGCAATTGGAATTGCCCGAGCCGGAAATTGAAGAACATGATAAGGTAGCTAATGCTAAGATACTGGTGGTGGATGATGAGCCGGTGATACAGGAATTTATAAGCAAAGTGCTGACTACTGAAGGGCATGAGGTGGAAACCGTAGATAATGCCGAAGATGCCTTGGAGATGGTTAAAAGCAAGAGGTACAGACTTATCTTGCTAGATATCAAGATGCCGGGCATGAGCGGTATTGAATTGTATGAGCATCTTCAAAAAATAGCTCCATCGCTGCTGCAGAGGGTGGTCTTTGTCACCGGTGATGTTGTGGGGGCACGTACCATGGCTTTTCTTGCTAAAACTAGAGTGCCTCGAATTATGAAGCCATTTGATGCTAAACGGCTAAGGACGGAGATAAACCGTGTGCTGACCGAGGGCATGTAGTATGAGGCTTTTCCACCCCGATGAAATCGGGGGGACAAAAGCCTCGCCCATAGGATAGAAATCCCAAATACTAAACTCTAAATCCTAAACAATATCAAAATTTCCCGTGGAATAATCTGGAGCGTCTGCTCTAGGCGTGATTGGAGCCGATGCTCCAATCTAACCAAGGCATTTAAAGGTTGCGACTACATGGGGTGGGTTTCCCGTTTAAGTTTATCCAGCCAGGCTGTTGATTTCAGTTGTCTCTCCAGTAGGTACCTGATGTATTCACGCAGTAACTGTTCCAGCTCTGTGGCCAATCCCGGGTTGATTCTTACCCTCATGGCGGTGACGTAGTCGCAGTTCTGCCACAGACGCAGCACCTTTAAGGCGTTCAGGGAAAGGGGACGAGCCATCGGCTCATGGTACCCACACTCATAGCACAGGGCACCACCCTGGCTGGAGCTGAAGAAATTGGTCTCCGGCTTCAGAGGTGAATTGCATTCCGTGCACCGCTGTAGCTGAGGACGATAGCCGAGATGGTCGAGGAGATGCAACTCGAAGTATCGCAGGACTAGCTCGCCACCCTTCATTTGTGACAACTGGTGCAAGGTCTTAAGCAATAAGTTGAAGAGCTCACGGTCTTCAATGTGTTCACCGGTGAAGGAGTCAACGAGCTCTGCAATGTAGAGGCCACGAGAGATAAGCTTCAGGTCATCCTTTATGGGCAAAAAATTATTTATGGTCTGGGCTTGGGTGATGATGTCAAGGTTGCGGCCTCGGGCCAGCATTAGCCTACTATGGGTTAGAAGTTCTACATGGCCGCCCAACTTGCTTTGTGGACGGCGTGTTCCTTTGGCAACTGCTTTCAGTTTACCCAGTTCGGGTGTGTAGAAGGTAAGGATTCTATCAGCTTCGCCCAATTTGGTTCGTTTAAGAATTATGGCTTCTGTTTGGTAAACCCGAGACGCTGTCATGTTCTTTGCCACTGAGAAAAGAGCGAGGTGAATTTTTCATGGGGTGCGGGTCACATTTCTTGTCTTCCTTCTAATGCGCGGCTGAGGGTAACATCATCAGCATATTCCAAGTCACCACCATAGGGCAAACCGCGAGCCAGCCGGGTGACTCGAATATCTAGTGGGGCAATAAGGCGCTGTAGGTACATGGCAGTGGCTTCCCCTTCTAGATTGGGATTGGTTGCCAATATCACCTCGGTCACCAGACCATCATTAAGACGTGACAGCAGCTCTTTGACTTTTAAGTCGTCGGGACCTATTCCATCGGTCGGAGCGATGACACCATGGAGCACATGGTATAGGCCTTTATACTTTTTGGTGCGTTCTAAAGGGAGAATGTCTATGGGCTCTTCAACCACACAGATTTTGGTGTGGTCGCGCTCTTCGTTACGGCAGATGGTGCAGGGGTCAGAATCAGTGATGTTAAGACAAATAGAGCATAGGGTCAGTTTTTCCTTGACAGCTCTGATAGCTTCAGCTAATGCCTGAGCTTCCTCTGTAGGTGCTCGTAACAAATAGTAGGTTAGCCGTTGGGCGCTCTTCGGTCCAATGCCCGGCAGCTTGTTAAGTTCTTCGATTAACCTGGCTATCGGCTCAGCAGTGGACATAGAACTGGTGTTCAAAGGTTAACCTCCTAAAATAAGCCGGGGATTTTAAGACCTCCGGTCAGACTGCTCAGGTGAGTGGCAGCGAGTTCTTGGGACTTTTGGATAGCTTCATTCACTGCTGTCATAACCAAATCCTCGAGGAGTTCAGAGTCTTCAGGGGTTATTACCTCTGGGGAGATGGTGACTGAGTGGATTTTCTGCTGGCCATCAATCACTATCTTGATGGCTCCACCACCTGAGCTTACTTCAGTGGTCATATCGGCTAACTCCTGCTGCGCCTTAGCAAGTTTAGCCTGTAGTTCTTGCGCTTGGCGAAAAACGAATTTATTCATTCCTCCTCCGTTTTGACCTTTTTGTCGATGACCTTGGCCCCGTATTTCTCTTTAGCAGCTTTTACCAAGGGTATCTCCGTTTTTGGGCTGGGTTTAGCCTTCTCGTCGCGGGGGGTAAGGATACAGCGTAGCTGGTAAGATTGTCCAAAGACCTCCCGTAGCTTCTTTTCCACCAGATGCTTATATTTTGGGTTTTCGATATACGTTTTCTGAAAATCGTGGTAAAAGCCCAATACTAAAGTATTGTCTTCGATAGCCAGAGGTTCACAGGCGCTTCGCAAGAAGGCATCCAGGTTGCCTTTGGAGCCCTCGCCGCGCATGGCATTGACAAAATCTTTCCAGCGGCTGCGCAGGTGCTCGATTTCCGGAGACGATATCACTTCCGGAGCCTCTGTGATTTTGCCTGGTGCTGCTTCAGTTTTAACGCTTCCGGTTGGCGCCGGAGCCTTATCCTCTGGAGCTTGTTTTGTTGATTTTGCAGGGCGGCTAGCCACCTTGGCTGGTTCTTCGGGCTCAACCTGTTTAGCTTTGACCGGCTGCTTATCACCGGTTGCCGACAAGATGCAATCAACGAGAGCTAATTCTAGGGGCAGTGGGGAATAGTTATCCAGGCGGAGGTCTACCTCACCGAAGCGCTTAACTGCTGTCAATAGATAGTCAAGGCTGGCACTGGCTGCCAGCTCTTTAATTTCAATTAAATCGTCGCTGGTAACGTCTACCACTTCTTCTGAGCCAGACTTTACCAGGAGCAGTTCTCGGAGGTAATCTATCAATTCGCGATTGAATTGTCGAAGGTCGAGTCCGTCGTTGCTGACGCTGTTTATGGTCTTAAGCCCAGCGGTGATGTCCTTATTGACAATATGTTTGGATAGCTCTCTAATGCGCAGGTCTCCGCTGATGCCCAGCATCGTCTGCACTTGGTGAAGCTCGATTTGGTGGCCGTAATAGGCTACAAGCTGTTCCAATAGATTTTCGGCATCACGAAGGCTGCCGGTGGTCACCTTGGCAATAAGTCTTAAAGCTTCAGGCTCGATTTGAATGCCCTCCTTATCACAGACATGATTGAGTTTGGCAATCACCGCTGATTGAGAGAGGCGATGGAAATCAAACCGCTGGCAGCGCGATAAAATAGTTGCCAGGACTTTATGTGGTTCTGTGGTTGCTAGGATGAAGATGGCGTGCGGAGGCGGTTCTTCCAAAGTCTTAAGAAAGGCGTTGGAAGCCTCCTTAGTTATCATGTGGACTTCGTCTATAATGTAGACTTTGTAGCGTGTGAGGTTTGGGGCATAGTTAATCTTTTCTCTCAGGTCGCGAATCTCGTCAATGCCTCTGTTGCTGGCTGCGTCTATTTCTATTATGTCTAAGGCACTGCCTTCGTTAAATGCTTGGCACATCTGACATTTATTGCATGGCTCGCCTTGCTCGGAGTTCAGGCAATTTATCGCTTTAGCCAGAATACGCCCGGTGCTGGTCTTTCCGGTGCCTCGTGGACCACAGAAAAGATAAGCGTGGGCTACTCGTCCACTGGCTACGGAGTGGCGCAGTGTTTGGGTGACATGCTCTTGACCTACCACTTCAGATAGAGTCTGGGGACGCCATTTGCGGTAAAAGACTTGAGAGGTCATTGTGTCTTTATTATACTCCATGTGTGCCGATTGCTAAAAGGGGTCATTTAACAGATGCCGATCTGTCTTCTTTCTGAGACTTTCGCCTTATGTCATTCTGAGCGAAGCGAAGAATCTCACGCAGCTCAAAGTAGACTCGGTGAAGAATCTAGACCCTTCACTTCGTTCAGGGTGACAAAAAATTCTCTGATTGCTAAAGGGTTTAGGGCATTGTTAAAGAGAAGTTGTTTATAAAAATTTACTTTCCAATGTAGTGTGACCCTTTAGAGTCACCTTTCTCCAGTGAGGCTAAAGCCTCGCACTTTAAAGTGGGTGGGGGATAGGTTGAAAATAATTGTGCATTGATTTTAAAGCTGTGATATAATTTTGGCTTATAGATAATTGTAAGGAGCATAAATTTTGGACAAAGAGAAGAAGGGAGCTGTCATTTCTGAATTCAAAACTCACGAAGGTGATACTGGCTCCGCCGAGGTTCAGGTAGCATTGCTCACCCAGAGGATAAACCAACTGGCTGAGCATTTGAAGGCGCATCCTCATGACCATCATACTCGTCGTGGACTTCTAAGGCTGATAGGACAGCGAAGACGTTTGCTGGCTTATGTTTCCAAGAGCGATGTCAAACGTTACCGCAGTCTTATTACCAGGTTGGGTTTGAGGAAGTAAGGTTATTAGTTATTGGGGGCGGGTTTTATGTCTCAGTCAAATCAATGCACAATCGGGGGTAGGTTGCTTACAGTTGAAACAGGTAAGCTAGCCAAACAAGCTGATAGCGCTGTTACCGTTCGCTATGGCGACACTGTGGTTTTGGTTACCGTCTGTGTTAGCGATGAGGCTCGCGAAGGTGACGATTTTGTCCATTTGACGGTGGATTATGAGGAAAGACTCTATGCTGTTGGTAAGATTCCGGGCAGTTTCATTAGACGGGAGAGTCGTCCTAGTGAAGAGGCGACTCTAGCTGGACGGTTAACTGACCGTAGTTTGCGCCCACTTTTTGATAAAAATTTACATAATGATATTCAAATTGTAGTCACCGTCCTTTCTACCGATCAGGAAAATGACCCAGATATACTAGCTGTCAACGGGGCTTCAGCGGCTTTAACCCTTTCTTCTATCCCATTTTGCGGTCCCGTGGGTGCAGTGCGTATTGGTTATCTCGATGGTAGCCTGATACTAAACCCAACATTGCCTCAGATGGGCAATAGCCTGCTTGACCTTGTTGTTGTCAGCACTAAAGATGCGATAGTAATGGTAGAAACAGGAGCCAGAGAAGTCCCTGAGGAGATAGTGCTGGAAGCAATCAAATTGGGACATGAAGCGAATCAGGACATTATAACGTTCCAGGAGGGTCTACAACAGGCTTGTGGCAAACCTAAGATGGAGGTGAAAGCTGTTGAGAAGGCCTCCGAGCTAGTAACTGCTGTAGCCTCGGAATTCGGAGATAGACTGGCTCGAGCTATCAGCCAAACGGAGAGAGCTGAACGTGAGAATGCGATTGGGCTAGTCAGGGAAGAAGCTACTGGGAAGCTTAAAGAGAGCTTTGCTGAAACCGATATCATTGCTGTCATCGATGACCAGGTTAAGAAAGCGGCTAGGGTTGGTATTCTGGCAAGGAGACAGCACCTTGATGGCCGACAGCCCAAGGAGATACGTCCCATTAGTGGCGAGGTTGGGCTGTTGCCCAGGACGCATGGTTCAGGGCTGTTCACCAGAGGGTTAACTCAGGTTTTGACCATAACTACTCTTGGTTCTTTGCGCCAAGAGCAATTACTCGACGGTTTGGGTTTGGAAGAGACAAAGCGTTTCATGCATCACTATAACTTCCCCCCTTTCTCCACGGGGGAAGTGAAGCGTTTGGGCTCGCCAGGCCGACGGGAAATTGGACACGGGGCTTTGGCGGAAAGAGCCCTTGCCCCGGTTATACCTAGCGAAAGTGAGTTTTCTTATACTATACGTTTGGTTTCGGAGGTCCTTAGTTCTAATGGCAGTACCTCCATGGCTAGTGTTTGTAGCTCGAGTCTAGCTTTGATGGACGCTGGTGTGCCCATTAAAGCTCCAGTGGCAGGAATAGCTATGGGGCTAGTTACTGGGGAGGATGATTATGTCATCCTTACTGATATCGAGGGTATGGAGGATGCCTATGGTGACATGGACTTTAAGGTAGCTGGCACCAGTCAAGGGATTACAGCTCTCCAGTTAGACATCAAGCTGAAAGGCATTAGCTATGAGATTGTGGCTGAAGCTATAAGGCAGGCTCGTGAAGCTCATTTCGAGATACTTGATAAGCTGAAGCAGACCATCAGTGCCAGCCGGTCTGAACTTAGCCCATATGCTCCGAGAATGTATAAGATAACCATTGACTCGAGCAAAATCGGCGCTGTGATTGGGCCTGGAGGTAAGACTATTCGTTCCATAATTGAAGAGACTAAGACGACCGTAGATGTGGAGAATGATGGGACTGTGATTATTGGCTCTCCCAGTAAGGAGGCAGCTGAGAGAGCGATTGAAAGGATAGAGAGCCTAACACGAGAAGTAGAAGTTGGAGGCATTTATACTGGAAAGGTAACTCGTTTGACAAACTTTGGTGCTTTTGTGGAGATTTTGCCGGGGAAGGAAGGCCTGGTTCATATAAGTGAATTGGCTGATTACCACGTGGCTCGCGTTGAAGATGTGGTGAAGGTAGGCGATGAGATTATGGTCAAAGTTATTGAAATTGACCACCTTGGCAGAGTGAATTTATCACGTCGGGCAGTATTTTCGGATTTGTCTCAGGTTCGTGGAGCTAGAGTTGTTGACTCCGCCATAACTGGTCGCCCTTTGCTGAAGCAATCAAAATACCGGCCTGTTACTCATCAACGCGGTAGCCGGGACAGCCGACACCGTCGTTACACCAAATAACACTAAATCTTTGCCTCTGTGAGGCGTAAATGGGTGGGAGATGGAACCGATAACAGTACTAGTTCATGGAGCCTTAGGCAAGATGGGTAGAGAGGTCACGGCTGCGATATGTCGAGACCCAGAACTTGAGTTAGTTGGTGGTGTTGACGTAAAAGCGACTCAGGAGCAGCTTATTTTACCTGATGATTCAAAAAAGGTGCCTCTTTCTTCAGATTTGAGTTCGCTTCTCGAAATCTGCCATCCAAAAGTGCTGGTAGATTTCACCATTGCTGAAGCCGCTATATCGGCGGTACGCATTGTCCTTAAACAGGGTATTAACGTTGTTATAGGCACGTCAGGGATTACAGACGACAACCTTAAAGAAATTGAGGAACTGTCCAAAGCTAATAAAGTAGGCGTCATAGTAGCACCAAACTTCGCTTTGGGTTCAGTGATTTTACTTCATTTGGCCAAGATTGGAGCCAAGTTCTTTGACCATGCTGAAATCATTGAGTTGCATCATCATGAGAAAGCTGATGCTCCATCCGGGACAGCTCTGGCTACTGCCAGAGAAATGTCGAAGTCTAAGGGCAAAGCCTTTGTTTATCCGCTCACTAAGAAGGAAACTCTTAGTGGCACCAGGGGTGGACAGGTTGACGGGGTGTCTATTCATAGCGTAAGATTACTCGGCCTTATGGCAAGCCAGGAGGTTATCTTCGGTGCGCCAGGACAGACGTTGAGTCTAAGGCACGATACCATAAGCCGGGAGTGTTATATACCAGGCATTATTATGGCTATAAAAGAAGTGGTAAAACGGCAAGGATTAGTTTATGGGTTGGAAACTCTATTGAATTTGAGGTAGAGTGATGAAGGCATATAGTGTAGCTATAGTTGGTGCCACCGGAATGGTGGGGCAAGAGTTCATCAAAGTGCTACAGCAGCGGCATTTCCCTATGTCCTCGATCCATCTCTATGCCTCCGACCGGTCAGCAGGTAAAAAACTCTATGTAGGTCACCAGGAGATTGAGGTCAAGGAAACCAGTCCTGACTCTTTCCACAATATTGATATCGCTCTTTTCTCGGCTGGTTCTGAAATCAGCCGCTATTTCTCACCTCTTGCTGCCAAGTCTGGAGCTCTAGTTGTTGATAACAGTGCTGCCTTTAGAATAGAGCCAAAGGTTCCTTTAGTTGTCCCTGAAGTGAACCCTGAGGACATAAGGCGGCACGAGGGAATTATTGCTAACCCAAATTGCTCCACAATTCAAATGGTGGTAGCTCTTTATCCGCTGCATAAGGTTAACCCGATTAAACGGGTTGTCGTCTCCACTTATCAGTCGGTGTCAGGCACTGGCGCAGCAGCCATGGAGGAGTTGACTACTCAGGCTAAGTTAGTTTTGGAAGGGCAGAATGTAGTCCCCCATGTTTATCCTCATCAGATTGGATTCAATTTGCTGCCAGAGATAGATGTTTTCCTGGATAACGGCTATACCAAGGAAGAATGGAAGATGGTGGAGGAAACTCGTAAGATAATGCACGCTGATGATATAGATATCTCAGCAACCTGTGTCAGAGTCCCTGTCTTTATTGGGCATAGCGAAGCAGTAAATGTGGAGTTTACTGACCCTATTGCTCCTGAAGACGCCAGGCGCATATTGGCTCAGGCTCCTGGTGTGAAAGTACTTGATGACCCTAGTGTTAGCCTGTATCCCATGCCCTGGCTGGCTGCCGGCTCAGACGATGTCTATGTGGGGCGCATCCGAGCGGATGCCTCTCATCCTAAGGGGGTGGTGATGTGGGTGGTGGCTGATAATCTGCGTAAAGGTGCTGCCCTTAATGCTGTTCAGATTGCCGAGGAAGCAGCACAGCGGGGTTGGGTTAAGCGTAAGAGCTAATTCTATCGCAGGGAGGTTGATGATGAAGAAATTCGGTCGCTTGCTAACAGCAATGGTTACTCCCTTTGATGATAGGGGGAAAGTTGATTACACACAGGCTAAAAAACTAGCTAAAGCTCTGCTTAATTCGGGCAGCGATGGGCTTGTGGTCTCGGGTACCACTGGTGAATGCCCCACCCTTACTCAGGAAGAGAAATTACGACTCTTTGATGAGATAAGGTCGGCAGTGGGTAACAAAGGCACGATTATAGCCGGCACTGGCAATTACAGCACGGCAGAGAGTACAGAATTTACTAAAGAGGCGGAAAGAACTGGTGTTGATGGCTGCCTCTTGGTGGTACCTTATTATAATCGTCCCACCCAAGATGGTTTGTATGAGCATTTTAAGGCTATTGCTGGGGCAACCAGCTTGCCATGCATCCTCTATAACGTACCTGGACGCACTGTTACCAACCTAGCTGCTGAGACATGCATCAAGCTTAGCCAGATTGATAATATCGTTGGGGTAAAGGAGGCTAGCGCCAATCTTGAGCAGATAGCCAAGATTATACAGGGGGTTAGTAAAGATTTTCTCGTTTACAGTGGTAATGATGGTGATACGTTTCCCATACTATGCCTGGGTGGTTATGGGGTTATCAGTGTGATTTCCCATCTGGTCGGGCTTCAGTTTAAGCAGATGATGGATGATTACATCAAGGGCAATGTTGAAAAGGCAGCAGCCATACATCGTAATCTATTGCCTTTGGTAAATGCTCTCTTTGTTGTTCCCAATCCGATTCCTGTTAAATATGCTTTGAATTACTTAGGCTTTTCGGTTGGCAAGCCACGTCTGCCGCTTACAGAACCTGACGAAAAATCTAGGGCTGTTATTGAGCAGACTCTGAAGAATTATAAGATTGATCTGCCGATAGGCGAGTGAATTAACTATCAGCTTCATTATCAGAGAAAAACATATCCTCTAACGTATCTAGAATAAACATTCCGTCAATTGGCTCAAGCCCGTAGTCTCTGCTTAGTCGGTCTATGTCTTCGGGGTCAATCTTCTCTCCACATTTGGAAAAAGGTCCGCTATCAGTAATGTAATCGGCAAAAAAGGCCTTTGCGTTCTCAATCTCATCTTCATCAAAGTTTTCTTCTAATGCAGTGATAGCTTTATTGAGCTCTTTGCCTCGTTTGCGCATCATCTCTAGCCATTGAAGTTTTCGCTTTCGTGACTTTCTTTCTGCTCTCCTTTCCTCTCTATTCATGTTGTCTACCCTCCTTATAGAATCAATGTGATATTTTCCTTTTCGACACGCTCGTGAGACAAGATCCCCGATTTCAATATGGAGGGCACGTTATTGATGTGTGTGATGTAATATAGTCCCTTTGCGCGTGGATATCTCACGTGAATTATCCCTTCATGAACAAATATGGCTACAATAGTTTAAGCCTAGGCACATTATAACCCAGACTAAAATTGCGTCTAATGGCAATACAGCCTAAATCTCTTTGCCCGAGGGAATGTATATAACCTGCTTGACCATTATCTCCTCTCGAGTTTTACAGCATTCATAGCTGGGCCATAGCTAGGGAAAATGACGTTCCACAACAGGAAGTGTCGAAATGAAGCGGTCCTACACCTGGGTGATGGGCTGCACCCTGGCGGGTGGTCGAACACC
>VGNY01000005.1 GCA_016865895.1 Chloroflexota bacterium | reverse complement strand
TCCTGAAATTTTTCACCCATTGGGTTCCTCCAATAAGCCCTTTACCGCGAAGGTTAACCTGCGAGCTTTTGAAGCTATTTTACCACGACAACCCGCCTAAATATCAGTTTGATATGGGAAATGCGGGTTAGATTCTAATGCCCTTGCTGAATGGGTCAACCCATTCTTTAAGTGCAATCGCCAGCTCCTGATGGTCTTTGGCATACTCCGCCACAGGGATGCCCTGCATGGTGGCATCGATTGCCTGCCGGAATGCTTTCCCACCAGCGATTGGGCCTTGAGGATGTGCATGAATGCCGCCTCCAGAACCTATCACGATGTCATTGCCCAGAGCCATCATCACCTGCGGTACCATAGACGGGGTAATTCCGCCAGAGGCCATAGGGAATGTCGGCTTAAGATTATACAGTGGGAATGATAGATTTCTGGCAGCATTTTTGAACTTGTAGTCAATCACGGGCGCTTTTCCATACGGTGCAGGAATAACCACAACATCGGCACCGGCAAGACGTGGCAGTTTGCCCAAGACGAGGTGAGAGCTTATGCCATGATAAGGTGACATGTAAAAAGCGCCAGCCACGTCCATATGGCCAAGGATAGGAACATTGATGCTGAGGTCTTCAGCAATCGCCTGCATCACTGGAAAACCGACAGCGAGGTAGTTTATCATCAGCGCATTACAGCCCAACTCCACGGCACGCTTGGCATTTTCGAAGACCTTGGGTATTGAATCCGTTATGTTCACAGTGTACAGGGTATGTTCACCCGTCTCCTCATAGACCTGCTTCTCAATCTTCATATACGTTTTGACACGCTCTAACGCTGAATTGAACGAGGCATCGGCTATAAGCTCATCATCCTTGACAATATCGCAGCCGCCAGCCGCTGCTTTTCGGAACAATTCGGCGCCAACTTCACACGTGTAGCCAGTGCATGGCTTTATCATGTTGTTCAGGAGAGGTCGTTTTGGTACTCCTAGAACCTCTCTCACCCCATCGATGCCGAATTTCGGTCCCTTGAAGCCGGCAACATATTTCTCTGGGAAACGTACATCCAATAATTTGATATCGCCACCCATGGAGATATTGCCCACCACGGTAGTCAGGAGCATAGGTATCTGCTCGCCGATGTTGACCTCCGGGTAAGCCACCTGGACAAACCATTTCCTGTCCTGCAAATTGGGCGGCACCGTGGCTTCGTAATCCGGCATCTCATAAACGCCGATTACCTTGGCGATATGCTGACGGCGCACCTCCTCGGTTTCGCCAGGCACTGCTACCCAGGTGCCTGTGCTCTGCTCCACAGCCAGCATGGGGGCAATCAGCGGGACGGGGAGCGCCGCCGGGTAGGAAACCAGATACGTACTGATAATATATTCATCATAATCTACGCCATCTGGTAAAGCTATGGGAAGGCTCAAAATCTCGTCTCTATTCATCTAGACACCTCCTTGAGAATTCAGATTGTTCAATAATTACCTCGTTTGTCATCGTGAGGAGCCCTTTTTATTCTGTCATTGCTAGGCACGGAGTGCCGTAGCAATCCCGGTTGCCTTCTCTGTCATTCTGAAGGAGTCCCGATGGAATCGGGACGACCGAAGAATCTCGGAGGGAGAGATAAATGGAGATTCTTCGCTACTTTCAGAGTGACAAAAAGCGAGGGGCTCGCAATGACTGGCGGGAGTTGATAGACACCTCCTTCATGGGCCTGCTTCAGTGAATCTCTTTTCATTAAGTCTCCTATAGAAACCACGCAGGTTACTATAAACCTCTTGATACGAATGAAACAGCGAGTCATAAATCTCCGCATTCTCCGGATGCGGCTCAAACACTGCCTCAACCTTAACCACCTTCCTCAGCGATTCAAAATCTGGGTAAATGCCAAGACCAACTGCTGCCACCAACGCTGCCCCTACTGCCCCTGCCTCCTGCGGGTCACAGACAGTCTCAACCTTTCTGTGCGTGACATCAGCTAAAATCTGCATCCAGGGCTTGCCCTTGGCACCACCACCTATCACTCTGAGATGTGGTAGAGGGAATTTAAATTCCTTCTCCACAATATCCACTATCCATCTGATATTATAAGCCACACCCTCATAGACAGCACGCAGCATGTCCTCGCGTGTATGCTCGGCACTCAAGTTGAGAAAGGTGGCGCGAACATAGCAGTCGTCTATAGGGGCTCTCTCTCCGTAAATCCAGGGGGTAAAGAGCAGGTAATTGGAACCCGGTGGGATTTTAGCAACCTCATCATCCATAAGAGCATAGACATTGGGGATTTTCGGGTCCTTCTTTTCAACTTTGTAGAACTCGTTGGCAATCCACTGGATACAACCACCGGCAGCTTCCGTTTCGGCAAATAGAAATGTCTTACTCGGGTCAGCCGAGTGAATCGTGGCTGCTCCACATTTGCCCTGCAATATACGTTCTGTGACTACGCCTACCCATCCGGATATGCCGAGATAGACATGACCTTCGCCCTCACCTACAGCACCAGAGCCTACAGCGGCACATGGAGCATCCCCGGCACCGGCGATAACCGGCGTGCCCTGCAGCAAGCCACAGTCAGCGGCTGCTTCACGCGTTAACTCTCCGACTTTATCAATAGGCCGCACCAGGGGAGGAAACTTCGCCGGGTCAAGTCCAATATAGCGAAATATGCTATTAAGCCATACCTTCTTTTTGAGGTCAAGTCCAAAGACAGAGGCGCCAGTCCATTCTATAACCATGTTGCCAGTGCTGCGGCAGAAGAGATAACCGGCGACATCAAGAAAGCAGCACATCTTGTTATAAATGTCAGGTTCCTCCCCCTTTAGCCAGAGCAATTTCGGCAGGCCATCCTTGCCACCTAATGTAGCCCCGGCAATCAGCGCGAAAACACGAGGGCCCAGGAATTTTCTCATCAACCGCTCCGCCTGCTCGCAAGCCCTGTTGTCAAGCCAGATTATGGCGCGCCTTAGCAATCCTTCCCGCGAATCCATAGGAATGATGCCCAACATCTGTGTGGCATAGGTGATGCATAAAACATCGCCTGGTGACACCCCAGCCTGCTGAAGAAGAAGCTTTGTCGTCCGCGTGATTGCGTTCCACCAGTCTGCAGGCTCCTGCTCCGCCCAACCGGGGTTGGGGTAGTAGGTCTGATAAGGTTCGAAGCATTTGCCGTGGACGCGCCCCTCGGCATCTACCAGAACTGCCTTATTGCCACTTGTGCCCACATCATGGGCGATTATGTACTTGGCCATTTATCTGTACGCCAGAGCTTATTATACCACCTTTAGCATTCTTTTCTAGCTTTTCGGAACAGCCGCTGATAGAACCTAATCTGAGGCTTTATCCTCACCACCACATCTGAATAAAAAGCGCAGTACGAGAACACCCCCTGAAGTGGCGACCTGAAGTGGAGGCATAGACATCGTCGCTTGATTATTGTAGACTTATGAAAAACTGTAAAAAGGGGGTGAGGACAGATAATCAAAAAACGCCTTTGACAACCATAATCCAAATTTAAACGCATGGGAATGGCAGGAAATTCTGGCCTACGGTCTTTTTGGCTAGAAGCCAAGTGATTAAGCAGAAAAATAAAGAAAGAGAGGAGGTAAGAAAGAAATGAAGCGTCTGTTTTGGTGTATCCTTGTGGGGATGTTAGCGGTGAGTCTGGTGCTGCCTGGCTGTGCCCCGAAGGCAACAGCGGTCCTTGTGGCTACAGATGCCACCTGGCCACCCTTCGAGTATGTGAATGAGAAAACCAAGAAGATTGAAGGGTTTGATATTGACGTTTTAAACGCAATCGCCGAAAAAGCGGGCTTAGAGATTAAATATGTAAACGTGGGATTTGACCCACTTCTGGCTGGGATTGCGCAATGCCAATACGATGCTGCTATTTCATCCATTACAATCACCGAAGAGCGCAAGAAGGACATGCTTTTCTCTAATCCCTACTTCGGAGCTGGGCAGATTGTCACAGTCCGCAAAGATAATACAGATATCAAGGGTAAAGAGAATCTAACAGGTAAGCGTGTTGGTGCCCAAATTGGGACAACCGGCGCTATAGAAGTGGGTGAAATGAAAGATGTCACTCTGAAGACTTATGATGATATTGGTTTGGCATTTCAGGATTTAATGAATGGACAGATTGATGCGGTTGTCGCCGATAATCCCCTCGCTTTGGGATATGTTGGCAAAAACCCTGATAAACTGAAGGCGGTTGGCGATATCTTTACAGAGGAATATTACGGGATTGCTGTCTGCAAGACCAAGCCAGAGTTGTTGGCGAAAATCAACGCAGGGCTTAAAGCTGTCCAAGATGAAGGGTTAATTGAAAAATTAACCAAGAAATGGCTTTCAGGTCAATAAGCAGCTGAAAGTTAAATTTTAGTATATTTCTAGGGACCTCGTGGTCTATTTCGAGAGGTCGTATGGAGTTACGGCCAAAATCCACACCTACAGAAAAAGAGCCAGTCAACATCCCTAGTGCTGGGCCGAGCGCTCGTATTGACGCTTGGTGGTGGTTGGTGGTGTTGGTGGTTGGGTTGGCAGTACTGTTGATTGTGGCAAAATCGGACCCTTTTTGGAACATTTTGCTTTTCGTGCGCGATGGCCTTGTGGTAACCGTTTTGGTCACCGTAACGGCGTTTATATTTACTTTGATTGTAGGCATGTTTGGGGGCCTGGGGCGGCTGTCACAAAATCGGATTGTTTATGGCATTTCATCGCTCTATGTTGAGTTGGTAAGGGGCATTCCTCTCCTGGTACAGTTAATCTGGTGGTATTTTGCTTTCCCGGTGGTAATCCAGCAGATAGGCCGCTGGCTTAATATCTCTACCTTGGCTAACTATCAAGTGAATGCAATTTTCATCGCTGTCGTCGGGCTGGTAGTTTGCTACGGAGCTTATATGAGTGAGATTTATCGTGCTGGCATCCAGAGTGTTCCCAAGGGGCAGGTAGAAGCTGCTCGTAGCCTTGGTATGTCGTACGTACAGACCATGCGATATGTGGTCTTGCCTCAGGCGTTCCGTGTGATTTTACCGCCAGTAGGCAATGAGTTTATCGCTTTGCTCAAAGATTCTTCCCTTGTCAGTGTGGTGGCTGTGGCAGATATGACCCGACGGGGGCGCGAATTCATGGCCACACATTTTAATCCTATTGAGGTTTGGACAATGGTAGCCTTGTTGTATCTGGTAATGACTTTATTTTCAGCTCGTATGGTAGCCTGGGCCGAGAAAAAGTCTCGCTTTGAAAGATAGGGAATTATGGAGCCAATTATCCACGTTGAGAATGTTCATAAGCACTTTGGCAAGGTTCATGCATTGTGTGGAGTAAATCTTGATGTGTATAAAGGTGAGGTTGTTGTTGTCGTTGGACCATCGGGGTCAGGAAAATCTACCCTGCTACGCTGCATCAATCGTCTTGAGGAATATGATGCAGGCAAAATTGTGGTTGATAGTATTCCTTTGGACAGTGCAGAGAACATAAACGCTGTTCGCTGTGAAGTAGGCATGGTATTCCAATCGTTTAACTTATTTGCTCATTTGATGGTGATGGAAAATATCTGCTTGGCTCAGCGTGTGGTACGTAAACGTTCCAAAGAAGAATGCCGTAAAATCGCTCTTGACCTCTTGACCAAAGTGGGCATTCCAGAAAAAGCCAAGAATTATCCCGCACAACTTTCTGGTGGGCAACAGCAGCGCGTGGCAATTGCTCGGGCTCTAGCGATGAATCCCAGGATAATGTTATTTGACGAGCCAACCAGCGCGCTTGACCCTGAGATGATTAAAGAAGTTTTAGATGTAATGTTAGCGCTGGCTAATGAGGGTATGACTATGGTGGTGGTCTCGCACGAGATGGGGTTTGCACGTGCTGCTGCCAACCGCGTCATCTTCATGGATGAGGGACAAATCATCGAAGAGGGCACACCCGACAAATTGTTCGCATCACCCAACAACGAGCGAACGAAACTATTCCTGAGCAAGGTACTGCATTGATGGGTTATTAGCGAGGCCTGTTGAATTTTGATTGACATTTCTTAGGTGTATAATGACCTCGCTGGATACATTACAACACTCGCCTTACTATTCTGAGTTCTGTGAGGGGTCAGGTATATGACATCTTCTAAGGACAGCCTGAATCGAGAACTATTTGAGGCAAACTCGGCTGCGTTTATTGAGAAGGCGATTAAAAAATATGTCGCCCGAAGCCCGAGAAATCGACATCAGGCTTTCGGGAGCGACCGCATTTTTGGTGAGCCATTAGTCGGCTTTGCCGATGGCGATGATGCTATCTTTCAGGATTATAAAGCGATAATGGGCGACTTTCATCTTACGCCTCGGGAAGCTCTGGAAAAGCACCTTAAGCCGAAGAAAGGTAAGGAGAAGTGTCCGGCAAATGTGAGTGTAATATCTTTTGTCTTACCGGCCACTTACAAGACCCGTCTCAGTAACCGCCGTGAAACCCTCATTGCCTCGCCCAGATGGAACCACACGCGCTTTCTTGGTCAGGACTTCATCAATGAATTATCTCGCCACATAGTATCTCTGCTGGAAGGCCTGGGCTGCCAGGCACTAGCCCCGGAGATAGCTGATTTCTTTGGCTGGAAGGACTTTGCCAGCGGTCTGGCATCTAACTGGTCGCAGAGGCATATTGCCTATGCTGCCGGCTTGGGGACCTTCAGTCTCAGCGATGGCCTGATTACTCCCAAGGGAATCGCCATGCGCTGCGGTAGCGTGGTAACTGATGTGAAGCTGCCACCCAACCCTAGAGACTACGAGAATTATCGGGCAAACTGTCTTTTCTATTGGGACGGCTCATGCCGACGTTGTATAGAGAGATGCCCTGCTGATGCTATTAGCGAGCAGGGACATGATAAGAATAAGTGTCGAGAGTTCCTGTTTGTTAAGCAAAAAGAGATTCTCAAGAAGCTGAGGAGGGACGACGTCTATATAGGCCATTATCCAGCCTGTGGGCTATGCCAGACAAAGGTGCCTTGTGAATCCAGAATACCGCCCAAAGCTCAAGGCAAGAACCGACAGTAACGATTGATATAAAAACGGGATATGCCTAGAATATCTGCTCTAGGCACGATTGAAGCAGATGCTCCCATCTAACCGAGGCCTCTCCCTTGGAGGGAAAGAATTTGGATGCAATATGAGCAGAGTTGAAGAAGCTGTCTCCTGCTTTCGTGAAGGCTTTATGTGTTCTCAGGCGCTGCTTTCAACATACGGTGGGCAGTTTGGTCTTGACCGTGAAACTGCCCTGAAAGTCAGTGCTGCTTTTGGAGGTGGGATGGGTCGGATGGGCGAAACATGCGGAGCAGTAACCGGAGCGTTTATGGTCATAGGCCTTAAACATGGTCGAACAGTAGTTCAGGATACACAGTCACACGAAAATACAAATGAACTGGTGAAGGAGTTTGTGGACAGGTTCAAGTCTCAAAACGGGTCAATTGTTTGCAGAGAATTGCTCGGCTGTGATATAAGCATCCCGGAAGGGCGGAAGGCTTTTGTGGAGAAGAAACTCCGTGACACCCGTTGCCTCAAATTCGTCCGGGATGCAGCGGAGATTGTTGAACAGCTATTGAGATAGATGGAGACCTATGCTTATTGACAGGAGGGGGGCGATGGTTTATGCTATACCTTGCAATACGAGGTAAGACACACATGTAGCCGGGGGGTTATCAGTAGAGTGGAAATATCTTGTTATTCGGCATTACTGGCTGTAGCGGCTTTCTGGTTGGCTGCCTGCCCCTTTTCGGTGTGGGTTGGGAAGTGGTTGCTGGGCAAGGACATAAGGCGCTATGGAGATGGCAACCCCGGAGCGTTCAATGTCTTCCGGGCCGGAGGTTGGAAAGCAGGTGTCTTGGCTCTGGTTCTGGATATAGGGAAAGGTGTCCCCTTCGTAGCTCTGGCGCATTATTACTTCGAACTTCCCATGGTGGTAGTGATGGTGGTAGGTTTGTGTGCCATATTGGGACATGCTTACACTCCTCTACTTCGGTTCCAAGGCGGTAAGGCACTGGCAGTCATAGCGGGCGTCCTTTTGGCACTGCCTCAACACGAGATGGTAATCTCAGTTGTTGTTTTTATGCTTTTATCTTTTCTCTTCATAGAGCCTGATGCCTGGCGGGTTATGTTCGGCGTGACGGCCTCTTTGATTTACCTGGCAATTACCAAGGGAATTTCGCTAGAGCCATTGTTTATGATAAGTGTGATAGCAATACTGGTGGTGAAGTATTTTGATGAGTTGAAAACCACCCCCAGACTTGGCGGAAAACTTGGTGGTTGGTTTCGAAGTAGGAGGACGGCAGACTTAGGTCGACATTAGCAGGATTGGACAATGCTTTATCAGATAATAGTTGCTGTCTGTTTGATTTTCTTTACCACTAATATAATCCTTAATTTGAGGGCGCTGAAAAGGCCAGACCGCAATGCCAGAATACCTGAGCCAGCGCCCCTCGTCTCCGTGCTTGTCCCGGCAAGAAATGAAGAGAACAAAATAAAGACTTGCCTAAAATCTTTGCAGCTACAGGACTACCCCAACTTTGAGATTTTGGTGCTGGATGATAATTCCACGGACAGGACGGCTGAAGTTGTCAGCCAGTTTGCAGCCAGGGATGACCGTATCCAGTTGATAAAGGGTGCCAACCTTCCTGAGGAATGGGCGGGCAAGCCCTTCGCCTGCTATCAGCTTGCGGAACGGGCTAATGGCTCCTGGCTGCTGTTTGTTGATGCTGACACCATGCATGTTCCGCACATGATACGCAGCGTGCTGGCTCTGGCCATTGAGACTAAAGCTTCGTTGCTCTCCGGATTGCCCCGCCAGATATCTGGAACTTTTGCTGAGAAAATAGTGATGCCACTGGCATATTATTTTATAATCATGAGTTGGATACCACTGTGGTGGCTGCAACGCTCCAAAGAGCCAAAGCCATCGCTGGCCATCGGTCAGTTGATGCTCTTTCCCAGGGAAGAATACTGGCGAATTGGTGGGCACGAGGCAGTAAGCTCAAGAATTCTGGAAGATGTCTGGCTGGGGGTTGAGACAGTCCGGCATGGCGGTCGGCATGTCGCTATTGATTTGTCGCCGGTGACTTGCACTCGCAACTACCAGAGTTTGGGAGTGATGTGGGAGGGAATAGTCAGGTGGATATACTCATTGGCGGCGTTATCGCCGGTAGCACTGGTTGGGTTGTTGGCGGCTGGGTTCTTCTTCTATCTGGCTCCGTTCTACTGGGTTTTGAATGGCTTCTTCTCGGCAGCGGCTCCCACTGATTGGCGATACATCGCAGTCTTCCAGATAGCTATGATACTGTTCATGCGCTGGCTGGTAGACAGTCACTTTAGAAACTCTCTTCTGTCGACTTTGCTGCATCCACTCGGGTTCTCTTTCTTTTTCGCTGCTGGCGTTTTTGGTTGTTGGCGGCAGGCAGTGGGGTTGGGCATCCGCTGGAAAGAGCGACTATATGGCGAGACATCACGTGTCAAGTAAAATCGGGATAGCCAAGCCCGCCTTTAGTCGTGCCCCCAAAAATCCGGTGCTGTGAGATGAAAAGCCTGATACTTGCCAGTGGCTTTGGAACAAGGCTCTATCCGCTCACCGTCATCAGAGCGAAAGCATTGCTGGAATACAAAACCAAACCACTTATAAGTCACATTGTGGGTAAGATTCCACAAGATATAGATATTCTGGTCAACACCAATAAAAAGTTTGAAGCCGACTTTCGCCGCTGGCAAGGCACCTTAACTAGGGAGGTGGACCTTTGTGTTGAGCCGGTTTTCACCGAGGAGCAGACTTTCGGTGCTGTAGGCTCAATGGATTACTGGATTAAGACCAAGAACATAGCTGATGACCTTCTGGTTATCGCCGGCGACAACTACTTCGAGTTTGACCTTCGCCAGTTCATCGCTGCTTACAATGGCAAGAACGCTCTGGTGGCTGTCTATGACATCGGCGACAAAAGCAAAGCCAGCCAATTTGGCGTTGTCCGGCTGGATGGGCACAGGATAGCTGAATTTAAGGAGAAGCCGGCACAACCTAAGTCCAGCCTCATCGCTACCGCTTGCTATATTCTCCCGCCTCGGATATTCCCCCTCCTGTCTAAGTATTCTGCTCAAGGCAAGAAGGACAATCTGGGTAGCTTCATCTCCCACCTGGTAGGTAGAGACGAAGTCCACGCCTATGCCTTCACTGAGCTATGGCTTGATATTGGTAACATTGATGTCTATCAATCGCTTTAACAAACTGGTTCCTGAGCAGCTACTTCTGATTTTATAGAGGTTTTACACAGGGACAAAACTGCGGTTACAACCCCTCGTTAAACCGGTAAATCACAAATCTCAAGCTTCAAACAAATTACAAATGACCAAAACATCTGTTTTCTGATGTACTAAATGAACAGGGTGTATTGACATGGCGCTCGGGTGACACTATTATTGTAGCGGTCAAGCACGAGCTAATATTTCTTAAATTGTATATTCGGTAGGAGGACATAGAGATGGCTGACAGGAATGAGCAAGATGGGTTAATGGAAACAGTCCGGGAATGGGAAGGTGAGTATGAGAGGTCTATAGAAAAGAGGCCTGAGAGGAAAGAGAGGTTTGAGAACCTCTCCTGGATTAAGGTGAATCCTCTTTATACGCCGAGAGACCTTGAGGGACTCGATTGTGAAGGTGATATAGGCTTTCCTGGTAAATATCCCTATACCAGAGGCGTATATACCACAATGTACCGGGTGAGGCCGTGGACAGTGAGGCAGGTAATTGGCTACGGTGGTGGGATGGAGAGCAGCGAGCGGGTGAAATTCATGGAGAAACACGGGCAGACAGGCTTCAGCATTGTCTTTGACCATCCGACCAATATGGGCCTGGATTCTGATGAGGAGGTTGCTGAAGGCTTCGTTGGCAGAGAAGGAACGGCTCTTGACACTCTTCAGGACATGAGAGACCTGCTTAGAGACGTGGATATGACAAAGGGCGGCATCAACATAATCGCAGCACATCCGGCCATACTCGCCATGGTGATTGCTGTGGCTCAGGAGAGGGGCATAGATTTGAAGAATCTTTCCGGCACTCTTCAGAATTACCCAATCATTGGGCACACCATGGGAAGCTGCTCTGATGTTTATGGTGGTGTATCCTTCTTTTCTAAAAGGATATGCATTGATATCGTGGAATACTGTACGCGGAATCTGCCGCGGTGGAACTCAGTTAGTATTGCGGTAAGAAATACGAGAGAGGCTGGCTGTTCTGCAGTTCAAGAGATAGCCTTCGGTATCGCTCCGGCGATTGCGGTACTAAAGGGATGCACTGAAAGAGGCATCGGCGTTGATGAGGTAGCCCCCAGGATTTCCTTTTTCCTTAATTCCCACAGGGATTTTTTCGAGGAGATAGCCAAGTTTCGAGCTATGAGGCGGCTCTGGGCCAGGATTTTGAGAGAGGAGATGAGTGCTAGAGACCCCAGGTCATGGCAGATGCGGTTCCACTGCCAGACCTCAGGCGATGCCATGACATATCAACAGCCACTGGTGAATATCGTCAGGGGCACTCTTTACGGGCTGTCAGCGGTTCTGGGCGGTTGCCAGTCGTTACACATAAACTCCGCCGATGAGGGTTTCGCCATACCCATAGAGGAGACAGCGAAGCTATCTTTGAGGACTCATCAGGTCATTCTGGAAGAGTCGGGAGTGGCGGATACAATAGACCCGCTTGCCGGCTCTTACTATGTAGAGTGGCTGACAAATAAGCTCGAAAGTGAGGCCAGAGACATCCTTAACAAAATCAATTCCATGGGGGATTGGTGGGACCCCAAAGTCCGCGGATGGGTTAGCCGGGAGATAGCCGATGTTTCATACAGATTTCAAAAAGAGGTGGAGAGTGGCGAACGTGTGGTAATCGGCGTAAACAAATACGTGGAAGAAATAAAATACCCGTTCCCGATATGGCGGGAAGACAAGGATTTCATAAGAAAACAGCTTGAGAGGTTGAACAGGGTGAAGAGAGAGCGGGACAAGAAGAGATGGGAGGAGGCGGCAAATAACCTCAGATATGCCTGTAAGAACGGGATAAATATACTGCCGCCCACAATAGAGGCGGTGAAGGCTTATATGAGTTTAGGTGAAATCACCAGGATTTACCGGGAGTCCTAGTTGACAAACTATTTCTGCGAAAGTGAGCTTCACATGAAAGACGAAAAGATAAGGGTTCTTTTAGCCAAGCCACCTCTAGATTTACACAGCAGAGGCATTCTGGTTGTGGCTGCAGCATTACGGGATGCTGGTATGGAGGTGATATACCTGGAGGCATCGCCGAAGGTCGGCATAAAGGAAATAGTTCAGTCGGCGATGCAGGAGGACGTGGATATAATAGGTATGAGCATCCTCTCTGGTTCTCCGGGGATTATTCTGTCGAAGTTATTGAAAGTAAGGGACGAGATGGGGCTTAAGCGTGTTCCTGTTATTGCTGGTGGCATCTTCCCGGAGGAGGAGCTCGAGGAGCTTAAGGGCAAAGGAGTAGCCGGGATATTCAGGCCGGGGACACCAACCGATGACATAGTCAAATCTGTTCGAGAATTAGCCGCCAGCAGACACAAATCCTAGCGGCGAGGCTTTAGCCTCGCCGGACTCGACCCTAAAGGGTCGAGGCTACATGTGGATTGGTGATTGGCGACCGTGAAGGCTCGCACCTACGTAAAAGGATTGTCGATAGACAGCAACTAGCCGTCATCAATAAGGCAATTAGATTATAGGCTATGTGCTATAATTATAGCTTTCAGAGAAGCCTGAATATTGTGGAGTTCCTACTGGGAGGAGTCTATTTTGGAAGCGGTATTAAGTAATAAGGTGTTGCTCATTCCGGCTGCTGCCTGGTGTCTGGCTCAGGTGCTAAAGGTTATTATCGGGTCGGCGAGAGACAGACGCCTGAATTTATCTTACCTGACTACTATGGGCGGTATGCCCAGCGCGCACTCGGCGCTGGTCTGTGCTCTGGCTACAACTGTAGCTCTGGTTAACGGCGTAGGCTCGGCCCTTTTCGCCGTTACTGCCTTTTTTGCTCTGTTAGTGATGTATGACGCCGCCGGTGTGCGGCAGACGGTAAGTACACAATCCACAATGCTCAACCGTATACTGGAGGAGCTTTTCAAAGGAAATCCAGCATTCCAGCAACGCCTACGGGAGCTTATAGGCCATACCAAATTTGAGGTCGCCGCTGGAGCTGCACTGGGGGTGGTCTTTGCCTTACTGCTGGCATGGGAGTGGTAACAGGACTGAAGGTCTGCAAAGTCCCAGATACTAAATCTTAAACCCTAAACAATGCCTATATCGGAAAATCAAAGGTCAAAGGGCAAGAATCAAAATGACAGGTAAAAATGCAAGGATTCACCCTCACCTTTCCCGATTAATCGGGACTCCCATCAAGGGAGAGGATTAAGGTGATAGTCCTCTCATCAGGGGAGAGAAGATTGCTGGGACTGCACATCAAAGGAGAGGAAAGCTGTCCTCTCTCCCCTGGAGGGAGAGAGTTAGAGTGAGGGGGGATTAACAATCCCGATTTAGCGGGGAACACTTTTTGACTTCTGGGTTGTCATTTTGCCTTTTGTGTTTTGATTCTTTACATTTTTGGGTGAATGGTATTTGGTGCTTTGAATTTGTTTTGAGCTTGGAAATTGAGATTCGGGATTTTGGTGAGAGGATGTAGGGCAGGGGACTATGGTAGGCTGTGCCACAGCTCGGCTACTTTTGCCTTGAGTTCGTCCATGGGGCAATCGGTGTTAATGACTACATCAGCCTGCTTTGCCTTTTCTTCTTGAGGCATCTGAGAACGGAGGCGAGTTTGGATTTGTTCTTCGGTGAGGCCTCTGGAGCTTTTCAGCCGTTTGATTATAGTGGCTTCTGGTGCTGTGGTAACCCATACCTGGTTTACCAGCGGCGTCCAGCCAGCTTCGATTAGCAGGGCGGCTTCGAGGGCGACAACCTTAACTCCATGCTGGCGATATTCCTCTATTTTTTGCTGGACTATTTTGTATATCCTGGGGTGCGTTATCTGGTTGAGTCGGGTCAGGGCTGTGGCATCGTCGAAGACCAGTTGGCCTAGCTTGTGGCGGTCTATTTCCCCATCAGGTTTCAGGATGGATTTGCCGAAAGCAGCTACCACTTCTCTGTAGGCTGGGCTGTTTGGCTGATAAAGCTCATGGCCCAGTTCATCGGCGTTGATTAAAACAGCGCCGAGTTCAGCCAGCATTTGAGACACTGTGGTCTTGCCGGTGCCGAAGTTGCCAGTTATGCCGATGACGAGCATCACCCTCACCCTAGCCCTCTCCCTTCAAGGGAGAGGGAAAATGGCTTACTTCAAGTGTTCTAGACGAAGGCTGAAATGCCGAGCAGTTCACGGCCGATGATTAGTTTTTGAATCTGTGTGGCGCCGTCGGGGAAGGTAAGAGTGCGGGCGTCACGGAAGTATCGCTCCACAGGGTATTCTTCAGAGATGCCGTAGGCGCCATGCACCTGTATTGCCTTGGATGTCACCAAAACGGCCATTTCGGTGCTATAGGCTTTGGCCATAGAGGCTTCCTTCCAGCAGACCTCTCCCTTGCCTGTAAGGTAAAGGGCCCGCCAGCAGAGGAAACGGGCGGCATCGGTCATCATGGCCATATCGGCAATCATCTCCTGGATGAGCTGGAAGCTGCCGATGGGGCGACCGAACTGCTTCCGCTCCCGGGCATATTTGATGGCAGCTTCTATAGAAGCCTGAGCCAAACCCAGTGCTCCAATACCCACGGCGACTCGAAGCTTAGCCAGTTCGCTCAGCGCTAACAAATAGGCGCTACCCTCGGTGCCAATCAGGTTGCTCCGGGGCACACGGCAGTCCTCGAAATTCAACTCTGATGTGGGGCAGGAGCGACAGCCCAGCTTGGGTAATTCCCGGGTGGTAAATGGCGACTCATCCTTATCTACAAGCAGGGCGGATATGCCTCTAGCTCCCTTGCTTCGGTCAGTGGAGGCGAAGACGACTGCCAGGTCAGCGATGCCGCCGTTGGTTATCCATGTCTTTGTGCCGTTCACTATGTAGTGGTCTCCATTGAGTACCGCTGTGGTCGTCAAGTCCCGTGCCCCTGAGCCGACGTCAGGCTCGGTCAGGCAGAAGCAGGAGATTTTTTCCAGCGACATTATCTGAGGGATATACTTTGCCTTTTGCTCCGGTGTGCCATGTGCCACCAGTATGGGGAGCACGCCGCCGTCCTGTATTAGCACAATCATGCCCAGGCTGACATAAGCTTTGGCTAATTCCTCGCCCAGGACGGCATACGAGATGAGGTCAAGCCCCTGGCCGCCATGCTCAGGCGGCAGTGTTGACCCCACATAGCCCAGAGGTACTAGCTTCTTTAGCAGGCCTAAGGCTATATCTTTGGGCATTGGGTGGTACTTGCGGTCATATTCATCGGCGATGGGTATTATCTCTCGTTCCATGAAATCCCGGGCGTTTTTCTGCAGTATTTTCTGTTCCTCATTGAGTTCTAGAATCATGACTCCCTCTGTAAAAGTGACTTTCCTGTCATTGTAGACCAAGTCTTGAGCATTGTCTAGCGCTCGGCAGCTTCCCGTACATGGGTGGCAGTACATTGGTGGGCAGAAAAAAAACAACGTATAGACAATTACAGATGTAGTGCGAGGCTTTAGCCTCGCCCCACCCAGGCGACCCTAAAGGGTCGTACTACATCCCTGTGATTACGTCCCCGTGTTTAGAGTGATATAATAAGGGTGGGGTGCAGGCTGATGCACGAGGCGTTGCTTTACGATAAGCTTCCTGATTCTAGGGTGCGTTGCAATGTCTGCCAGTGGCGCTGTGTTATCGGACCAGGTAAGTTCGGAGTTTGCCGGGTGCGGCGGAATGATGGCGGTGTCCTTTATGTCCTTAACTATGCCCTGGCTTCTTCAGTAGCTGTTGACCCTATTGAGAAAAAGCCGCTGTTTCACTTTTTCCCGGGTAGCCTGGCTCTGTCTCTAGGCACCTGGGGTTGTAATTTCCATTGTAGGCACTGCCAGAACTGGCAGATTTCTTGTGTTGAGCAACCATCCGAGATGGCAGAGGAGTCACGCAAGATAATACCAGAAGATGCAGTGAGGCTGGCTAGACAGCGGGGTTGCGGAGGCATCACCTGGACATATAATGAGCCGAGCATCTGGTTCGAATATACCCTGGATTCTGCGAAATTGGCTAAAAAGAACGGACTCTACACGGGGTATGTGACAAATGGTTATATTACACCAGAGGCCTTGGATACAATTGGGCCTTATCTCGATGCCTGGCGGGTTGATATTAAAGGCTTTTCTGATGCCTTATATCGAGACTTGGCCAAAATCCCACGGTGGCGGGGTATTCTTGATGTGGCTCAGAGAGCGCAGCAGAAATGGGGCATGCATGTTGAGGTGGTGACCAATGTGATTCCGACGATGAACGACGATGAGCAGCAGTTACACGGCATCGCTAGATGGATGCAGGATGAACTAGGGGAACTGACGCCATGGCATGTAACGCGGTTCTACCCTCACCATAACTTGATGCACCTGCCGCCGACTTCGGTATCCAGCCTGGAGAGAGCTTACGACATCGGCAAGAAAGCCGGACTGCGTTTTGTCTATCTGGGCAATGTCCCTGGCCACAGTGCCGAGAATACCAGTTGTTATACTTGTGGGAAGGTGGTAATTCAGAGGTTTGGCTACGATATCCATGTAATTGGCGTTGATGGTTCTAAGTGTAAGTTTTGCGGCGCCGAGCTTAATATTAGGTCGTAGTTCTGTATAGGAGGGCTGTGATGATTAGAAATCCGATTGTTGCCGGCCAGTTTTACCCGGGCTCACCGGCAGGGCTTAAGAGAATGATTGAAAGTATGGTTGAGCCCAAAGCGGAAAAAGTTGAAGTGGTGGGACTGGTTTCACCGCATGCTGGGTATGTCTATTCGGGCTCGGTAGCCGGGGCGGTAATATCCAGAATCAAATTCAAGGATACCTTTGTCATCCTCGGCCCCAATCACACCGGTAGAGGGAAAACTTTCAGTATCATGTCGAAAGGAGCGTGGAGGACACCTTTGGGTGATGTAGAAATCGACTCGGAACTTGGAAGGCGGATTTTAGCTGCCTCCAGCTATCTGGAAGAGGATTCTGCGGCGCATCAGTATGAACATTCTATTGAGGTTCAGGTGCCGTTTTTGCAGTTTTTTAAGTCGAATGTCAGAATAGTGCCTATAGTCCTGGCTCATGGCGATGGCGCTGTTTATAAGAAAATCGGCAGGGAGATGATTGGGGCTATCAAAGAGTCGAGGCGGGGGGTGGTAATACTGGCCAGCAGTGACATGACACATTATGAGCCACATGAGTCTGCTAAGAGGAAGGATAGTAAAGCTATTGAAGCTATACTGGCTTTGGATGAGGACGAGCTGTTGAAGCGGGTTGACGAACTAGATATATCTATGTGTGGTTATGCACCGGTGGTCAGCCTTATCTCTGCGGCTAAGGGGCTAGGGGCTAAAGAGGCGGAGTTGGTTAAGTATCAGACGAGCGGTGATACATCGGGCGATTATAGCGCTGTGGTAGGCTATGCCGGGATAATAATAAAATAGCTTTATACCTGTCATTCTGAGTGCGCGATTAATTTTGTAATGGACATATCAAAGAGCAAAAGTTAAAAACCAAAATGACAGATAAAAATGCAAAATTATTTGTTCTTTGGAAGCGAGGATGGTTGGAGATATGTATCTATTTTTTGACTTTGAGTTGTCATTTTGCCTTTTGATATTTAACTTTTACATTTTGCCCAGTCCCGGGACGCATCGCAATGACGGTGTGAAAAACCAATGGAGAAGGCGGTAATATGGCAAAGCAGCTTCATCCGGTAGTGAAATTAGCTAAAGAGGCAGTGGAAAGCTATGTCCGCTGTGGTAAAGTGCTCAGGCCAAAGGAGTTAAGTGATGAGACGAGGTCGAGGGCAGGAGTTTTTGTGTCTATTAAGAAGCGAGGTGAATTGAGGGGGTGTATTGGCACCTTTGCGCCAACCAGGGCGAACATAGCCTATGAAATCGTTGCCAATGCTATCAGTTCGGCTACACAGGACCCGCGCTTTGTGCCGGTTGAAGCCTCTGAATTGGATGAGCTGGAATACAGCGTGGATGTCCTCACCGAACCGGAACCGGTAGACAGCGTTGCTCAGCTCGACCCGAAGAAATACGGTGTGATTGTGGAGTGCGGGTTTAGAAGAGGTTTATTGCTGCCTGACCTTGAAGGCGTGGACAGCGTCGAGGAACAGATTGAAATCTGCCGGGCAAAGGCAGGCATAGCAGCTGATGAACCGATAAGGCTGTACCGCTTTCAGGTGAAGAGATACCGATAGTTTAGGCTCATATTTGACATAATGGCATATATCTGTTATACTATACACAGATAAAGGTGGAGTAAAGAAAGATGAAAAAGACCATGGTTTATCTTAGTGAAGAAATGCATGAAGGGCTAAGGAAGTTAGCTTTTGAAAACAACACCTCCATAGCCGAATTAGTCAGGAAAGCCGTTGAAATAGTCTATGGTGAAGATATTGAGGACATTAGAGATATGGAGGTGGAGTTAGCCCATTATCAAGCTCAGGCAGGCTCATCGGTGGAATTGGAGGAGTACTTGCGCCGGAGGAAGGCGCATGTATCGGCTTGAGTTGACCCCCAGGGCACAAAGAGAGCTAGATGAGCTTCGGAGTAAGGAGTTCGACCGTATAGTGGGGGCTATTCAGAAGCTTGGACAGAGTCCGAGACCTGTGGGGGCGAGAAAGCTGAGAGGCCCAATTTACCGAGTACGTTGTGGCGATTGGCGTATTATTTGCGCTGTTTTTGATAAAGACCAGCTTGTAATTGTGGGCAAGGTGACAAGACGTGCTGAGGCTACTTATGATAAAGTTGATGAGCTGTTTTAAATTTGCGGTGCTGTGCAGTATCTTTTGGTAAGGAGACATAAGAAATATGAAATTGATGGTTATCGGCGTTGGCAAGTGCGGTTGCAGGCTAGCTGGTGAGTTCGCTCATCTAAATAGAAGGGCAAGAAACGAGCGGCACGTTAATATAATTACGTGCGCCTATGCGGTCAGTAATGAACAAGCCATTCTGGACGCGGTGACCAAGTTCGGGCGTGAGCTGTTGAAACCAGTGGTTATTCGTGGTTCTCTGGAGCTTGATGCCAAATCGAGTGAAGCTGGTGCCAGACTGATGCGCCAGGAAAGCGAGCGGGTGATGCTGGCTATGAGACTTGGTGCCTTTGTTGATACTGATGCCTTTCTGTTTGTCGCTGGTGCTGGCGGAAGCCTTGGTTCAGGCGGTGTTCCGGTACTAGTCCAGTTGCTCAAGGAGCGGCGTGTGGATAAACCGGTCTATGCGCTTATAGTACTTCCCCGTGATTCCGAGCTGGACGACCCATGTCTGGTTAGGAATACTGCTGTGTGCTTGAAATCTCTAGATAAGCTGGTTGATGCTGTAATTCTGGTGGATAACGGGGGATTTGGAGTGGTGGGAGAGGTGGTACCATCCGGTAACATAAGAGGTGTGAATAAAGAGATAACTTTTCTGTTCTACGACCTTCTCTGTGCTGGTGAGATGACTGGTTCAAAATATGTCGGCGGCAAGGTGCTTGATGCCGGAGACATCGTTCAGACTTTGTTAGGTTGGACGGCGATAGGTGTGGGCAGGGCGGAATTTGGCTCGTCAATATTACCTTGGAGGAGAGCGCAGGAATTCGAGGAGAAGAGTTCGGAAACGAGAAAGGCGGTGGAAGCGATGAATCTGGCGTTGATGCGGTTGTCTGTTGACTGTAAGCTGGAGGATGCTGGTAGAGCCATGTATCTCCTCTCAGCTCCGGCGAAACAGGCTAACATAGATATGGTTAGTGTTCTGGGGAATCGGTTGCGACAACTGGTGCCCAATGCTGAAATAAGAGATGGCAGTTTCTACGGAGCCAAAGGTTTTACCCAGGTCACTGTGGCAGTTTCAGAATTGATTTACGTGGACAGGATTAAGAGCTATTACGATAGGGCAGCAAAGCTGACTTAAGCAGCGGAGAAAGAGAAGAAGCCAAGTTAGCATGACTCTTTTTGACCTGAATAAGCTGGAAACGAGCGGGAAGGAGATGTTTGGGGTGGACACAGAGTTGTCCCAAGATGTGCCTTTAGCCACCAGAATGCGTCCCCGCAGTTTTGCTGAGTTTGTAGGGCAGGAGCACTTGGTAGGTGAAGAGCGAGTACTGAGGAAATGCATTGAAAAAGACCAATTGCCATCCATGATTTTCTGGGGACCGCCAGGTAGCGGCAAGACCACTTTAGCCTATGTTATCGCCAGTGTTACTAAGTCGCATTTCAGTCCACTAAGTGCTGTTAGTGCTGGTGTAGCCGACTTGCGCCGCATTGTGGAGGAGGCAAGGCACAGACGCAGGCTCTCTGGACAACGCACCATCCTATTTATTGACGAGATACATCGCTTCAACAAGACCCAGCAGGATGCTGTGCTGCCTTTTGTGGAGAATGGTGTGGTAATTCTCATTGGGGCCACAACGGAGAATCCTTCCTTTGAGGTTATCTCGGCTCTGCTCTCAAGGTGCCGTGTATTTACTCTGAATTCATTAACTGATGACAGGGTTCGTCTTATCGTGGAGCGAGCCATTGAGGATGAGGAAAGAGGGCTGGGCAAGTTTAAGGTAAAACTGGATGAAGATGCTTTGAAGCATCTGGTTGTGATGTCAAATGGTGATGCTCGCGTAGCGCTCAATGCCTTAGAAATGGCAACTCAGGCGAATTCACCCGATGCTGATGGATATCGTTGGCTTAGTTTGAAGACCATTGAGGAGGCATTGCAGCATCGGGCTTTGCTTTACGATAAGAGTGGTGACCAGCATTATGACCTTATTTCGGCACTTCATAAGTCGCTGCGTGGTTCAGACCCGGACGCAGCTTTGTACTGGATGGGGCGAATGCTTGAGGCTGGAGAAGACCCTCTTTACATTGCCCGGCGACTGGTTCGTTTTGCCTCTGAGGATGTGGGAATGGCTGACCCTCAAGCATTGATGGTAGCCGTAGCCGCCCAACAAGCAGTCCATTTCGTAGGCATGCCCGAATGCAATCTGGCACTGGCTGAAGCGGTAACCTATCTGGCTACAGCACCGAAAAGTAACTCCTTATACGAGGCTTATTCTAAAGTGCAAGAAGACGTGGAGCGAAGTCGTAATGAGCCGGTGCCACTTCATCTGCGCAATCCGGTCACCGGGTTGATGCACAAAATGGATTATGGGAAGGGCTATAAATATGCTCACGACTATTCCGGACACTTTGTTGAGCAGCAGAACCTACCGGCTCAGCTTAAGGGGAAGCGCTATTATTCACCAACCGACCAGGGCTATGAAAGGGAAGTCCGCACCAGGCTTAAGGCTTGGTGGGGAAACAAGCAGGAGAAGAAAGACTGAGACAGAGCGCTGTATCTTTCCCTTGCGGCAATCTGACTCTGGAAGGTATCTGCTATTATCCTGAGGGTAGCGGAGTTTTCCCAGCGATAGTCCTATGTCATCCTCATCCTCTCTATGGCGGCTCAATGGATAATAATGTTATCTTGGCAGCAGGTTCGGCTTTGTTGAATGAGTCCATGATTGCCTTAATGTTTAACTTTCGTGGTGTAGGGCGCAGTGATGGTAGCTATGGGGGTGGTGTCGCTGAGCAGGAAGATGTAAAAGCGGCCATAAGCTGGCTGATTTCGCAGCCTGAAGTGAATGGCGATAGAGTGGGACTGCTTGGCTATTCCTTCGGTGCTGCTGTGGTCTTGCCTGTGGCCTGCGTTGATGAGCGGGTCAAAGCGGTGGCACTTATCTCACCGCCGCTTGAGCCATCGCAGATGCCTTTGTTGAAGGGTTGCACCAAACCTAAGCTTATAATCTGTGGAACCGATGATTTTGTGGTGCCGCCAAGTCAGGCGGAGATGATTAAGAAGGAGGCGGCTGAGCCAAGGCAATTCGAAGTTATTTCTGGCGCAGACCACTTCTGGTGGGGACACGAGGTGGAGATGGCGGGTAAGGTAGCTGCCTTTTTTAAGCAGAAACTCTAAATCCCAAGCACCAAGAAACGTAAAAAACAAATGATTTTCCAATATAGTAATGCGAGGTTTTAGCCTCGTCCAAAACCACCGCACCACGGCGACCCTGAAGGGTCGCACTACATAGGTCGCACTACACAGGTGGCATTACTTTCTACGCTGGATTTCTGATATGCGCGCTTTGGCTGCTTCAATCAGGTCGTTGTCATCGGATAGCCCTATTACCTTATTGAAGTCGGCAATAGCAAAATCAGCTCGTCCTTTGTTGAAATGAATGATTCCTCGATTGTAATAAGCCAGAGCGTAGTCGGGTTCAAGCTCGATTGCCTTGCTCAAATCGGCGATTGCCTTGTCCATTTCCCCAAGGTTGAGGAAGCTATAGCTCCGGACTTGGTAGTATGGAGCGAAGTCGGATACCAGTTCAATTGCCTTTGTCAGGTCGGCAACACCTAAATCCCATTGTTGTTTTTGATTGTGAACATTTCCCCTGACGGCGTAAGCTTTTGCTAACTTCGGGTCAAGCTCGATAGCCTTGTTCAAGTCAGCAATAGCAAAATCCCACTGGCCTTTTGCTCCGTAATCGGCTCCACGGAGATAGTATGCCATAGCCAACTCTTTGAGGGCTAATCTTGCCGTGGTGTCCAACTCAATGAATTTGTTCAAGTCAGCAATAGCCTGGTCCCAGTTTCTCTCCTCTCTGTGGACTAATCCTCGATTGTAATAGGCGAGGGCATAATTAGGGGCAAGCTCTATGGCTTTGTCCAGGTCAGCAATAGCCAGGTCGAGTTTCCCAATGTTAGTGTAGGTGGAGCCTCGGTCATTGTAAGCGAGAAAGTTGGTGGGGTCGAGCTCAATAGCTTTGCTCAAGTCAGCAATACTCATATCCCATCGCTCTCGACTATTATGAATCAACGCCCGATTGTAATAGGCCTCAGCTAACCCCGGGTCAAGCTCGATTGCCTTGTTCAAATCAGTGAGAGCTAAGTCTAATTGTCCCTTACTGGCATAAGCCCACCCCCGGTTACTGTATGCCAAGGCCAACTTTGGGTCTAGTTCGATAGCCTTGTTAAGGTCGGCAATGGCTAAGTCCCATTGCCCTTGACTATGGTAAATATCAGCCCGGTGAGTATATGCCTCAACCAGCTTGGGGTCCAGTTCGATCGCCTTACTCAAGTCGTTAATAGCTCGTTCCCAATTCCCCTTGCCAGCATAAGCCCAACCACGTTTGCTGTAGGCCAGAGCAAGGTTAGGGTCAAGCTCGATGGTTTTGTCATACTCAGCAATAGCCTCCTCCCATTGTCCCTGCTGAAGATAGGCGTCACCTTGATTAAGATGCTCTGATGCCGGATTAGAGCATGCCAGTATTGTGAACATGACACAGATTAGTAGAATAACCGTTAATCCGCTTTGCATAGTGGCGGTAAGTATAACACACCCACTAATTTATCCCAAGCCCGCCTTGCCCATACACCAGCGAAACCCAAAAAGCGACAAGATTCACTTGTTTTAATAGAACATTAGTGCTAACATATTGATTATGGGGAAATTGTTGAAAGTGGCTTTAGACGAGCAAAGGTATGACCTAGCTGCGTATGTTCTCGTTTATGGGCTTATCAAGACGATGCAAAACGGGTTCCCAGAAAACGCAGGACGTCTTTTGGGTGAGAAGCAAAATGACCAGAAAAAGCACCGCAAAGGGCAAGAAACCGGGATTCTACGGCCAGGTACTGGATGAAGCTGAGAAGCTGAAGCTTGAGGAGGCCAGAGGTGTAGACGGTATTGATGAGGAAATAGCTATACTTCGTATTAAGCTCCGCGAACTTATTGTGGAAGAGCCCCAGAGGTTTGACCTTCATCTGAAGATGGCTAATGCTATTTCACGGCTTGTTATGACTCGCTACAACATCACCAAGGAGCAGAAGAAATCGCTCAAGGAAGCCATCACCAGGGTGCTCACCGAGATAGCCATTCCGCTGGGAATAAAGGCGATAGTCAGATAAATCACGCTTTTATGACACCCGAGCGAAGCGAAGGGTCTATGAGATTCTTCGGTCGACCTTCCACGGAAGGGCTCCCTCAGAATGACACTAGCCACGAGGCTTTAGCCTCGTAGCCACGACCCTTTAGGGTCGTGGCTACACTAGTTGGCGCATTTTGCCCTTTGATTTTTAATATGAGATTACGTCCATACCAAGCGGAAGTAGCTAAAGCTGTAATCGAAAGTATCCAGCGTGACCTGGGCTTAACATTTTCGGTTGAAATAGCCCGACAGGGTGGTAAGAACGAGCTTTCAGCACACTTAGAGGTGCTGTTGTTGACAATGTTCATGGCTGCCGGCGGCAATGCCATCAAATGTTCACCAACCTTTAAGCCGCAGACTATTATCTCCATAAGCCGGCTGAAGGAGCGACTTGACGATTTCGGCTTTGGCGGTATCTGGCTTACCGAAGCTGGCTATATGGTCAGGCTGGGCAATGCTCGCCAAGTGTTCCTGTCAGCCGATGAATCCAGCTCAGTCGTTGGCCACACCGCTGACATACTTTTGGAGATTGATGAATCTCAGGATGTGGACAAAGACAAATACACCAAGGAATTCAGGCCTATGGCATCGGCATCGAATGCCACTACTGTCCACTATGGCACAACCTGGGATGACACTACACTGTTAGAAGAAGTTAAGCAGACCAACCTGGAATTAGAGAAAAAAGATGGCATCAAGCGCCATTTCAGGTATGACTGGCAGGATGTGGCCAGGTATAATCCAGCTTATAAGGCTTTTGTCGAGTCCGAGCTGGAGCGGCTTGGCGAAGCCCATCCATTATTCCGTACTCAGTATGCGCTGCTGCCGCTCCGGGGTGGAGGTGGTTTTCTGACCAGCCAGCAAATCGCCCAGCTCCGAGGAGACCATTCCAGGTTTCATCAACCTCAGGAACATAGGATTTATGTAGCTGGTATTGATTTTGCTGGTGAATCGGAGCAGCTTGAAGATGAGGTTTTAACTCGGCCGGGCAGAGATGCCACTGTCATAACTATCGCCGAAGTTATACCAGATACTACCGAGGCGGCTAAGGAGCCGCTGATACGTGTGGTAGAGCAGTATGCCTGGGTGGGCAAGAACCACTCTGAACTCTATCCCCAGATGGTGGACATACTCAAGAATGTCTGGCATTGTAGCCGAATTGTTACTGATGCCACAGGCATCGGCGAGCCTGTCACCAGCTTCCTGCGCAAGCCCCTGGGCGGCAAGGTGGTCCCATTCAAGTTCACCCAGAAAACAAAGTCAGACGCCGGTTTTGACCTGCTAGCTGCCATTAACTCAGGCAGGCTAAAGCTGTATAAGCATGATGGCTCAACTGATTACAGGGAGCTTATATTTGAGCTGGAGAAAGCCAAATCAGTCTATAGGCCAAACCAAACCTTGAACTTCTTTGTTGACCCTAGCGATGGTCACGACGACTACTTGATGAGTCTAGCCTTGGTTATCCAAGCGGCAAACAAGTGTGTGCCGAGAAAGGCTAGAGGCCGATTAACCGGCTGATAATCAATTGTCAAGAACGACATAAGAATTTGTAGGGACAGCAGACCTTTAGGTCTGTCCGCTTCCCCTGGCAAAAGTAAAGGACAGGTCTAAAGGAGCCTGTCCCTACATTTGTGTTTTACCAGTAGAAGATTTGAGGCGGTTAGATTAGGCTGGGCAGACCTTTGGCTGCGTCCTCCATGTCACGGAGTCGGCCTGTAGTTTCCTTTATTCGTTCTTTCTGTGTCTGAGCGAAGGCTGTAGCCCGGTCGTAGTAGTCTCTTATCTTCTGTACGAAAGCTAACTGGGAAAGTATTATAGTCACATCAACGGTGGTCCCACCTCTGGGGAAATCGCCCGCTCTGATTACAGCGTTTTCTGCCAGCTCTCGGAGGTAGTCACCCAGACCTTTGGCTATATCCATAGACATATCTTTGGCCGGGGCTGATAACAGGTATAAAGCTCTACCGGCATCCTCGGGGCTGCAGCCAACAGAAAGCTCGCTTACCGCAGCGTCCATTGCCTGCATTGCTCTCAAAGTCTCAGCGCCCTTCTCCTTGAAGCTGACCTTGGCCAATTCCCAGGGGAAGCGGAAAGCGCGTGGTATGCCCGACCTGCCAGTGCCGATGGCTGTCCAGCCATCTAGAGATTGCATAATGTCACCGGCATCTAGGGTCTTAGCACCCACGTATTTGAATCTGGTTACCTCACCAGCGCACATCATGTCATAGAAAGGTTCGGCAATTGCCGAGTTTATCCTGTCCAAGTTCATTGCCAGACTGGCATCCTTTCTTACATAGCGCTGATTATCGGCTAGAAAGACGCCGTCAGCTACCGAATGTATGGACTTGAGACAGGTCGCTGTATTATAGACGCTTCTCAGCTCGGCCATCTCTTCGTGCTCGAAGGGGAGGACGACGAGGGCATAAACTGGCTTGCCTATGTAACGCTCTTTAAGCATCTGAGCGATTATTGATATAGCGCCTGAGCCAGTGCCGCCGGCCGCCCCAGCGATGAGTATGAAGGCGTGAGTCTGATAGAAATTGGGTGCAGTTCTGACGGCATCGACTACCTTGTCCCCGTCTTCTCTGGCCAGCTCGGCACCTAGCTCGTTTACCTTGCCGACGCCGTGTCCCCAGGTCTTGCGTCCGCCGATAAGAATGCGATGCATATAATCGGAGCCGATGTGAGTTAAGCCAGTGAGGTCAGTCTGGTCTGTATTCACGGCAAAGGTTCCAGTGACTATGTCGACACCCCACTGCCCTTGTGCCCGCTTATTTAGGCGGACAAACTGGTCGGCGACTCGGGAGCCACATTGCCCCAGTCCGATAACCAATAGCCTCATAACATTTCCTCACTTTCCGTTAACATATTGGTTAACTTTTTCAATATTAAGTCATAGAGTCCATATTGTCAAGTTTCACGCTTGAGAGTGTTTATTAACTCTGCTTGTGTCACTGGGTAGATTGGAGCATCCGCTCTCGCCTACCCGACAGGCTACAATGTTGCTAAACATTCTCGCGCTTTTATTTCCACTCGTCTCGACGGCTTACAGATACGAAACGCCAGATAATAACAATGGCAAAGATAAAAGCTAGGATGAGGATGGCAATTAGCCACCACTCCAGCCCACCGACTTTAAATAGTTGCCCGTTTGTCCAATCGCTCTCGTTCTCGGCGTTATCTACGGCTTTAACTCTCCAGTAGTAGTTACCTTTGGCCAGTGCCTCTTCTTTGGTCAATGTGTACTCAGATGTAGTCAGCTCCCCTTTGTGAATCACTACACCGGAGAAATCAGCGCTGGGACTTATTTCCAGTACGTAATAGACACCGCTTGGGTCTTCCACATCAGACCAGTCGAAAGCAACAGTGGCTTTGCCGGTGAAACCGAATTCGCTGCCAGCTTCTGGAGATAGCAGTCGGGGAATTGGTGGTGGCGTTGATTCAACAGTTAGTTTTGCTGAGAACACAGATGCTGTAGGGTCGGTGACAGTTACGGTGTGCTCACCAGCCTTGCTTTTTGGTATTTTGAAGCTGGCAATGAAGTTCCCTTTGGTATCAGTAGCCGTGCCGGTGGCTAGTTTAGCTCCATCATAGCTGATGGTTATAATCTGGTTCTCGGCAAAGCCTGTGCCACGAACGGTTATCTCGCTACCTATAGCTCCTGAGGTGGGATTCATTTCTATTTTCGGAGAGACGATTATGATGGCGTCAGGAATATCGCCAGCTTTGGTTATTTCTCCGGAAGCGTCTATAGTATGCTCGCCTCTGGTACTTGGCGGTACTTCCAGTCTGTCGGTCCATGAGCCTTTAGCGTCGGCTATGACACCACTGGTAACCAAGGTGCCATCAAAAGTGACCTTGATTCCAGCCTCGTTAGCTTCAAAGCCAACTCCGCTTACCCAAAGATTGTCGCCAACATGAATGGTGCCGCCGAGGTAACCGGAGGCAGGTTGCAGTTTTATACCCGGAGACACGTTGAAGCTAATCCTAGTTACACGGTCTTCAGGGGTGACTGCTCCAAAAGCGTTTACCTCGTGGCTCCCTTTGGCGGATGTGGGTATGGAAAAACTGGATTGCCATGACCCCTTGGTATCAGCGGCGATGCCGGTTTTTACTGTCAGGCCATCGTAGGTTACTTTGATATTGGTTTCGCCGCTGGCAAAACCGCTGCCGGCTATACCTATCACAGTGCCTACCCAGCCTGAGGTCGGGCTGATTTCGATTCGAGGGACTACGGTGAAAGTCCGGTTTTCAATATCAGTAGCTGGGGTAGTACCTTCAGCATCAATGGTGTGCTGGCCGCTGCTGCTAGCCGGGACTTTGAAGGTGCTTTGCCAGCTTCCTTTGTTGTTGGCACTGATATCAATTTCCAGCGGGCTGCCATCGTAGATTATCCGAATTCCAGTCTCATTACTGTTGAAACCCCTCCCGGCAACTGTCAGATTGGAGCCCACGGTACCCGTGTCAGCGCTGAGACTGATGGATGGCATGACGGTAAACTCGGTGGTGAAGTAATCGCCAGCCACCTTCAGAGTGACCTTATGCTTGCCCCTGGCGGCCTCAGGAACGGTAAAACTGATTGCCCCGGAATCCTTCTTGATTTCGCCTTGACTGATTAGCTGGTCAGCTTCACCCCAATAGAGATAGTAAGTACCGGCACCATAGGCGTACACGTTGGGTATTGATACTATTGTGCCGACGGTTCCTTGCGATAGATTTATGGTTAGGCTACCGCTAGCAGCGATTGGTGTTGGCGATAAGCACACACCCAGCCACAGGAGGGTTGACACTATAGCCGCAGCTCTTAGCTTCATTGATTCCTCCAAGCGCTTTTACCTGTTATCATAGCACGAAATTGATGGAAGATACAGGGGGCGGGCAAATTTTTGAAGCACATTTTCTTATATATCTTTGGACAGGGTTGCCAGAAATTCAGCATTGGTTTGAGTTTTTGCCAGACGGTCAAGAAGCCTTTCTGTGGCCTCGGTGCTGTTTGGTGAGTCTTCAGCTAGCATATTAACTATGCGCCTGAGTAACCAGACTTGTTTCAGTGTGGTCTCGTTGAGAAGGAGTTCCTCACGGCGTGTGCCGCTGTGCAGTATATCCATAGCTGGGAAAATCCTTTTTTCCGCCAGTCGGCGGTCGAGATGTAATTCCATGTTGCCTGTGCCCTTGAATTCTTCGTAAATCAGCTCATCCATGCGACTGCCAGTATCAACAAGGCAAGTAGCGATGATGGTCAGGCTGCCGCCCTCTTCGGTGTTGCGAGCTGCACCGAAGAAACGTTTTGGTGGGTAAAGAGCCACTGAATCAATACCTCCAGATAGAGTGCGTCCACTGGGCGGCATCGCCAGGTTATAGGCGCGAGTTAATCGGGTAATGCCATCAAGCAGGATGACCACATCCTTGCCTATTTCAACCAGCCTTTTGGCTCGCTCCAGGGCTAATTCAGCTACCCGCGTATGGTTCTCTGCTAGCTCGTCGAAGGTGGCTGCCACAACTTCAGCTTTTACCGAGCGTTTCATGTCAGTGACCTCCTCAGGCCTTTCGCCGATGAGGCAGACCATGAGGTGAGGTTCAGTGTAGTTGGTGGTGATGGCATTGGCTATGTGCTTAAGCAGTACGGTCTTACCGGCCTTAGGTGGTGATACAATAAGCCCGCGTTGACCTCGACCTATGGGGGCTATCAGGTTGATGAGCCGTGTTGATAAGTAGCGTGGGTCAGTCTCTAGGTTGAACATTTTATCGGGAAAAGTTGGTGTCAGGGAGTTGAAATGCGGTCGGCTCTTAGATTGCTCTGGGTCAAGCCCATTAATCGCTTCAACACGGATTAGACTGCAGTATTTTTCGCCTTCTTTAGGCGGCCTGCCTTGCCCGGATACAGTATCACCAAGTCTTAAACCAAAGCGGCGAATCTGGGAGTTCGAGATATAGATATCATTGGGTCCGGGAAGCAGGCTATCCTGTCGCAGGAAGCCATACCCTTCGCTCACAATATCCAGGATACCAGTGACGAACAGGAAGCCTTGCTGTTCAGCATAGGCTTGGACAAGGCGCATAATAAGGTCCTGTTTCTTCAGCCCACTGTAACCTTCAACTCCCTGCTGCTTGGCTATCTCGACCAATTCATCACGAGTTTTAGTTTCTAGTTCAGCAACATTCATTTTAGTAACCTCTCAGAAATAAATTCTAATCTCTAAATCCCGAACAAATCCAAATACTCCAAATACCAATAACCAAAACACCACAAATAAATGTCATTCTGACCCTGAGCCGAAGGCGAAGGGGAAGAATCTAACTAAGGTCCTGAAGCAGAAGGTCAGGATGACAATTGGAAGTATGATATTGTTTAGAATTTGGAATTTAGTGCTTAACATTTGCAGTAGCTCCCATTACCTTTTGCCAATCTTCCAGAAATCGCTTGATGCCGATGTCAGTCAACGGATGTTGAATCATCTGCGTCAGCACCTGATAGGGTACGGTAGCAATATGGGCACCAGCTCGAGCTGCTTCAATGCAGTGCTGCGGATGTCTGATACTGGCAGCAATCACCTCTGTCTTGATTGAATCAGGATAATTTTTGAACACCTCGACGATGTCTTTTACCAGCCTCATTCCGTCCTCACCGATATCGTCAAGTCTGCCGACAAAGGGGCTGACAAAAGCGGCACCGGCGGCAGCAGCCAGAAGAGCTTGGTTTACAGAGAAGCATAAAGTGAAGTTCACTTTCACGTTTTCCCTGGCTAATCTATAAGTAGCCTCAACTCCTTCAAGGCTGGCTGGTATTTTTACTACCACATTTTTCGCCCAGGAGGCGACTTCTTTGGCTTCGGCGACCATCCCTGAAACATCCTGACTTAATACCTCAGTAGATACCGGACCTGGGACAACGGAGCAGATTTCCTGGACAAGGCGCCGGTAATCCAGCTTGCCTTCTTTGGATACCAGGCTGGGGTTAGTGGTCACACCGGTGATTACTCCCAGTCTGACTCCGTGGCGGATATGCTCGATGTTAGCTGTATCTAGGAATAGCTGCATTTAATTCCTCCTAAAGGTGAAGTCCGTACTAGTCTCTTGTTAGTGGCAGTGTCACTTGCGTACCTTCAACCAATGTCCCCTTGGCAGCTCCAACAAAGCTGGTAAAAAGTGGGTGGGGGTGGTTGGGACGTGATTTGAATTCAGGATGAAACTGGCAAGCTATCATCCATTGGTGGTCTTTTACTTCAACGATTTCAACCAACCGATTGTCTGGTGATAGTCCGCTGGGTATAAGCCCTTTCCCTTCCAGCGGCTCACGGAAGCGGTTGTTGAATTCAAATCGGTGGCGGTGGCGCTCGTAAACCACGGCTTCCCTGTAGGCCTGAGCTGCATGTGTCGTGGGAACTAGATGGCAAGGATAAGTACCTAGCCTCATTGTGCCGCCCATTTCCGTGACGGTATGTTGCTCTGGAAGCAGGTCTATTACGGGATATGGGGTGTCGGGGTCGAATTCGGTAGAGTTAACCTCTCTGCTGCCCAGAGCATAGCGCCCGAATTCAATGACCATGACTTGCATACCGAGGCACAGGCCCAAATAGGGGATATTGTTCTGGCGGGCATAGCTGGCGGCAATTATCATACCTTCAATGCCGCGATAGCCAAAACCGCCGGGAATGATAATGCCTTGGGCTGTCTTCAGTAGATTTAAGTTGCTATCTGTCTGCAGGTCTTCAGACTGCACCCACAAGATGTTCACCTGCCGGTCATGGTGCAGTCCAGCATGGCACAAAGCTTCTCTTACTGAATAGTAGGCATCTCTGAGCTCTGTATATTTGCCCACCAGAGCTATGGTTACCGGTTCTTTTGGAGCTTTTAGCTTGGCCACCATCTCTCGCCATTCGGTCAAATCAGTGCTTCTGGCATCGAGCCCAAGGCGGTCAATGATTATGTTACCCAGGTTAGCTTCCTCAAGCACTAGCGGTACCTCGTAGATGGTTTCAGCAGTGACTAAGGGTATGACCGCATCTTTATCTACATCGCAGAATAGCGATATTTTGTCCCTCAAACCTTGCGGGATTTCATAATCCGAGCGGCATAGAATAATGTCCGGCTGGATACCGATGCGTCTTAGCTCGTTAACACTGTGTTGAGTCGGCTTGGTCTTAAGCTCGTTGGTGGTGGCGATGTGGGGCAGGAAGGTAACGTGGATATAGAGCACATTGTCCCTCCCCTCTTCGTTTCTCATCTGACGAATGGCTTCCAGAAACGGCAAGCCTTCGATGTCACCGACTGTGCCGCCAACTTCGACGATGACCACTGAAGCTTGCGATAGCTGGGCTACCTCCCTTATTCTCCGCTTTATCTCGTTGGTGACATGTGGGATTACCTGGATGGTGCCACCCAGATAGTCCCCCCGCCTTTCCCCGGCAATTACCGCCGAATAAATCTGCCCGGAGGTAACATTGGAGGCAGAAGTCAAATCAACATCAATAAATCTCTCGTAGTGCCCCAGGTCAAGGTCAGTCTCGGCGCCGTCCTGGGTGACAAAGACTTCGCCGTGTTGATAGGGAGACATTGTGCCTGGGTCAACGTTAAGATATGGGTCGAGCTTCTGGACTGAGACTGAGATATCGCGGCTTTTTAAGATTCTGCCGATAGAAGCGACGCTGATACCCTTGCCCACTGAGCTGACCACGCCGCCGGTGACGAAGATATATTTGCTCATGAGTGGAATCGGTACTTGCTTACTGAGGACCTGCTCTCTGCTGGATTTACAGCCGTGAATTCTATCGAGAAGCGAGACCCGTTAGAGACGATGTGAATATGTATCTCCATAATCACGTCTTAGTCACAGGTATATGAATATACATTATAGTTCATCGTGGAGAAATCTTAAGCAAATAACGGGTTTAAACGCGAGGTGAATGGTTTCTTTTTATTATAGAGAACTCTGTTTAAGGTTGTCAAGTTTTGCCCTTGTGATTTGTAGCCCCGTCCCGCTTTGCGGGATAGCCTCGGGTGCTCGACCCTAAAGGGTCGAGGCTACATTGGTGTTTAAGGTCGAGGCTACATTGGTGTTTAGGGTCGAGGCTACATGTTTATTTTTACATTGTGTTGGCCATTGGTATTTGGTGCTTTGAATTTGGTTGGTATTTGGTGCTTGGGGTTTGGAGTTTACTTAAGCTGCTTATCTCCGACGTACCTTGAAGATGAGGACTAGGGTGACAATTATCAGGATAGCGCCCAGGGCGATTACCACCCAGACCCAGGGCGGAGTTGGCTCAGGTTTTTCTGGTTCTGCTGGTGGTGGCGGTGCTGCTTCAGTTTGGAAGCTGAAGGTAGCTGACCAATCGCTCGGCGCCGGCTCTAGAGCCATCACCCGCCAGAAGTAGCTGGAGCTGTAATCCAGCGTACCATCGTACTCGTAGGCGGTGGTGGTCACCACTGCCTCTTTGACTACCAGGGTCATAGCCGCATCTTTAGCCAGGATGAACTTGTACCTCGTGGTATCCTTGAGCGGTGACCAGGAGAAGGATGCTGGTTTCACCGGGCAACCGGTGCGTGTGTTGCTGGGGTATAGCGGCTGCAGCCCGTATGATGGGGTGCTTGCTGGCAGGCCAGACTTGACGGTGAAGCTTTTAACCTCAGACCACGGGCTGCGGAGCCACTGGCCTGTGGCCGCCTGCCGCACTCTTGCCCGCCAGTAGTAAGTATGACCGGCCTCCAGTGTGCTCCATAGCGCTATCGCCGATGGTGATGCAGTTCGGCCGCCTGCCGGATAATACGCCCCTGGTGACGTTGGGTCTGCCGGGGCGAAGGCGCCCGTGTCAATAACTATCATTGTGAAACCTGGGTCTTTGGCAATCTGCACCTGATACTGGCTGGAAAGGCAAAGCTGTTCCCAACTGAAATCTATTTCCTCGCTTCGTCCCGATACCGGGTCACTACCTACCAAATTATCGTCAGCAAATGCACTTACCGTCTCGTCAGGTGTCACTGTGACTGTGGCGGAACTGGTATCGGTATCTGCCTCAGGGGCAGCCGATGGCTCAGGCGAGGCGGTAATTGCGCAGCCGCCAGCCAAGCCGATTAATGCCACTAGCAACACTACAGCAAACGTCCAGAACCACTTGTGTTTACGCATTTTGCCCCCGTGTTTAAGCTAGTATAAACGGCCAAACAGGCGCTGTCAAGCCAAATAAGAAATCCCAGCGGTTTCATTCAAACGTGTAGCCCCGAGGCTTCAGCCTCGGGTGCTCGACCCTGAAGGGTCGAGGCTACATTGGTGTTTAGGGTCGAGGCTACATGTTTATTTTTACATTGTGTTGCTCATTGGTATTTGGTGCTTGGGGTTTGGAGTTTACTTAAGCTGCTTATCCCCGGCGTACCTTGAAGATGAGAATTATATTATTTTTCAGCGTGTAGCCCCGAGGCTTCAGCCTCGGGTGCTCGACCCTGAAGGGTCGAGGCTACATTGGTGGCTGAATCCCCCTCGCCTTAATCCCGATTTATCGGGAAACATTTTTTGAATTTTGGGTTGTCAAGAATGCAAAAATTCACACCCTCTTCATTAGAGGCGGACAGACCTGAAGGTCTGTCCCTACATGCTGCATTTTACCTGCCCCCAAGCTTATAACCTCCGCTGACCGCGCCACAGTATGACCATAGCTGCCAGTATGATGAATCCAAATATATTCACCAGGACGCTGGCTTGCAACCAGCGCAGGATTTGATTGTACGGTAGTGGTGGCACCTGAGGTGATGGTTCGGCTATGGTGGCGAAACTGAATACCGGGCTGCCCTCACTAACCACCGGCTTCATAGCTATGACCTTCCAGAAGTAGCTGCTGTCATAGTCCAACCTGCCACTATATTTGTAGGCTGTAGTTGTCGTCGCCTCCTGGACAAGCATGTCCCTCAGAGCTGAATCTCTGGCCAGGACGAACTGGTACTCGGTTGCGTCCTGGAACGGTGTCCAGGAGAAGGCTATTGATGACACCGGGGTGTCGCTGGCACCGTGGCTTGGCTTCAAGGCTTGTGCTCCGATATACGGGCTGACCACTCGGAAGCCGGCCTTGATGCTGAAGCTGCCCTCTTCCGACCACAGGCTGCGAATTACCTGACCTGTAGCCGCCTGCCGCACCCTCACCCGCCAGTAGTAGGTGGCGTTGGCCTCTGGCAGCAGTCCGGGCGCAATTCTAAAGGCCGGGCTGGTGATTATAGCCGGCTCATAGTACGGGCTGGTCACGGGCTCAGCTTCGGTGATTCGAAGGCTGAAAGCTGCATCTTTAGCTATCTCAATCTCGTAGGCTTCAGCCAGGGAAAGCTGCTCCCACATCAGGTCAACATCCAAGTTCCTGCCACTCACCGGGTCACAACCAAGCGCTGTCCCATGGTTCGGCTCAATCAGCCTTGGCCCGGCCCTGGCCAGCGTATCGGCAAATGCCCAGAGGCAGCCTTCGTCGTTTGCCGGGTCATAGTCACGAGCGTCAATTGCCCACAGGCTACTCTGGGAAATAGTAATTGAATTGGGCTCAATGCTGAACTGAACGTTGCTGGACAGGCCAGTTGTCAGCGAGTCCCAGTAGACACTTGGCTTGGGAATGCCGCTTCTGGGATACAGCGCCCGGTCAATGCCGCTTTCCGGCAGGCTATAAGCTCCATAGAGAGTGCCTCGGCTGCCGCTAGCTATGCCGTAGAAGCTATGATTGGGCGGTGACAGGTCATCCCAGCTCTGACTTTTGCCCAGACTCCAGCGGTATATACCGCCGGCGTCATCAGCCACGTAGATAATCCCGTTTGTCTCGAAGTAGGCATCAAAGGCTATATGGCGATTGCCGGTGCTTGGCGTCTTTTCAGTTATCTTTGTCCAGGTCTGGCTGCCGTCAGCCGAATAGGCTACCGGTGATGGCTCGTATGCCGCAGCGCCAACCAGTACGGTATCGTTTTGAACGGCGATGGTATGCCCTGTGTTCAGGCCGGTGTCCACCCTCTTTGCCCATATCCAGCCGTTAGTGTGATTGCCGCGGCGCACCTCCCCGTTGCCCTGGAGTATATACAACGTTTGGCTATCCGGTGCCGCCATGTCCTGTATGATGATGTTGGGCAGACAATCATGCCAGGTTTGACCGTAGTCTGTGGAGCTGCGGGCTCTATCAGTGCCTTGGTCGCCCCAGAACAAATTCGCCCCGTTTCTGGCATCTTGAGCCAGCCTCAGTATGGGCGACTCCCCGCTGAAACACATCACTCGCTGCCAGATTTCTCCCAGTATGGGACTGCGGCTGCGCCACAGGCTGTCGAAGCCGTCGTCATTGACCGACGCCAGGTAAAGGGTTGATTCATCCCCAGCCACAGCCACGCTTCTAAATCGGCTGATTCTGGTGTCAATAAGCCCGACCTGGTTCCAGGATTCACCATCGTCCACAGTTATGGAGACTGCTGATTCGTCCAGGCTTTGGCTATTCCAGGCGGAATTGGTTGGGTCTGCCCATTTCTGTGGCGTATCCCGATTGCCCGAGCCAGTGCCGCAGAAGGCGGTTGAGCCGTCAGGCGACCAGACAAGCTGGGCATTGGCATAACCACCCTGGCCACCGCCAGTAGGCTGTTTCAGCGCTCGCCTCCAGGTGGGGCAGGACGATAATGGGTCAAGGCATACCCAGACACTGGCGGCAGCCTCGGCAAGGTTAGCGGCAACCTCGCCTGCCAGTAGCTTGCCGGCTGCTTTATCTCCTGTATAGGCAACCGTGCTTATCCTGGCATTGCTGCCAGCCCCGGGCAGCTTCAGCCGGCTAACTCTGGTGTTCTCCAGGCGGTAGACATCATCCAGCCTTTGGCTGCTGCCGAAGGCGGTTCCGTTGGAGTCATAGGCGGCGAAAATCAGGCGTCCGTTTGTTGAGGTGCCGATGAAATCGCCGGGCAGTGCCATGTCTCCGCTGATGATTTTGTCCTCGCCGCTGCCGCCGCTCTGGCTCGGTTCGCACATCTCCACCGGCCAGCCGCTGTCTTTATTCCAGTCGCAGGTATTAGCCGCTATATCCCGATAACCCAGCGAGATATATGTCCGCTGCGTGGTGGAGGCCATGACCACCAGCGTGAAGTCGGTGGTGTAGTTTGGTGAAGCTCGTACGACGATAACGTCACCGCAGGTGAAGCCCTGAGGCTTCCAGCCGCTGAAGCCGGGGTAGCTTAAGATGTAAATCTCGCCTTGACCGTTGCCATCATCGGGCTGGCGACTGCCGATGATGATGTCGTGCACCAGCTTGCCGTTTAAGTTATAGCCCGGAGAGATGGCTATATCGCCGATTTGCTCGTCACCGCTGTAGACCCAGGGAATAGCACCGGCATAGGCCCAGCAAGCACCGCCATCGTCGGAGAGGTAAACTTCATGGCGTAGTGTGCCGGCATTATTAAGGCAGACGGCGGCTAGCAGGTTTGGGTCGTCGGGAGCCAGGGCAATATCCATTACCGGGAAGGTCGGGCTGGGCGTGGTTCGGGCGAGATGTTGGCTGGGTTTAGGGCTCCAGGTGATGCCGCTGTCGCTGCTCTTCCATATCCCCGGATTGGCTACTGGAGCTGGAGCTGCGTTAGGTATGTCAATGGCATATATGGTCTTGCCATCTGAAGCCAGTGCTATGGCGTTAACCTCACAGGGAGAGCGGATATCGTTCCTGTCGGACATACTGTCCGGGGTATCAATTAGTGCCCATTTCAGGATGGTAGCATCTGGGACGTCGGCTGAGACTGGTGCCGCCGGCATGAGCAATGAGCCCGATAACAAGACAACCAGGAGGAAAATACAAAGCTTCATTAAAAATCAAAATGACAGATGTAATGCGAGGCTTTAGCCTCGCCCAAATGCTTTAACCTCACCCAGGGCGACCTTAAAAGGTCGCACTACATTGGTCGCACTATCCCGCAAAGCGGGACACTATATCGGTGGCTGGGCTGGCTATTCCTGAACTATCTTCGACTCCGCCCACCTGACGCAGTCTCCCTGTGGCGAGTCCTTGGCTTCAACCCAGAGGATGAACTCGGTCTTCTTGCCCGCCAGGCTGCTTAAATCAACTTCGTAAGGCCGCATTGTCCCGTCGCTATAAACATCCATCTTGGGCAGCAGCACCACGCTGCCAGTGGCATCCAGGTAGCCCAGGGCAACTCTGACGCCATCGGTGGACACCTTGCCCGGCTCGAAGCCCACCCGGGCGGTGAACCTGGCATTTTCTGGTACCACGAGCTCCCGGCTGGTGGTTTCTTGTCCGTAGTATTTGATATAAAAGTCGGCAAACCTGCCCTGTATCCAGCCGTTGCTCACCGGTTCCGGGCACATCACCACGGTGTCATAGAGCAGGTAGGCTGCTCCCTTGTTATCATAGGAAACCATAGGCCATTTCAAATCGCCGGCGCTGCTCCTCCATTTAGCCAGATGTGCGTTCTTCACAAAATCGTAGGTAAACGTGTGCCCCCAGATTTTAGTCAGGCAGTTGTTGTCTTTGCTACTTTCCTCGATGTTGCTGCCACCGTCGGCGCAGGCCCTGACGTCAAACCGGGCCATGGTTGTTGACGGGTCTCCGCCAGCGCCGGGGAATCTCCAGTCAAGATTAGAAAAAGATTCGGTTTTTTCCTCGCCCGCAGCCAGTATATCCACATAGCCCTCGGCTTTCTTAAGGTTGTTGACGTAAAAATATGTCCATGTTGGCTTGGCAGCGGCGTTGCCCTGATTTTTTATCTTGTAGTTAACCACTGCTCCGGTGAGCCAGATGTCGGTAATCACCAAATCTGGCTTATCTGTTGATACCATAACTGTTACGGTGACGGAACCGGTGGTGCTGCCGGATTCGTTGCTGGCTGTCAGGTTATAGGTAATAGTGGCAGCCGGTGATAGCAGCAGTGAGCCGCCTGCGCCCACCTCGCCGATTTCAGGTTCTATGGTCACGGCAGTAGCGCCGGTGACCTTCCAGCTCAAAGTCGTTCGCTGCCCGGCGCTGATGGTCTCCGGGCTGATGGTGAAGGAATTGATAACCGGCGGGGGCGGTGGCGGCGGTGGTTGCTCTGCCGGCTGTCTGACGATGGTGATGCAGCCGGCGATTGGCAGAATTAACACAGCCAGCAATACTGCGATGAAAGTCGGAAACCAGTTGAATTTAGTCATGTCGCCCCCCTTTTCGGGCATTATAAAGGTGGTGACAGGTAGTGTCAAACACCGCCGGGGGAAATCTCAAATCCTAAGTTCCAAATCCTAAACAGTCTCAAAATCCCAATTCTCCAAATTCAAAACAGGTAACGGTTTCGGTCATTAGAATTTGGTGTTTTGAATTTGTTTAGAGCTTGGTGCTTGGGATTTAGGATTTATACTGTGGGGTGGAATAAAAAATCCCGTCCCGATTTCTCGGGACGGGATTGCTTATCTCAAGCAGGTTCGGTTGGGCTTACACCCGGCGAGTCTTGAAGATGAGGACCAGAGTGACTATCACCAGGATAGCACCGATGGCAATCACCACCCAGACCCAGAACGGGGTTGGAGCCGGTTTTTCTGGTGCTGCTGGTGGTGCTGGTGCCGCCTCAGTCTGGAAACTGAAGGTAGCTGACCAGTCGCTCGGCGCTGGCTCGAGAGCCATTATCCGCCAGAAGTAGTTGGAGCTGTAATCCAGCGTGCCATCGTACTCGAAGGCGGTGGTGGTCACTTCAGCCTCTTTGACTATCTGGGTCATAGCCGCATCCTTGGCCAGTTGGAACTTGTACTTCGTGGTCTCCTTGAACGGTGACCAGGAGAAGGATGCCGGCTTTACCGGACAGCCAAGACAGCCGTTGTTGGGCGCCAGCAGTTGCGGTCCGTAGTACGGAGTGCTTACGGGGAGCCCTGCCTTGACGGTGAAGCTCCTCACCTCAGACCACGGGCTGCGGATCCACTGGCCGGTAGCACACTCGCGAACCTTGACGCGCCAGTAGTAGGTGTGACCGCATTCCAGGTTGCCGTAGCGACCTATAGCTGAGCCCTCTCCCAACGTCCTAATGGTGGACTTCTTTAAGTCCTCGTCCTCGTACAGGATGGAGAGTGTTGAGCCTGCTGCCTGTCCGCCAGCCGGGAAGTAGGCACACGGCTTGAGGACGTCAACCGGCATGAAGCCGTAGCACTCACCCTCGGGGGCGAGGTCGACAATCACGAGACTGAAGTCCTTCTTCTTGGCAATCTCGATGTCATAGGCATCGGCGATGCAGAGCTGCTCCCAGCACAGGTTGACTTCCTGGGCTCGGCCGGAAACCGGGTCGCAGCCGATGAGCGACTTATCCGCGGTTATCAGAGCTGGGCCCTTCTTAGCCATGCAGTCGGTGAAGCCCCAGACCAGGCCTCGTCTATATGTTGCACTGTAGTTCTGGTCATCAATGGCGTACAGCGTGGTATCGGTTTCCAGCGTGCAGCAGCCGCAGGCTTTGAGCGATGTCGGCTCGAGGGTGAAGCGCACTTGGTTCGGTGCTGCTGGAGGATTGGCGAAGACATTCAGGCAGTCCCAGGCCATGCCCGGCTTGGGCATACCTTCAAGCAAATCCAGAGTGCGGCAGACACCCGTGCTATTATCACTGGAATCAAAGTGTGCTGAATACAGTGCTTCGCCGGTGAAGGACACAACCAGGCCGTACTGTGGGTCTCGGTGTGGAGCCATGCAGCCCACAGCGCCGTTGATGGCGTCCATCATGTCGGTGTCAACCCACCTCTGCTGGGCGGCGGGGTTGTTGCGGTACACCGAGCCGCCGGTAGAACCGGTATCATTGATGAAGATGAGGTTGTTTTCTTTGAAGTTGGGATGGAAGACGGGATGGACACTGCCTGTGTGGTTTGTCTTTCCCGCCAGCACCATGACGGTGAAGGATGGGCTGTCGGTATTGAAGTTGCCCGAGTAGGAAGCGGCGTACAGGGCTGTATGGTAGTCGACACTGGCGCCGACGAGCACCTTGCCTTCAGGATAAGCGGCAATGCTGTGAGCGCCGTATACTACCGTGTCAACGCTGGGCAGCGTGGTTGACCAGGCAGTGCCGGTGTAGGGCATCTTCTGCACTAGTCCGCCGGCGGACAGGTTATACATTACCGTCTTGGACTCAAAGCAGAAGTCCTGAATCTCGTCTCTCGGCGTGATGGTTGCCCAGTAATCGCCGTAGTCCGGTGACCACGCCTGTGCCTTTTTGCCCTGTGCTGCCCAGGCGACGATTTGGCCAGAGGGGTCAGCGCAGTAAGGCACCAGTCTCAGCAGACCCACTGTGGACTGGGTCGTGTTGCAGGTGGTATCAAGCGGGCGGGTAAGTACCCTCTCCCAGTAGGTGCCGGCAGGCATTGCTGGCAGCGGTGACACCACTTCGGAATTGGAGCTGGTGCGCCACACGCTGTCAAAGTCTCTGCACTTATAACCCGGGCCCGCGTTGTGCGAAGCCAGGTAGATGGTCTTGCAGTCCGCCGCTGGTGCCACGTCGGTGAACTTGGTGATACCTGTATCGATTAGGGCGAGCTGGTTCCACGTCTCGCCGTTGTTGCGGCTGATGGCGAAGGCTGACTCGTCATACGCGGTGTAGGCATCGAGCCACCGTAGGTACCAGTCATCAGTCGTATCTATTGCGTTGGCACCGGTGGCAGCATAAGCTAGCTGTCCGTCAGCTCTCCAGCCGACGAGAGCAGCGCCGACACCAGACTGTAGCCCCAGCGGTGATGGACACGCGCTCAGGGTAGCAGCGCCGGTGGTTGGCTTAAGCGCCGGATACCAGCAGGGTATGGGGCAGGTGGTCGGCGAATCGGTGAACCAGGTGGGCACAGTAGCCGTGCACGGATAGCCCATTCGCTCGCCAGCAATCAACTTGCCCGAGGCATAGGTGCCGAAGTAGGCGATGCTGTAGATGGACTTCCTGGCATTGGAATAAGTAGCCATCAGCTCGTAGACAACATTGTCGTCAACGCGGAAGATGCCGTCGCGCTGGTTTTCTTTTGTGGTAGTTCCATCAATATAGGCATCGGTGCTGATGTAGGCGCGGCGCAGCGAAGCCGCCTGCCCCGAGAAGTCACTGGGCAGCTCCAAATCGGCCTTGTTCAGTTCCGAAGTGCTGGGTGAAGTACTCGGGTTTCCTGGAGTGGTAACTTCTACCTCGGTGCGGGTGAATGCCCAGGTATCAGTTGTGTTCTTATCGATGTCGCGCAGGCCGATGTTGTAATAGGTATTACTTGCATCGGCATAGACCACAGCTATTGATGCATCGCTCGCGTAGGTGGGTGAGAACTTCACGGCGAAGATGTCAACAGCAGCTCCTAAACTCGTGGTAGTATTCTGAGCTTTCCAGCCGCCGAAGCCGGTGGACTGAACCACACGAAGGTCACCGCCAGGAGTGCAGGTGGTGGTGCCAACGGCAATATCGCGCTTGCCGCCGTAATCCATCGAGATGTCAATGGCGCGGATGGTCGCAGTGGTGCCTCCAAGGCCCAGGCCACTAGCGTAGTCCCAGGTGGAGCCGCCGTCAGGGCTTACCCACACCGCCTGGGGACCAGCGCCCGGCGTGTCGGGGTCGTCCGAGGTGACAGCGATATACTTGGGATTATCCGGTGCCACTGCCACATGGTAGATATTCGTATCACCGTCGTCAGGGCAAGCTCCAAGGTAGGCCTTTACTGCATTGAGCAGCGACATGCTCTTGGATGCCGTCCAGAAAATGCCGCCCGTGGTGGTGACGAAAAGGTTGGTATAGGAGTTTCCTGCAGTAAGAGTGCAGCCGGTAGCTTGAAGTGTAAGGCTTGCGCCCGTAGCGCTCAGCACCATTCTGACAGCCGCGTATATGGTTGCGCCGTCGCCGGCTACCGCCATGTCTTGTATCTCAAGACCAGGGTAAACATCATACACAAGCGGTCTGTAAAAGGGCGTTGGCAGCACGTCCCATTTGCAGATGCCAGGGTCGGCCTCGACTGGTTTCGGGCTCATAAAGTTGGTAGGCACGACAAAGCTGGCTACCAGCATGAGCGCAACCAGGAGACCGAAGATACTAGGATATTTGGTTTTCATTATACCTCCTAAGTTTTTTAAACTCCGAAGAGCTTTCCTTGGCTTCCTGACTTAGCCTTGGCTCCGGCTTACTTGTAGCCCCGACCTTTACCACCCCTGTAGCCTCGACCCAAACACCCCTGTAGACCCTTACCACCCCTGTAGTCGAGTTCCCGAGGCTATCCCGCAAAGCGGGACGGGGCTACATTTTTTACCGGTCAAAGCTAACGGTCAGTGAATAGTTCAGCTTCTCTCTTCGGAGACCTTCGGCGTCCCGATTTCATCGGGATCGACACGTTTCGCCTCCGGTTTTGGAACCCCTTTTCGGGGAAAAGTATTCACTTTTTCTGGGTATTTATAAAGCCTGCCCTTGTTCAGGCTACTCCACAGACAGCCCAGCGAAATTTCTCTGGGTCTTGGAGTTTATGTCCCGGAGTCAGGACGGGTGTGGTCTTGCCTCGTCCCGATAAAATCGGGATTTGGCTTCCTCCCATTCTCATCACCTCCTTTATTTCATAGATAGTCCAATAGGCAAGGATTTCCCCTTGCCTAGATACTATTTTACCACGCCTGTCAAGCCCCCCAAAGGGGTAAATTTCAAATTTCAAGCACCAAATCACAAAGTAAATCCTAAATCACAATTTCTAAACTCTAAACAAATTCAAAGCTCCAGTTCCCTCGCTTCACTCGGGACAAGTCCAATGACCGAAACTGTCTATTCGTCATTGCGAGTCCTTCCATTCTGGAAGGACGTGGCAATCTCGGTGGTGGGGAAGACGTGAGATTCTTTCCTTCGCTTCGCTCAAGGACAAGCGCTACGCTCAGAATGACGCGGAAAGAGACTGAGATGGCCACGTCGCCCTTCCGTGGAAGGACTCCTCGCCATGACAGACAGGCATGTTGTCTCGAATTTGGAGAATTGGAATTTTGATATTGTTTAGGATTTGGGTTTTAGGATTTGAGATTTCCCCGTATGGGGCTAATCAGCCAAAAGGCTGATTATTTTTTGGAAAAAAGGATGACCCCAGGTCATACTTTTG
>VGNY01000004.1 GCA_016865895.1 Chloroflexota bacterium | reverse complement strand
GTTGTAACTGGTGCTCTTATCGGGGCGCCGATTTGGCTGGCACTGCCAGAATGAAATGCTCACCTAACGTCCGTATCATCAGAGTGATGTGCAGTGGCCGGGTAGAACCAACCTTCATCGTCAAAGCTTTTCAACTAGGAGCTGATGGCGTTTTGGTCTTAGGTTGTCATCCTGGCGATTGCCACTACTCCGAAGGAAACTATAAGACAATGCGGCGCATGCCATTGCTCAAGAAAACATTGAGCCAGCTCGGAATTGATAATGAGCGAGTACGACTTGATTGGGTATCAGCATCCGAAGGTGACCGCTTCGTCTCAATAGTTGACGATATGACCGCCAAAGTTAGGGCACTAGGACCCTTTAAGAACAACTCCAAGGAGGCAAAACATGGCAAAGCTTAAAATAGCTCTCTACTGGGCTTCTAGTTGCGGCGGATGTGAAATTGCTCAGCTCCAGATTGGCGACAAAATCCTGAAACTAGCTGAGGTCGCTGACATCGTGTTCTGGCCGGTAGCCATTGACGCCAAGTACAAAGACGTCGAAGCTATGCCCCAGAAAAGCATAGATGTCTGTCTGTTTAATGGAGCCGTTCGAACTTCAGAACAGGAACACCTAGCTAAAATGCTCCGCGAAAAGTCAAAGGTGATGATTGCCTACGGCGCCTGTGCCTATGGAGGTGGCATCCCTGGCCTGGGCAATATGTTCAACCGGGAACTCATTTTTGAACGAGCCTACCTGGAAACACCATCAACCGATAACAAAGAAAAGGTCTTACCACAGACAAAATACAAGGTGCCTGAAGGTGAACTTAACATCCCTGAGTTCTATGATACGGTCAAGACACTCGGCCAGACAGTGGATGTGGACTATACCATCCCCGGTTGTCCCCCAGAAGCCAGAACGACATGGCTGGCTTTGGAAGCCTTAATTGAGGGTAAACTGCCGCCAAAAGGGACAGTGATTACACATAATGCCAAAGCGGTATGCGATGATTGCCCTCGGAAAAGAGATGTGAAAAAGGTTAAGAAATTCTACCGAACCTTTGAAATCATACCTGAACCAGAAATATGTCTGCTGGAGCAAGGCTTACTATGCGCCGGCATCGCCACCCGTGGTGGCTGTGAGGCCCCCTGCCCACAGGCTAACATGCCTTGCACTGGCTGCTACGGACCGGTGGACGGAGTAATCGACCAAGGAGCTCATTTCTTAAGCGCCATATCCTCAGTGATTGACTCCAATGACCCAGCCGAAATAGATAAAATCATCGCCAGCATCCACGACCCTGTAGGCACCTTCTACCGCTACAGCTTACCTGATTCGCTACTAAGGAGGGCAAGAATAAAATGAAAAAAATCACCATAGACCCTATCACCAGACTTGAAGGTCACGGCAAAATTGAAATTTTCCTCAACGATGCTGGTGAAGTAGAAAATACTTACTTTCAAGTCCCAGAGCTAAGGGGCTTTGAGAAATTCTCTGAAGGACGACTGGCCGAGGACATGCCCCAAATCACTCAGCGCATCTGTGGTGTCTGCCCCGAAGCTCACCATATGGCATCAACCAAGGCCTTGGACGACCTGTTCCATGTTAACCCGCCAAGCCCAGCCAAAAAGCTGCGCGAACTTTTCTACAGCGCCTTCTACGTCACCGACCACACCACCCATTTCTATATCCTCGCTGGCCCTGACTTCGTCATGGGCCCTGAAGCTCCTGTAGCCGAACGCAACATCCTGGGTGTCATCGCCAAGGTCGGCTTGGAACTAGGCGGAGCCGTGATTAACACCCGGATGAAAAATCACCGCATTATCCACATGCTCGGCGGCAGGGCTGTGCATCCAGTATTTGGGCTTCCCGGCGGCATCAGCAAAGGCCTTAACGAAGACGAAAGGAAAGAAGTTGAACAGATAGCCAAGGACTCTGTGGAATTTGCCAAACTTTCTCTGAAAGTCTTTGATGATATCGTCCTCAAGAACAAAGAGTACCTGGATATGGTTCTCAGCGATGCTTATACTCACCGCACCTACTACATGGGACTGGTTGACGAAAAGAACAAGGTCAACTTCTACGATGGCAAAGTTAGAGTGGTTAACCCCGATGGCAAGGAATTTGCCAAATACGCCCCTCGGGAATACCTCGACCATGTCGCTGAACATGTGGAGCCCTGGAGTTACATGAAATTCCCCTTCCTGAAGAAAATCGGCTGGAAGGGATTTGTTGATGGCAAGGATAGCGGTGTTTTCCGAGCAACTCCTCTTTCCCGACTCAATGCTGCCGATGGCATGGCAACACCGCTGGCCCAGACAGAATACGAGAGATTTTATTCCACACTGGGCGGCAAACCCGTGCATCAGACATTAGCCACTCACTGGGCACGCCTAGTTGAGCTTCTCTACGCTGCCGAAAGATTACTGGAACTCAGCAAAGACCCCGAGATTACCAGCCCCAATATACGTACTATTCCCACAGCTACTCCTGACGAAGGTGTCGGCATTGTGGAGGCTCCTCGAGGTACGCTAACCCATCACTACATTACCGACGAAAAAGGAGTCATCAAGAAAGCCAACCTGATTGTGGCTACCGTCAATAATGCAGCCGCCGTCAATATGTCCGTTAAGAAAGCGGCTATGGCACTCATCAAACCGGGCAAGGAGATAACCGAAGGGCTGCTTAACCGCATCGAAATGGCCTGGCGTCCCTATGACCTTTGTCTTGCCTGCGCTACCCACACCCTACCAGGACAGGCACCAATGGAGGTAATCATCTACAATAGCAAGGGGGAAGTGATAGAAAGGCTAAGCCGCTAAACGGCGCTTCTCAGTCAGTAATAGTTGCAATATCATAAGTGGATGGAAATACGAAGACACTGATTCTGGGAATGGGTAATTCGCTTCTCAGCGATGATGGGGTGGGGCTTTATGTTGCTGCTGAACTCAAAAAGAGGCTTGACCAACCAGAGATAACCGTTATGGAGACCGGCGTAGCCGGTCTCAGCCTTTTAGACCTGCTGGTTGGCTATGACAGAGCAGTCATCATTGACGCCATTCAGACAGCAGATGGCAAGGCAGGACAAATCTACCGCCTTGACCCTGAAGCGTTTGATTCTACCCACCGTACAGCCGCACCTCACAATGTTAGCTTTACTACCACCATCGAGCTTGGCAAAAGGCTAGGTCTTGCCCTACCACCGCAAATCACCATTTTTGCCATCGAGGCATCAGATATAAGCACCTTCAGCGAAGAATGTACACCTAATGTTAAGCAGGCAATCCCCACTTGCGTTGAAATGATTATCCAGGAGATAACCAAGAAAGACCCCAATAAATAGCTTGCTGGTCTCTGTAGAAAAAGGTGGTGAGCTTCTCAGCCATCACCACCTTTCCAATGGGAGGGTAGTTACCATTTTTCTTGGGCTAGCCGGGAGGTAAGCCAAGTACGCAATGGTTCATCTAACACACCGACCCTGGATTCCAGCCAGCGGACATCTCCACTCTCAAGAGCCGCCTTCGCCTCGGGAGTTAACTTATAAGCTTTAAGAGCCTTATCAGGATTATCAGCCAGTTTGGCTAAGAAAGCACTGTCATCCCTGGCCTTAGCCAACACCGATATCAGAGCCTTGGTCTCAGCATCCAAATAGTTCACTTGTTGAGGTTGCAAGCCCGGCCTAGAGAACATGCCCGTAAGCCACGGCCTGGCGGTCGCTGCTTCAGCAGCACGCTCCTTCCGAAGATATGCCAGCCAATAAATGCTGCCTACAAACGTGCCACCAACAATATTGCCCAGAGTAACTGGGACTAGATTGCCGATAAAGCCAGCTACATTGAGATTAGCTACCTGGCTTGCAGTTACACCAGCTACTTCAAGGACTTTGGCCTGTCCTGCCATAACTATACCCATTGGAATAAAGTACATATTAGCTATGCTGTGTTCAAAACCACAAGCCACGAACGCTGTTATGGGGAAAAGTATGGCAAATACTTTATCAATGGTGGAACGAGCACCAAAACAGAGCCAGACAGCTAAACAGACCAGTGTATTGCACAGAATACCACGGGCGAAGGCCGGCCAAAAAGCCAGGTTTACCTTGGCATTGGCAATTGATAAGGCATTCACACCTACCTTATAACCATCTAGTGCCCAGAACTGACTGTAAAAGACCACTGCCACTAGAAGCAATGACCCGACAAGATTGGTGAAGTAAACTATGCCCCAGTTTTGAAACAGCTGAGAAAGTTTTATCTTGCCGCTGGCTCGGCTGGCCACCATGAGAGCATTGCCAGTAAATAGCTCGGCTCCAGCTAGCACCACGAGAATAAGCCCTAGACAGAACACGACTCCACCCAGCAGCTTGGTCAGGCCGAAACCAACCTGGATGTCAGTGGTAACCAAAGTACAAAACATGGCTCCCAAACCAATGAAAAAACCCGCTAGTATGCCCAGAAGCGAGATAGTCCAGATATTCCCATTCGCCTTGGCCACACCCACAGCTTCCATTTTTACTGCCATCTCTGCTGGCGGCCTACAATCAGTAGCAGCACAGTTTTTCAGCTCTTCCAATGCTGTCTGGAGACGTGACACTTCAACTGCCGGAAGCCTCTGACTCTCCAGCCTCTGTATTTCCTTGCCCGATGACTTTAAGTTTGCCATGACTCCGCTCCTCCCTTTACCACTTCTCCTGAGATAGTCGGTACCAGAGCCAGGTTGATAGACGCTTGTCCAGTTTACCTACCCAACTCTCTATCTTCTGGATGTCACCGCTAGCTAGGGCCGCTTTCTCCTCCTGAGTTAAGGTATAATATTCCTTGAGAGCTTCGTGAGAGTTCTCTGCCAAACGAGCCATGAACTCAGGCTCGTCAGCCGCTCTGGCCAACACGGATAGCACTGCCCATCTTCCAGCCAGACCTTCCTTCGGGACAACTGTGGGTGCGCTGGCAAGCTTCTCCAGCGCTTCGGCGGTTTCCTCGGTCTTCGGACGCATTTCCTTAGTCATTTTGTCACCTCCTTCTTTTCTCTTTACTTCAAATTTAGCAGTGGCCAAGACAACTCTCATCGGTCTTTGGCTCTAATTTTGGCTATAACTTTAGCCATAACTCAAAGGTACTAATCGCCCGATTAATAACACAGCACTGAATAAAGAAAAATTGCATCTGAAATGCTTACAGTAAACTCGCTCAAGCCATCAGTAGTAGCCCTTTTGGCCAAAGTGCAGCACAATCAGCAGCAAATCGGGTTGGTGGCACGGAACAGAAGTAACTTCGAAAACCGAGTCTTACTGCTGAAGAAAACGGCCTACATTCTCTCCTTCACCAAAATATCAACCACTGATGGGTCAGCCAGCGTGGTAATATCTCCCAGTTGCTCTATATCACCGGCAGCAATCTTGGTCAATATCCTCCTCATGATTTTGCCGCTCCTGGTCTTAGGCAAGACGTCAGCAAATTGAATCTTATCCGGTGTGGCTATCGGACCAATTTCCTTACGCACATGAGCTACCAGTTCCTTCTTCAATCCTTCAGACTTATCCACACCAGCCTTCAAGGTAACAAAGGCATATATACCTTGACCCTTTATTTCGTGGGGCATGCCAACAACTGCAGCCTCTGCCACCTTCTCATGAGACACCAACGCACTTTCAACCTCGGCAGTGCCTATGCGGTGACCTGACACATTAATAACATCGTCTATACGACCCATTAACCAATAGTAGCCATCTTCGTCTATCCTGGCTCCATCTCCTGTGGTATAGACACCAGGGAACCGAACGAAGTAAGTATTCTTAAATCTCTCTGGGTCACCATAGACTCGCCGCATCAAACCCGGCCATGGTCTCTTAATCACCAGATAACCACCTTCATTAACACCGACGTTAGAACCATCCTCTCTCAGTATCGCCAATTCAATTCCAGGAAACGGCAGTGTTGCTGAACCTGGCTTGATAGGAATGGCTCCAGGTAGTGGGCTAATCAGGGCAGCACCGGTCTCAGTTTGCCACCAGGTATCTACAATGGGGCACTTTCCTTTGCCTATCATATTGTAATACCACATCCAAGCTTCAGGATTTATGGGCTCGCCAACCGTACCCAACAGATGCAAAGAGCTTAAATCATGCTTGTTAGGCCACTGTTCTCCTTCTTTCATTAATGCTCGAAGGGCAGTAGGAGCCGTATAAAAAACATTTACCTGATATTTTTCCACGATTTCCCAAAAACGATCAGGATGGGGATATGTCGGGACTCCCTCAAACATGAGGCTTGTCGCTCCAAAGGCTAAAGGACCATAGACGATATAACTATGACCTGTGACCCACCCGATATCGGCAGTGCACCAAAAAGTGTCCTCTTCCTTCACATCAAATATCCACTTGAAAGTCTGGTAACAATAAAGTAGATAACCAGCCTGAGTATGGAGGACTCCCTTAGGTTTTCCAGTACTGCCACTGGTATACAAGATAAACAAAGGGTCCTCAGCGTCCATCACCTCGGGTTCACAATATGCGTTAACTCCGGCAGCCGCCATTTCGTTATCCCACCAATAATCACGTCCTTTCCTCATGGCTACTTCTATGCTAGCTCGTTTGACCACTATCACATCCTTTACCAGAGGACAGGCCTCAAGAGCTTCATCGGCATTATCCTTACTCCTTATAATCTTACCCCCGCGATAGTAGCCATCAACACAAATTAGCACAGTGGACCCACAATCCAACATTCTATCTCTCAATGCATCAGCACTGAAACCGCCAAAAATAACACTGTGGATAGCACCAATTCTGGCACAAGCCAGCATGGCAATCGGCAACTCGACAATCATGGGCAAGTAAATAGATACCCTATCCCCCTTCTTAACACCATGCTTTTTCAGTACATTGGCAAATTTGCACACCTCTCGGTACAGCTGTTGATAAGTGAGTATCTTACTGTCGCCGATGTCACCTTCCCAAATCAATGCTGCCTTATTTTTCCTCCAAGTCCTAACATGTCTATCCAGACAATTATGGCTGACATTGAGTTTACCACCCACAAACCACTCATGCTTGCCTTCCTTAAAGTCTTCAACAAGCACCTTATCCCACTTCTTATACCAATCGAGCTGTTCCGCCATCTCACCCCAGAATCCCTCCGGGTCATCAATTGACCACTGATAAATTTCTTTGTACTCAACCAGATTTCGTATATATGCTCTTTCGCTGAATTCTTTGGGAGGATTAAAAACCCTTTTCTCTCCCATCATTGAGGTAATTGTCTCGACATTTGCCATTGTTGACCTCCTTTCAAGACTTATTGATACAATCGACCTGCCTGATTTACACTGGTGAAGTAACCCCCACCAACTGGATATACGCCTGTCGTAGCCTCATTGCCACTACACGTGCAATGCCTCTCGAAACTCTGCAGCCTATCTCATGCCTGGTTACACACAAACCAGATAATTCTTGTCCATCAAAAGCCAATGCCCTCGTCTTCTCTAAAGCTTTAACTGTAGCGGTGCAAACGTATGGGTCGAGCATAGATGACCAACCAAAAACATCAAAGTCGGTCACCGCTTGAACTTGGCGTTGGGCAAGTGGCCCAACCTCAAGAATAATTCCTACTGTGCCGTATTCGATTACATAAAGCTTTTCTTCTCTGAAGCCTTGTTTGCAGATGATTGCCCCGGCCTCAAATTCTTCATAATCACACATTTTCTCAACTTCACGAAGCTGCTTATCATCCAAGGCTCGAAACATGTCGCATTTCCTTAGTACATCGAATTTATTCATTTTTTTCTCCTACTTTAGTCTCCCTTAACCACTCAGCACAGTATCCATCATTCCGTAGCTGCTACCGCAGCTTCGTGCTACTATCAACCGCGGCAGCCGGTTTCGGTTATCGACCTAGCTCTTGTACGCTCAGACCACAGCTTCAACATCCTCTGCATCGCACTGTGAATACCACGTATATTTGGATACCAAAAAAATGCTACCAGAAACAAAACAGCAGACACCGCCAGACTTAGGACTGCTATGAACGGCAATTGCATTATTTTTCCACCTCCTTTAACATTTCTCCTACCTGAGTCAGTACTATTACAATGCAGCCACAAACTTGCCACTTCTACTTACCCAACCACCCATCTTTTCGATGCGGCCACACTAGTATAAATTTATCAACCGGTAAGCTATCTATCATCGGTCTTTGGCTCTAATTTCAGATAGTACTTTAGCCTATGTGAAAACATAAGATGCTTGAGCAGCTTAACAACGCCACAAGAAACAAAATTTCCCCACTATCACTGTGAGTCCCCCGATATATCGGGGGACGTGACAATCTCCGCACAGCACTAACGTCTACCTCGGCCGAGATAGCCACCATCGCTCGGAAATGTCCGCCCACAATTTTTTGTCTCGCCAACCTTGTATGCCGTATAATTGCTACTAACAGGTCCGGAGATACAAAAAGTGAAACCGAAGACTAGAATCTTAATTGCTGATGACCATCCTCTTTTACGCCAGGCACTGTCACAGGTATTCTCCAGCCAGAAAGACATGGAGATAATAGGCGAGGCAAGTAACGGAGAGGAGGCTGTCAACCTAGCTTCCCAATTGAAGCCAGATATTGTGGTGATGGATATTATGATGCCCCAATTCGATGGGCTTGAAGCCAGCCGGCAAATTAAGAAGCTCGCCCCCACTATAGCTATATTAGTCCTCACCGCCTATGAGGATGACAATTATGTACTAGGATTGCTTGAAGCTGGAGCGGCCGGCTACTTACTGAAAAGCGCTCGAGGACAAGACCTGGTAGATGCCATACGAGCCATAAGAGCCGGCGAGTCAGTGCTTCACCCTAAGATCATCGAGAAGCTACTCAGGCAAGCTTTGGTCAAATCGCCTGGCACTGCAGAGAACAAGATAGGCGGACTTCTAAGCGACCGGGAGAGTGAATTGTTGAAGTTGCTGGCTACTGGCATGAGCAACAAGGAAATAGCTGATAGGTTATGCCTCAGCCTACGTACTGTTAAGGCTCACATGTCCAATATCTTCACCAAAATGAATGTTGCTTCGCGTAGTGAGGCCCTTGTTCAAGCCTTGAGGTCGGGATTGCTTACTCTGGAAGATATTAAACAAGAGCGCAGCTCCGAAAACTAGAACACATCGACACTCAACCTACACTGCTACGAATAAACGAAGATGAGCATCAGGATGATGTCAACTAGATGGCATAATTTCCACATCTGCTTCATAATCTTGCTCTTCATTATTCTGACTCTATCCCACTACCATGAGCTTCTAGCCAACGTGCCTTTGATAGGCAAAGTGTCTCTCACTTCATTTTTTGGTCTATCAACAGATATCGTAGAGCGGTTTGCCTACCTTCTGCTGATAATCTACGCTGGCTGGTCAGTGGGAATAAAGTTCGGCATTACCATATGGTTGGCATCTGGTCTGGCTATGATACCTCAGGCACTGGTTATTCCAACCGACACTAGAACCACCTTAACTGAAAGCTTCGCTGTGCTTATCGTCGCCGGCTTAAGCATTTCACTAATTCAAATGCACCGCGGATGGTATCGGCAACAGAGACAGTTATATGGAATCACAACAGCTTTAAGAACATCACAAGAGAACTACGAGGAACTTTTTACTAACGCCAGCGATGCTATTTGGGTTCACGACATGGATGGCAAAATAGTTATAGCCAATAATGCATGTGAAAAAGTCAGCGGCTACCCCCCCAATGAAGTAATAGGCAAAAATGTTTCCGAGTTTCTCTCCCCTGAGGCATTAAACACAGCCAGAGAGGTCAGGGCCAGACTTATGCAAGGCGAAGCAATAGACCAGCGCTATGACCAGCGATTGATTAAAAAAGATGGCTCAGAGACAATAGTAGAATTATTTACCCGCCTCATCCGAGCCGGCGGCAAGCCCCTCGCCTTCCAGAACATCGCTCGTGATGTAACCGAGGAAAGAAGGTTGAGGGACAATCTCCGTTTTCAAATTCGTGAAACTCTCATGGCACAAGAGGAGGAACGCAAACGTATCGCCCGGGAGCTCCACGATGATATTGCTCAATTAATAGTGCTATTATCGCGCCGCTTGGACATCCTTATATCTGGAGGCGCACATAAGCTACCCAAAGCTACCATAAGCGAGCTAGAACATCTGCAAAACATCGCCAACGAAGCCTATAAAAGCTTGCAGCGGTACGCCCGTGACCTGAGACCAAGTATTCTAGACCAGATGGGATTGGTAGCGGCACTCAACTGGTTAGCTGAGGAACTTAGCAAAGAACTGGAGATTAAAGCTGCAGTGAAGGCGGATATATTGCCTTCATTACCCTCAGAAACAGAGCTTGCCCTGTTTCGTATTGCCCAGGAGGCTCTGAATAATGTCCGAAAGCATGCCCAAGCCTCCGAGGTCAATGTCACTGTAGAATCAGACTCAAGCCACATCAGAATGACTATCACCGATAATGGCAAGGGCTTCTCACTATCGAGATTGACTGGGGACCTGGTCAAGGAAGGAAAACTTGGTGTCCAGGGAATGGAAGAACGAGCACGCCTAATTGGAGGTAAATTGGAGATAAAGTCCCAGCCCGGCAAAGGTACAACCGTAATCGTAAAAGCACCTATCTAAATAAGCAATAAAATGAGATTATCAATCACCCCCCAAGCTGAACAGCTTATTGACCAGGCTCTATCAGAAGACCTCAGCTCCGGAGATGCGACTACCGAAGCGCTAATACCCAAGACCCAACAGGGAAAGGCATCAATAATCGCCAAAGCAAAGGGGACTATAGCTGGAACTGAGATAGCTCGAGAGGTTTTCCTCAAAGTTGACCCAGAATTAAAAATAGATATCCTCATCGAGGATGGGACTGAGGTTAAGCCCAGAGACATAATAGCCAAAATGGAAGGCAAAGTTGCCAGCATATTAAAAGCCGAGCGGGTTGCCCTAAACTTCCTGCAACATCTCAGCGGCATCGCTTCGGAGACAGCCCGCTACATCCAGGCTATCAAAGGCTTGCCGGTCCAAATCACTGATACCAGAAAAACTACACCGGGGTTAAGAGCACTAGAAAAGTACGCTGTGCGAGCCGGCGGTGGCAAGAACCATCGCATGCACCTCGGAGATGGTATCCTGATTAAGGACAATCACCTGGCAGCGTTTCGCCATCAAGGGCTAAACATAAAACAAATCATAGACAAAGCTCGCCAAAAATCTCCGCCTAATCTGAAAATCGAGATTGAAGTCAAGAATCCTCAAGAAGCTGCTGAAGCCGTTGACGCTGGAGCCGATATCATTATGCTGGATAATATGAACCTTGAGGATATGCGTAAGGCTGTCCAGCTAATTAAAGGCCGCGCTCTAATCGAAGCCTCCGGAGGCATTACTCTGGACAGAGTTCGTGCTGTGGCTGAAACTGGCGTTGACCTCATCTCAATAGGTGCTCTAACCCACTCCCCCAAAGCCCTGGATATAAGCCTGGAACTGGACTAGCCACCAAGATTGCCACGTCGCTGGCGCTCCTCGCAATGACAAAGCAATGTAGTTGCGACCCTTCAGGGTCGCCCCAGTGTGGTCTAGGCGGGTCTAAAGCCCCACAGCCACATTACTCCAATTTGTTGCCTCTCTCATAGAAAAGCCTTATTCAGGCATCCACCACATCAGGGTCGTAGAACTTGTCTTTATTCTGTGAAATCGCCTTCCAGCGCCTTATCTATACCCAGAGCGTGGTGGTAGTAAGGACGGTGGGAAGCCATGTCCTCCACCACGTCAGCCACCGCCACATTCAGCCCCTCGACCTGTTCTTCGGAAAGCTCCATCTCCGTAGCTATAGCAAAGGCAAGCTCAGCCACTCTGCGCTGATGGCCAGCAGTATAGGGGGCTCTCATCTCCACTGTCTGCGCCATAGCCTCTACCGTGCCCGTTATCGCCTGGCGCAGTTTCTCATAGCTCTGCTCCAGCTTCTGCTCCAACCGCAAGGACTTGACGCCCACGGCTATATCGTTCACCGCCTCTGCGAGGAATCCAATTTATTCATCGCCAAAGGCATCCCCGGTGCCCGAGCTAATGCATAATATACCGATAACCTCACTATCACGTACCAGTGGCATGGCAGCCAGCGCAGCGTAGCCCCTCTTCAATGCCTCTTCCCACCATGGGTCATAGCTAGGGTTCTTCTCTATGTCATTGATAATGACCGGTTTGTGCGTCTTTAGCGTTATACCTCTGGGTCCTGTGCCTAAATCCATCTCATCCATTGTAACCTCGACAATTGATAGAAACTCATCTTCGAAACCAGCGTGTGCCACCGACTTGATTTCAGTTGTGCCTTCCTGCAGCAATCCTATCCAGGCAAAGCGGACGAAGTCCGCTGTGGTCAGGTGATGACATATCTCCCGGAAAAGTTCCTGTTCACTCCTGGCCCTCAGAAGCAACTCGTTTATCTCCTTGATTGCTGACTGCAGCGTGTACAGCTTCTTGACCTTCATCTCCGCCCGCTTGCGCTCGGCGATATCTTGAACCATGGAAAGAACTCCCATTACGGTGCCATCTGCCTTCCTTAGCGGTGTATTCGTCCAGCGGCAGATAATCGTACGGCCATCTTTGGTTACATTTTCGTTTATACTATGTGCTGTCATGTCTCCTTCAAGAAGCCGATCCCAGATGGTATCCACATGAGGCTGAGCTTCTTTGGGCATAACAAGGCCGTAAGGATGCTTCCCCAATACTTCCTGGTTCGAGAAGCCAAATATGTTTTCAGCGGCGGGATTCCAGGATTGCACACGAAAATCTACATCCCAGACAATAAGTGCGATAGGCATTCGTTCAATCTGCAACTGGAGGTATTCTTCAAGTTGTCTGGAACGCTCCTCCGCTTTCTTGCGCTCGTTGTCGTGTGTTTCCAGTTCGGCAATCCACTGCCGCAGCGCCGCCAGCTCACTTAAAAGCTGTTTCTTCGTCTTATCTTCGTCTTTCCTCGCACGCCACCTAGATGAGCACGAACTCTAGCAATCGTCACCCAAACAAAAAGCACCAGCAACTCCAGATTCCCCAGATTCCCCAGAGTCCCAGTGCCCTCCATTCAATCACACCCTCATTATACCATGTTTGTTAATGCCCTCAGCCTCGTCTCAGAAACACATCTATACATCTGGCATACTTTATCTAGTCTCCTTCCTACTCCCCGTTGTCAATATTTACGATTGTCGGCTGTTACCACTCTATGATTTTAGCACTCGATTTGAAAAGGATGGACTATCATTGCGAGTCCCGATTGCATCGGGATGACAAATGAGCACTACAGAGATATGTCGGCAGGAGTAATTAGCCGAAAGGTGAGCTTTGGAAGTATAATAACCACGGAATGATATCGGTTTCGAGATTGCTCTGTGATGCAGCGGGGCTAGGCGACAATCTGCGCTACGGTGGTCAAATTTATGCCGGTGACAGACAACCACCTATCATCGTCTGGAACTGCACCACGAAGTGTAACCTCCGCTGCGTCCACTGTTATAGCAGCGCCAGCAACCAAGACCCTGTTGGTACTCTAAATACTAAAGAGGCAAAGTCTTTTATCCGTGACCTGGCTGATTTCGGTGTGCCGGTGATATTATTTTCCGGCGGCGAGCCCTTGCTCAGGAATGACATCTTTGAGCTTGCCGACTTCGCCGGAAAGGAAGGATTAATGACTGTACTGTCCAGCAACGGTACTCTTATCACCCAAGAGGTGGCTAAGAGAATAAGAGACGTCGGTTTCGCCGAGGTGGGCATTAGCCTGGACGGCATTGGTGACAAAAACGACCAGTTTCGTGGGGAAAAGGGCGCTTACCAAGCCGCTTTACAAGGTATCAGAAACTGCACTGCCCTGGAACTGAGAATATCTCTGAGATTGACCATTACTCGCTCCACTTATACGGAAATACCCGCAATTTTTGACCTAGTCGAACGTGAAGAAATAGAACGACTCTGTTTTTACCATCTCGTCTATGCCGGCCGTGGAAGTCAACTTAGAACAGATGATTTGGTCCATTCTCAAACTAGAAAAGTGGTTGATTTAATCTGCGACCGCACTACAGACCTCTACCAGCGTGGCCTGCCTAAAGAAGTCCTCACTGTGGACAATCACGCTGACGGTGTTTATCTGTACCTCAAGTTGAAAAGACAAGACCCAACCCGTGCTCAGAAGGCGCTGGCATTGCTCCGAGCCAATGGTGGCAACAACTCAGGCATCCGCATAGGGGCAGTTGACGCTTCAGGGGATGTCCACGCTGACCAATTCTGGCAACATTACTCCTTCGGCAATGTACGCCAGCGGAAATTCGGCGATATCTGGCTGGATACATCAGACCCGTTGATGCATGGCCTTAAAGACAGAAAAAAATTGCTCAAGGGGCGATGTGCCAGATGTCGGTACCTTGATCTGTGCAATGGCAACCTGCGAGTGCGAGCGGAGACGGTTTTCGGCGATGTTTGGGCCGAAGACCCGGCATGTTATTTGACCGACGGTGAAATTGAATTAGTTAAATGATAAAAGAAGGCATTATCCCAAAACTACAGATGGTCGCCTGGGAGATAACCAGAAGCTGCAACTTGTTTTGCGCCCATTGTCGGTCTTCCTCCACCAGCGGCACTTATAAAGACGAGCTAACCACCGAAGAATGTCTAGGCCTAGTTGATGGCATACTGGATGTAGGTAAACCTGTCATAATAATCAGCGGAGGTGAACCACTTCTGCGTCCTGACCTCTTCCAGATAGCCAGGTATGCGGTGGAAAAAGGGATAAGGGTGGTCATAGGCACCAACGGCACGCTGGTCACAGAGGAGATTGCACATAAATTGAAAGCAATCCCGGTGTCGAGAGTGGCTGTGAGCATAGACTTCCCCATGCCGGAACTTCAGGACAGGTTTCGTGGTAAGGCAGGTGCCTTCCAAGCAGCTATGACTGGTATTGCCTACCTGCGTCAGGCAGACGTTGAAATCCAGATCAACAGCACCATCACTAGGCTAAACATCAAGTATTTGAATGAACTGCTTAATCTTGCCCTTAAAGCAGGGGCAGTGGCATTCCATCCGTTCATGCTGGTACCGACGGGCCGGGGAAAAGGATTAGAAGCAGTCGAGATGTCCTCAGAAGAATACGAGCAGACACTAAACTGGGTCTATGACAGGCAAAAGGAGCTGGAAGACAGGATATTCTTCAAACCCACAGATGCCCCTCACTATCAACGGATAATCAGACAAAGAGAGAAAAAGGGCAATCCGCAAGGAACAAAAGTTGGCAACAAAGCCATGAACTCTATGACACGCGGCTGTCTAGCTGGCACCGGTTTTTGCTTCGTCTCCCATCGCGGCAGAGTGCAGGGATGTGGCTATTTGGATGTTGAGGCCGGGAATATAAAAAACGAGAGCTTCAGTCGAATCTGGGCGGACTCCGCTCTATTCTATGAATTAAGAGACCTATCGAATATCAAGGGAAAGTGCGGCATCTGTGAATATAGGAGAGTCTGCGGCGGCTGCCGAGCCAGAGCCTATGAATCCACCGGCGACTATCTGGAGGCTGAGCCGTACTGTATTTATGAACCAGCGCTATGGCGAAAGAAAAGGTAAATATAAGCTATGAAAAGGAGGCTGTTGAGCAACCCCTATCCACTATTGCGAGCCCTTCACTCCACTGTCCTTGCGAGCGAAGCGTGGCAATCTGGGTGGTGCGGAGCACGTGAGATTCTTCGCTGCGCTCAGAATGACAAAACAAAAAATGGGATTGCCACGTCCCGATTGCATCGGGACCCACAATGACGCAAGGAGATTGTCATTCTGATGGAGTCCCGATTTTCATCGGAGCGACCGAAGAATCTCGCTCAGGGTGATAAATTCTATGAAACTCGATAATACTGACAAAAAGCTACTTAACATCATCCAAGCGGAGGTCTCGTTGAGCCGTGAGCCGTTTGCTGCCCTGGGACTGCGATTAGATGTGAATGGCGACGAGATAATCCGCCGAATTAAGAGGCTAAAAGAAGAGGAAATCATCCGCCAGATAGGGCCTGTTTTTAATCCCAGAAGACTCGGCTACCAGACTACGCTGGTGGCGATGAAAGCAGCCACCGGGTTACTGGATGAGGCAAGCCAGATTATCAGCGCGCATCCACTGGTGAGCCACTGCTACAAACGCGACCATGACTTCAACTTCTGGTTCACACTGGCAATGCCGGCAAAGGAGGACTTGGAGAGCGAGGTGCAAAAATTGGGCAACAGAATCAAAGCTGACGCGACACTGAACCTGCCAGCAGTGAAAGTCTTCAAGATAGGAGCTTACTTTAACCTCGGCGAGGGCGATTCCCGTCCGCCATTGCGAGCCTTTACCTTCCCGTCATTGCGAGCGAAGCGTGGCAATCTCATTTCACTTCCCCACCAAGATTGCCACAGGGCTTACGCTCCTTGCAATGACAATAAACGTTCTTATCCATCAGCGTCAGATGTCAGCATCGAGCACAGCAATTCACTAAACGCAGACTCTGGACTACTATCCATAGACCGAGCTGTTATCAATGAACTACAACAAGACCTTCCCCTTATTGAAAGACCTTTTGACTCAATGTCAGCAAAGTTATCAATAAATGTGGGCGAATTTCTGAGCTACTGCCAAGCACTGTCACAGCATAGAATCATGCGGCGCTTCAGCGCCTCCATCAACCATAACAAGCTGGGATTTACCGCTAATGCCATGGCTTGCTGGAAAGTTCCACCAGATATGGTAGACTCAGCGGGTAAAAAAATGGCGACATTTCCAGAAGTAAGTCACTGCTACGCAAGACAGACAAGCTCCCTCTGGCCCTATAACTTATTTGCTATGATACATGCAGATAGCAAAAATGCCAACAAAGTCATTGCTAGTAAAATATCAGCAGAGACCAAGCTTGACAAAAATGACTTGGTACTGCTTTTCAGCACCAGGGAAATCAAAAAGGTGAGAGTTCGATATCCGGTATGAAAAAGCGCGAGCCAGCATCTCCATATTATCCGATTTTTTTGAATATCCGTGGCAAGAAGTGCTTGGTGGTCGGTGGAGGTAAGGTGGCTTTACGCAAGGTGCAAACACTTCTGGAACACGGTGCCGATGTGGAAGTCGTTAGCCCGGCTTTATGCCCCGAGCTAAATCGGCTAGCAAAGGACGGTACCATACGAGCACAACAAAGGAGCTACAAGGCGAAAGATTTACACGATGCCTTAATCGCCGTAGCGGCAACTGATGATTCCAAAATTAACGAAGGCATCGCTGCCAAGGCAAGAAGGCGAGGAATACTGATAAATGTGGTGGATGACCCGAAAAACTCCGATTTTATTGTCCCCTCCTATTTGAGGCGTGGCGATATCATTGTCGCTGTCTCCACCTCAGGCAGAAGTCCATCGCTAGCCCGCAAAATCAGGACCGAGCTGGAAAAGGACTTTAAAGCTGAATATGCTCAGCTAGCCCTGATTGCTGACGAGGTTCGCTCAGAGTTGAAGCAGCAGGGAATTACAGTTGACAGCGACGCCTGGCAAGAAGTTCTGAACTTGAATTCAGTTGCTGAGCTGCTGAGACAAGGCGAAAATCAGGAGGCAAAGGAAGTCATAATCAGAAAACTTAAGGCACGGTAAACAAAGGAAAGCATGAACAAATTATCTCGCATACAAATTCGCGTCGTCGGCGTAAATCACAGCACAACACCGATTGACATTCGGGAGAAGCTGGCGATAAGCAGCGTCCACACCGCCGATGCCCTATATCTACTTAACAGGTACGTGTCGCAGGGAGTCATCCTGTCTACATGCAACCGAACTGAGGTCTATTCTGTGACCGAAAGTGGCTGTACCTATCATCCAAGCATCGATTTTCTGAAAGCCTGGGCAAACATCTCTAACACTGATTTGCAGCCGCATCTTTACTGCTATCAGGATGAGGCTGCGGTCAAGCATCTCTTCTGCGTGGCTGCGGGGCTCGATTCCCTGATTATCGGGGAGTTCGAGATTCTGGGACAGGTGAAGCAAAGTCTTGAGAAAGCAAAGAGGGCGGGTTTGGTTGAACTGCCACTTCGCAATCTCTTCCAGCAAGCGCTCCACGTAGGCAGACGTGTCAGAGAGAAGACAGGGGTCAGTAAGAATGCTCTCTCGGTGAGTTCTGTAGCTGTGGAATTGGCAGCGAAGGCCATCGGCAATCTGACCAATTGTAAGGCACTGGTCATCGGCAGCGGCGAAGCTGGAAGATTGGTAGCCAAGGCACTCAAGGAAAGGGGTATCGCACAGATTACCACCACCAGCCGCTCCTATAAAAAGGCTTCTGCCCTAGCTGCAGCGCTTGGCGGAGATGCAGTCGGTATAGATAACCTCAGCCAGCAGCTAGCTAATTGCGATATAGTAATCAGCTGTACTGGAGCGCCGCATTTCATACTCGACCGCGGAACTATAGAAAATACCCTGCAGATCCGGGCTAACAAACCGTTGGTGGTCATTGACATCGCTGTCCCTCGAGACGTAGAGCCCGAGGTAAGACAAATAAGCAATGTCTTTCTCTACGATATAGACGATTTCACCTATCTCTCAGAGCTCAACCGAATGCAGAGAGAAGCCGAGATAGAAAGTGCCATGGAGATTATAGAAGCTGAGGTAAAGAGGTTCATTGCCTGGTGGCAGGCTATTGAAGTTAAACCCATAATCAGCAGTCTGGTAGAAAAGGCAGAAGACATACGCCAGAGGCAGCTTAGTATGACGCTGAAAAAGTTGCGACAACTTTCCCCAGAAGAGCAGGAAAGATTAGACGCCATGACCAAAGCTATAGTGCAGAAGATACTTCACGACCCCATTCAATGCCTTAAGAATGATGTTCACAGTAGAGAGGATTACATCGCGCTGGTCAAAGAGCTTTTCCGCCTCGACAGGGACAAGCCTGAGTGAAAAAAATTAACATCGGCACACGCGGCAGCAAGCTGGCTATCATTCAAGCTGAGGGGGTGCTGACCAAACTCAAAGAAGTCGCACCTAATCTAGAGGCTGGCCTCGTCAAAATAACCACCAGAGGTGACCGGAACAGCACCACTCCACTGGACAAACTCGGCGGACAAAGAATTTTCGTTAAGGAACTGGAAAAAGCCCTTCTCGATAGCAAGGTTGACCTGGCCGTGCACAGCCTCAAAGACCTGCCCACCGAAATACCCCTTGGGCTTTTGCTCGCTGCAGTAACCGCAAGGCTTGACCCTAGAGATGTACTTGTGTCTAAGTCAGACAAAATTGCTGAGCTTGCCCCAGGCTCGAAGATAGGCACAGAAAGCCGCAGGCGTGCAGTTCAGCTACTTGCTCTCCGTCCCGACCTTAAAATATGCAATATACGGGGAAACATAGATACACGACTGCGGAAAGTCTTTGATGGAGAAATTGACGGCATCATAGTGGCAGCGGCTGCTTTAATACGCTTGGGCTGGGAAGATAGAATAACAGAATATTTACCGGTAGAGCATTTCACGCCGGCGGTGGGACAAGGGACTCTTGGAATAGAGATACGCTCGGAAGGCAAAGAGGTTTCATCGCTTGTCCATAAAATAAATCACGAACCAACATGGCAATGCATAACCGCTGAGCGCACATTCTTGCGAGCCCTGGGATGTGGCTGCCGTGCTCCTATAGCCGCCCTAGGCATCGTATCAGACAATGTCTTAAGGCTCATCGGAATGGTAGGTGATGCTACTGCCTGCCACATTCTGCGCGCCTCAGAAGAAGGTGACGTCTCTTCTCCTGAGAAAGTTGGCAAACGCCTGGCTCAAAAAATGGTAGATATGGGAGCACTGGAACTCATATTTGGGGCTAGAGCACAACCATGATATGGAGGACCAGTTCAGCGAGGTTAATGGTCATTAACTATTTGACTTACTAATGGTCTTATAATAGTCTGGGGTTCCAGAAACCGCTAAACATGCGATGCAGTGATACCATCTTATTATAAGACTACTAGTAACTATATACTGCATAAACGTAACAATGAGACCCTTCGCTTTCGCTCAGGGTGACACTGCTACAATTGTCATTCTGACTCTTCCTGAAGGAAGGTCTCCTTCAGAATGACATTAAACGAAAGGCTCCCTCAGAACGACACAAAAAGCTCAAATGACCAAAACATTGGGGTTTGTGGGATTTTGATTTTAATGTTGTTTCGAATTTAGGGCTAAGAGCCTAGGATTTTCCCTGCGGAGCACTAAGTGGTTTAATCTGCCAGACCAGATTAAGGCTGGTTGTCCCACCTGGCGGCAAATCGAGCGGCAGCAGAACAACCAGGCAACTTGCCTGATAAAGCCTTTCTATGCCGCCTTCGGAATTGGAAACACTTTCCACCGGGAAATGCCACAGGCTAACTTTCGGTTCCATCATCAATCCTAGCTCTAAGCCCAGATTTCGATTGCCCAGGATTATCTTCTCAATGTTGGCTAGTTCACCCCAGGAATCAAGATGGTAGTCATCCAAAGCAAGTCTGGGTACTCTGTAATATGCCTGTTCATTATGCCCGCCACCAAGTAAGTTAATATTCCACTCGCTGCCAAAAACAGCCTGAATAGATGAGCCGCTTAAATTTTTCAACTGGTAGCTTATGTCAAGTTTCTCTTGCCCTGCTTCCAGCCTGATTTCCTTCTGCACTTCGAAAGGCAAGCTCTTTTGCTGAACCTGTAAAATTCCGCTCCGCCTTAAGAAAATTTTTATTTCACTGCCTTTTTGCTCCACTGAGAATTGGTACGGTTTTCCAGCAAAGTCTCCCAGCTCACTATGAGACAGCTCAGCAAATTCATCAATCTTTGTGTCGCAGGCAAAGAAATGGTCAATGAGACTAGAACGAGGATGTTTGTCATACACCAAATAGCGAAAAGCGTCTTCATCTTTTACCCTTATCAGGTCATGGATGCTAGGGACAACATTTCCTTCTCGTGTTTGCTCATCAGAAGATGACTCAGTCAGGACTTTGTGATAAGCTTCTGGTCGCCTAGCCAACGTGCTTAATACGTTATAGTTATAACGGTGGATGTCCCACTCAAAAATAGAGCCACCTTCCGTCGGGCTAAAATAAACGGAGAGGCTATTGCTGTCAACCAGTAACTCCTCACTGCCGTCGCCATCAAAGTCGGCCTTTTGCCAATTTAGCCAATTGCGGCCGAAATGGAAAATCCTGCTTAACCATGACCGATGCCGGTGAATCATATCATCAGCTTTATTCTCAGCCTGAACAAGATGGCTATAGGTAGCAGCCCGGATATCAGCCAGGTAAATGCCGCCGAAAACGCCATGCCAGTAGGGACAGTTGCATTGTGCCTTCCATAGCTCTCCCAGTCCACAATCGTCTTTGCCCAGGGCTTGAGCTTGATAAACCTTGTGATGAACCCGCAGCATCTTCTTGTGCATTCGGTTTATCTCCGGATACTTGACCAGAAAACTGCGCCATAGACCGCTGTACATAAACTGAGTTATATCTCGACGCCCTTCGGCCCCAAGATGTCGTTTCAAATTGGTATATTCCCAGGACTTATCCGCAGGCAGCGACCACTCCAGCATTTCATCATAAGAAGCACAGGGTAAATAAATCCTGCCCAGGGGTGAAAACCGGTAGGCGTATTCACCCAATAGAATGGTATACAGCCACTGCTGATTAGCTTCCAATGCAGTGAAAAACTTATCTATCCATCCCTCCTGCCAGCAATGCTCATAGGTACCAGGCCAGACACCGAACTTCTCACCATCATCACCCAATATGGCTATCTTATCTTCTTCGTCCGAAGCCTCACTGTCCAGATAACCAATAACTTCCTCTACATCGTGCCAGGGTATGGAATACCGTAGCTGCTTGTTGATGGGAAACACCTTTACAGGATAACCTTGCTCCTCAGTCATATAGTAGCCAAATAGGTCTTTGTCCTCCAATCCCAGTGACCTAAAAGCGTTGTCATCAACCAATGTCCATTCCACACCCGCTTCAGCTAGAGTTTTAGCCAGGTGTGGCTCCCAGACTCGCTCCGCCAGCCACAGTCCGGTCGGTTTCATACCAAATTCTCGCTTTACGAAGGTGCTCATCTTAGCAATTTGCCCCAATTTATCAGCGTCTGGAATAGCTGGTAAGATAGGCTCATAATAGGCACCACCAATGATTTCCACCTGTTGTCTGTTAACCAATCCAGCGAGCCGGTGCAAGAATTCGGGGTGGTTTTGCTCCAGCCAATCAATGAGGCAACCACTGTTATGTAAAGAAAGACGCACAGCAGGGTATCTTTCCAGCGCCTCAACCATAGGTAGATAGGCTTTCTGGTAGGCTTGCTCGAACACCCACGGGAAGTTACCCAATGGTTGATGATTGTGAATGGCCAAGCCGAGGTAAATGTGTTTCAACTAACTATCCACTTATAGCTATGCCTTCCGTATTTTGTCCTTGACAATTTTGAGTACGACTTTATCCCCAATCTTCTCAATATCTTGCGGCAGAATTGAGAGCTTTTTGGTTAAACCTGACTTCACCAAGATACTCCGTATGGATGCCTTGCTTATATCTAGCTCCATATCTACAATTTTACCCAGCACTTTAGCATCCACATCAATAACTTCTTTTCCGAATAGCTCCTTCGCTTTCATTTCACTCCCTCCTTTAACGATATTGCCTTTCACCTTATGATACCAGCATTCCCGCTAAATGTTTATCTCAACTCAGGCTTTTTGAGCTTTTGCAGTTCTTCCTCGCTGAGAGTGCTCTGCAATATAGCAGGGAATTTGGGAGGATACAGTCGGTACAGGTACTCGTACATGGCGGTGAGGACAGTGTCAACATCGCCGGCTTTCACCCAAGTGCGTTGAATGTGGTCGATAGAAATAAAAACAGCTCGGCAATATTCACGGAAGTTGATAAGCAGGCGCCTCAGTTCAGTGACAAACCTGGCACCGGTGGCAAATTGCAGTCGCTCACTGTGGTGCTGTGCTTTAAGAATGAATTTGGTGGCTTCCCTTCTCCAGTGATAAGCTGAATCCAATTCCTCAAAGGCTTCAGCATATTCCCAGCCTGATTTAAACGACAACTTGACCAGCGCTTCGGTCAGATAGCTACAACGTGTGTCAACGATAACCTCGAGGATGCGCTCAAGTCCGTGAAACCACGCGCTGGCTATTGGTGGCAGGTGGTCTTTAAAAGACACAGGCTCACTCGCTTCCAGCCGCATGAGAAGAAGGTCGGCGAGACAATAGCCGTGGATGAAAGGTCTTTTCTGTAAGCCTTCATTGGGAAACCAGCCCCAGTTACAGGCTCGCTTAATGATGCGTGAGTGCAAGGCAATCTGGACATCAACAGAAAGCTTGCCGAAGTCATAATTGGCTTCATTTAATTCAGCCGCTGTTGTTGGCACCTGCTGCGATAAACCGAAACTAGTCAAGAGAAAGTTAGCTAGCTCAGCGATATAGCGCCCCGGCTCCCAAAAAATGAAAGGTACCGAGCGGAAAATTTCCTTCACCGCATCAATACCCCTAAACTCGCCTGCTTCCAGAGGTGGATAATGGCCATCATAGCGCAGAACCAATCGAATTTCAGGAGACCATGAGACCTGGTAAAAGCGAACGTGCTTAAGTTTATCAAATTGAGGCATAACTACATCTTCCAGATATTGATCCGGTGTAACAAAGTTCACCTTAGTCTCATTCTGGTCCATTACGTTGCTCCACGCGCTCCGCATAATATCAAGAGCGACATCGCCAAAATCCATCAGTTCCAGGTCTTGAATGTAAAGGATAAGCCCCTTATCAGGGGCCTCTTTCAAGGATTTGCGCAGAACGGCCGTATATTCAGACACCGCTGTCTCTCCGTCAATAGGGAACTGAACAAATTGTCGGCGTTGGTATTCCTCAGGTAACACCCAGTACCTTCCAAGAATATAGCCCTGGCTTTTTACGCCTTCGGTCTTCCATTTGGTAATAGGACGCCATATGTACTGGGAAACAGGGAAATGACGCGGCAAAGCGATAATGCTCTCGGCTATTAAGAAAGGCTCGTGTTTTTCATTTAAACTGCCGTCAGCTTCATAAAAAGCTTTGCGGCGGTCAAAGTTGGGAAAGATAACCCAGGTGATGCCCCTCCTCTTCAGAGCTACAAGCTTGCTTGAATCTAACGAGCCTTCGATAGGGAAAAGGCCAGGATATTTGGGTTGCGGCACCTGCAGCACGTCATGAATGTATTCCTGATTGAGGCGTATCTCGTCCTCGATTTCGGCCTCAGTTAGCAACGCAATGTGGGTATGGTGAGCATAACCATAAACAGGGTAAAAAAGACGTTCCTGATAGGCTTTCCTAATCTCATCTAAAGTTTCGGGCATAATGGTAGCTATCTGAGTCAGCAGCTCATTAGTAATCTCCAGTGACACCGGAATATTCATGTTTCGAGCGAAATGCACCAACTCCACATAGATGTCACGTCCTTCAGCACTGCGTTTAAGCAGCCAGTTCTCATCTTGTAAAGCCTGCTTTAAATTTATATCGTCGACATTCTCAAGTAACTTCTGCGTAAGTTCCCAGATAGGTTCATGAGCATGGAAAGACAAGATAACGTATACTTCCTTCACGAAGGCTCCTCTCGATGCTATCCGAACGTCAGTTCAGAAGTCACCTCTTTGTGCTCATCCAGATATCGCTGCTTCAGGACTTTTGCCTTGCCCATTTCTTGCCATCGTCTAGTCATTTCCACCAAAGAAGCAAAAAGTGACCCCGCCTTGGAAATTTCCTCCCGAGACAGGTCACTAATACTCTGGATAGCGTCACAAAGTTTTTTAGCTCCAGCTTCGATCATCCCGGTATCCCACCACGGGCGACAGCTCGCCCACCAGTATTGACAACTATGAAGCCCTTCATCAAGCAACTGCCTTGCCTCTTGATAGCCATCAGAACTCTCCGAGGTTTGGTTAATGACCTCTATTGCCAAATTGGTCAGACGCCACTGCAACTGGTGAATTTCATGGCCGGGATATGACCACTGCGGATAAGGTATGCCCTTAGCCATTTCATCCTCCCAGGTGCTCCAGGAAGAGGCAAGCGGTGTAACCTTTTCCATGCCCTTGAAAAGCTGTGGAAGTTCAGAAATGGTACAGGTCCTGGGTTCTCCTTGAGCAAAGACCTCCTCAAGAAGTTTCTCCTGTCCCGGGCGGTGATGTCCATAGATTTCTCCATCAGTACCAGTCAGCAGATAACAATGTCTATCCAGTTTATTTCGTAGTACTTTAAGGAATGACTGGGCATCTGGGTATTGACCATAAGTAAGGCCGGCACTGTAAGGGCGTTCTTTAAAGAAAACTCTGAAATGCTCAAGACCCTCAATCTGGTAAATCGTATCGTCTCTGGCAGCTCCAATCTTACCTCGGAAAGATAGCTCATCCACTATGACCCAGGAAAAACCTAATCTGGCAACTATTCTGGCGACATCGGAACTGTAGCACATTTCCGGCGGGAAAAAGCCATTAGGACTATAGACCTCACCAAAATAGTGCTTGTTTATTTTGGTGTTCAGCTCTATTTGCCGGACCACCTCACTTTCAGGAATGAGGGGCAAAATGGGGTGGTACATGGCACTGCCGGTGAATTCAATTTGCCCTCTCTCCGCCAATCGCCCCAGGCCTTCTATCACATCCATATATCCATAACGGCTAAGGTGTTCGGTCAAGACAGCACTTATATTTAAAGTGATTTTTCCTTGAGGTCTGCTTTCCAGCACTGACACCAGATTTCTATAACATTCCTCGGTGACTTTGCACACTATTTCCCGAGTTTGCGTCGGTGGCTGATAAATATGCAAAAAGTTCGCCCAATACACGTGTAACCCCTCTGAGATTCCGAACAAAGATTAGAGATAAATCACGTCCTCAGCAGAACCAAGAGACAGGAAAAGAAGCAAATAGTCTCTCAGCTCGCGAGTTATCAAGAAGTTATGCTTAACGTGCTCTCGGCCATTTTCGCCTAACCAGCCCGCATATTCAGGATTAGCTAGAAGCTGCCTCAAGGCATAAACGGCACCGTCAATACTATGACACAGCAGTCCGGTGAACCTATGTCTGATTTGCAATGGTATACCACCCACCGCAGAAGCAACCACCGGTTTCCGCTTCCACAGAGCCTCACTTACAGTGAGAGCAAAACCTTCCTTTAGAGACTTCTGCATCACCACAGCTGCTGCCCGCTGCAAAGCATTTACCTCAATATCACTCCCAGGGGGAATCAGGAGAATATGAATATCTGGATTTCCGGCTGCACGTTCCCTCACTTCGCTAATCACTTTCTCCGATTCCGGGTCATCAGTAGCTGTGCCTCCAGCCAAGACCAACTGACAATCTATGTTCTTCTTCACCCGCTCAAAAGCGGCTATCACTCCGATAGGGTCTTTAAGATAATCAAAGCGGGAAATCTGGACAATCATAGGTTTGTCACCATCTAGTCCATATTTGTTCAAAACAGAATCTATCGTATCTCGGGATAGTTCTCTGTTCTTGTCGCTCAAAGGGTCTATCGCCGGAGGAACCAAAAACTGGGGCACAGAAAGCTGTTGAGCGAAATTCGGCGACGAAAATATTGTAGCATCATACTGAAGAACAAATCCTCGGAGGAAATCCCATACTTTTGGGTTTGGATTTGACATATCTATGTGGCATCTCCAGACCCACTTCCTGCCTATCTCCTTCCTCTTGGCTATTAGAGCTACCGGTTGGGGGTCATGAATAAAGAGTATATCTCCAAAGAAATTCATCTCGTTCATATTGCGCTGGCTTACCTCTAAAAAGAGAGAGAGCTCTTCTGGAAACACCTTTTCATCTTTTCCGTGAATGGCATTATGGAACTTCTTAGTGACATCAAAGAATTCCGGCGTACCCTGAATGACATTCCATCTGACATCAACGCCTAGCTGATTAAACAGCGGCACCATGTGGCTCAGTATTTCAGCAACTCCACCACCCACATAGGTGGAATTTACTGTCTGAATAACCTTCCCCGAGAGCCTCTCACCGAGCATTCTCAGCTCTTCAATATAACTCCTGCCCAGAACTGACTCATAGTCCTGAATTTTGCTTTTCGACTGGAGATAAATCTCTTCTTCCACATAATTGGTCATCTACATCCGCTCCTCAATAAGCTGAATTATCGTTGACCTGAGGCTATCTAACGAATAACAATAAGGGTCGAGACGAGCGATTTTGTCAGCCAGCTTGTCTTCGCCCAGACAATCTTTAATCCAGATGGAGAAGTCATTAGTCCCTTTTTGCAATCTCAGTCTAGATTCAAACATATGGAAATAGATGATATCTACGGTGACTTTCTTCAACACTTCCACAAACTCCCTGAGGTCATGAGCGGTATAAGGAGTGGATAAAATAACACCCCTCGACCGAATGAAATGAAATTCCTGCCCTTCCGGGGCTTTCTTACCGTCAGGGTTTTTTGCCAGATAGTCTTCTATAACTTCCACAAGCCACATCTTTAAAGCGCCTACGGTGGGGAAATCGAAGGCATCCACACTGGCTAATCTTTCCCCCAGAACCTCATCGCCCAGGGCATCGCTGACCCAGAGGGCAAAGTCGTTTGCTGGTTCCGGGGTAAGATAATGATGCTCCTCCAAAAAATGGTGGGTATGATAGTAAACCACTGAGTCAGGAACTCCTTTAAGTATATCCACCAGTTCTCGCAAATTACTTGCCTTAATCCCGGTCAGCTCTTTTAAGTGCAGGCGAGTGTAAAAGCGGAAGGGATAAGTAGCCTTCTTAACAGGATGACCGAAATTGGTTACCGTGGTTCGCACCAGTTGGATATTCGGGATGAGAACAAGATTGCCCTCTAGTGTCTTAATCTGTGTATTCCGCCAGTTGATAGCGGTCACATGCCCTGATTCGCCTGACTCCAGTTTTATGAAATCACCCACTTTAATCTGCTCACCCAACGCCACTTGAGCACCTGATAGCAGATTGGGGATTACATCCCGTAAAGCCAAACCAGCTATAAACACCACGGCAGCCAAGACAAGTATAATCGGCGTGGTAGGTGCCCCCCAAATATCAAGCAGTATCAACACACCTAGAACAATGATAGTGATTCTCACTACGTTCACTGCCAGCGTGGTTGGAGGCTGTGGGGCTTCTATTCGTGACATATAAAGCTTAATCAGCTTTTCGCTTACGCTGATAGCTACCCATCCCAACAACAAAATGAACAAACTGGCTACTATCCTGCCACCCAGTATTTTCCCCTCCGGTGACAGAGACGATACCTGAATAGCTATGTATGCGCCCAAAAGCAAGAAAGAGTGTAAGAATGGACTACGTGTGGCAGCAACAACTACCTTACTGCCTTCCCATCGTAATCTTTCCGTCCAGCGGTCGAAGGCACGATAGGCAACTCTCCTCATCCACAGACTAACAACATAGGTAGCAAGAAAAGCTATTACAGGAATCGTTACATTAAGCCAATTATCAATTAGCCACTGAATCCACTGACCCATTGTTAAAACCTTTTTACCACACGAAAAGCCTGTCAATAATCTTGTTTCTTACATCCCTTGCCGCCACCAATTTGTGGTAATAGTCTCTTTTTAGGTCCTCCTCAGTCTGGCTGAGGTTAATAGCTCTATAAGCGTTAACTATAGTCTCTTGCTGCTCCAGTAATCCCTTGTGAATTAGATTTATATCCCACATCGGTCTTCGGCTTGCCCACCAGAACTGACAGCTATGCAACGACCTATCAAGCAACCCCCGAGCGATATTGGCAAATCGTTTGGCCTCATCACTATCAGCAACCTCCATAGCCTTGTCCACCAATTCAATGGTTATGCCAATATGTTCCCACTGGAGACGGTGAATCTCGTTGCCCCTTTCCTTCCACAAAGGGTAGGAGTTTTCGGCAGCTAAATCTTGCGCTGAAGTGCTCCACGATGAGGCTAGCGGCTCCACGCGCCTCCCTTGGGGAAAAAATTCCAGAAGCTCACTCATAGTCACAGCTCGGACTTCCTCGGCTATCTTACCATTCTCGTAGAAAAGACTATGTTGCTGAGCTAAAACTGTGGTCTGCTTCGGGCTGAATAATGTCTGGCTGGAAGCTTCGATTTGCTCATAGACTTCAGCCAAAAAGAGTTCTTCCCAGTGTTGAATATGATGGCCAAAGGTTTCTGCATCCATCGCAGTACCAATGTATATGTCTTTCTTTTTTCCTCTAATGTATCTTAAGTTGTCCAGGAATTCAGAGGGTTGCAAACTGCGGAAGGATATCTTGTTGCTCACTATATCATCACGAAACAATACCATCAGCCGTTCATTACCTTCTTTGATATAGTGGATTGCATCCACGGGCCAGCTTTCTGGGCAGGCACAGGCAATGCCGCTCAGCACCATCCATTTATGTCCAGAATTAAGAACAGGCCCCACTATCTGTTTCCCGTAGCACATCTCAGGCGGGAAAAAGCCCTTCGGTTCATAGACAGTTCCGAAAAACTGCCGATTTGTTCTGTAATTTAGCCGTATTTGTCTCTCCACTTCTTTTTGAGGAATCAACGGCAGAATAGGATGATATTTCCCACTGCCGGTGAATTCTACCTGACCATTTTTAGCTAGCTTTCTCAGCCCGGAGACAATGTCGTCATGACCGCAGTCATGGAGCATCTCGGTAAGAACACCATTGATGTTCACCGTGACTTTAGCCTGAGGAAACCGATGTAAGACCTCTATCAGCGGGCGATAGGATTCGTCGCAAATCTTCTTCAGAACCGCGGGGGATTGTGTCGGCGGCTGATAAAAATGGAGAAGCTGTGCCCAGTAAATCATGTTTTTCTCCTCTTTGCCAGTTGTTGGTCAAAAACATACACGGCAGCGCCCATCATCTCAGCGTTGCTACCAAGGCGAGCTCGAATTATACGTACTGTCCGTAATGGTAACTTAAAAGCTCTCTCTTTGACTACTTTTCGAGCCGGCCCAAGCAGCATATTGCCCATGCTAGACACACCGCCACCAATAACAATCACCTCTGGATTGAAGATATTGACTAAATTCGCTAGGCCAATGCCCAAGTAATTAGCAGCGTCCGCTACTATTTCGCAAGCCATTTTGTCACCCTGCCTAGCCACCACGGCAATCATCTCAGCAGTAACATCCATAAGCCTGCCCCTTGCGAGTTCAGCGATAGAACTTGGCTCACCTTGCCCCATTCGTCTCACTGCTTCTCTAGTCATAGCTGAACCTGAAGCCAGAGCTTCAAGGCAACCGAAGTTGCCACAATTGCACTGTGGTCCGTGGGCCTCTATTGTCATATGGCCTATTTCCCCAGCACAACCATCTGTTCCCGTATATAGCCTGCCATCAATAATAATTCCACCGCCGATCCCTGTGCTTACCGTGAGATAAATGAGGTTGCCCAACCCCTTTCCGGCTCCAAAGCGATGCTCCCCCAAGGCGGCGGCACTGGCATCGTTAACCAGATAGGTGGCCAAGCCTATCCTTTCAGCAATAACATCCCTTAGCGGAACATCATGCCAACCGGGCAAATTAGGAGAGGTAGTGATAACCCCTTTCTTTGCATCTATAATCCCTGCAGCAGCCATGCCAACACCAGCTATCTCAGAATTTTTCAGTTCTGCCCCTACTAATGCTTCGCTCACAGCAGATAGTAGCCTCTCAATTACTGCTTTTGGTCCCTCTTCAGCCAGAGTCAAGCAGTAACTCCGAGATATGACTTTACCATCAGGGACAACCACCGCCGCAATAATCTTAGTCCCGCCCAAGTCAACAGCCAAAACTGGCCGCTGGTTACTTCTTATCATGCTCTTTCATCTCCAGAACCTCGCGATAAAGCGACTCATACTTTTTAGCGGAGGCCTGCCAGGAAAAATCGAGCGCCATTATGCGCTGCATCACTCGTCGCCATGCTTTCTTATTCTTGTAGCCGTTTAGCGCTCGCTCTATAGTAGCCAACATAGCTTTAGCATCATAGTCCTGAAAGACAAAACCATTACCCTCACTAAGGTCCTGAGTCAAATCCTGAACAGTGTCAACTAATCCGCCAACGTGTCGAACAACAGGTACAGCTCCATAGCGCATAGCGATAAGCTGCCCCAGCCCACAGGGTTCAAACCGAGACGGCATCAAAAACATATCGCAGCCAGCATAGATAAGATGGGCTAAAGGGTCATTAAAGTCAATAAACACAGCTAACTGTTTAGGATACTTGCTAGCTGCCTGCTTGAGCAAATTATGATACTGTTCCCTGCCCCTGCCTAGAATAACCATTTGAGCTCCTGTTTTCTTAAATAGAGAACTGAAACTATCAATTACGATGTCAAGGCCTTTCTGTTCATCAAGACGTGATACCATACCGATGAGTGGTGTTTCTGTATCTTCAGCAAACCCCACCCATTTCTGAAGCGCCAGCTTATTGGCAATCCTCCTATCCACCGCCAAAGCATCATATTTAGCCGCTATGAAAGCGTCACTTGCCGGGTTAAATTCATCGTAGTCCAATCCGTTGACTATACCTAAGAGCTTATCCTGTCGGTAGCGCAAGAGATGGTCGAGCCCCACCCCATATTCCACGGTCAAGATTTCTCTCGCATACGTCTTACTGACCGTGGTTACTATGTCAGCCCAAAGTATACCCTGACCCATAAAATTAAACGGTGGCTTAGGCACACCAGCCAAGCACAATTGCCAATCCCGCCCCAACCCAGAATCAGACAGGAACTTATTATCAAAAGCTCCTTGATAGGCTAAATTATGAATAGTGAAAACGGTCGAATACTGAGAGCTTTTTCGTTTCAGCCACATGGGAACCAATGCAGTATGCCAGTCATGGCAATGGACTATCTCTGGTTGCCAGTCCAACCTGGGCAACACCTCTAGAACAGCCCGACAAAATAAAAGAAAACGCTTCAGGTCATCTTTGCCATACACTTCTGCAGAACTGGAGAAGTCATAGCTATCTACCAGATAAACTTTGACCTTACCAATAAGTTCAGTGACCTTCAAAGAGACGGGTCCCTTGCTTTTCGTTGCCTGCATTTTCACAAGTCCAATCACTGATGATATGGGAAATCTGGCAGTATCTATAATGCCATATCTTGGCATCACTACCCGCACATCATGCCCCAAATCATTTAAAGCCTTGGGTAAAGAGCCAATAACATCAGCCAAGCCACCTATCTTGACCAGCGGGGCGGCTTCAGCAGCAACAAAGAGGACTTTCATCAGGCTTTTTGGCCTTCCCTCTCAGCAAAGGAACGATAGTCAATATCGGGAAACACCTTGTCCAATTCCCACAACTGATGGCATAAAGCCAAGGCTGCTTTGTCTACCTTTCCTGATTCAGCGATATCAGCCAGTTGCTGAAACCGGTTCACATGCTCAAGAAAACGATTTTCAGCATAAACGCTAGCTTGACCTGTGGTTATCAAAAACGGCCAGTCGCTGGACTGCAGGAGCATCAATTCTCTGGCCGCCTGATTCAGGATGTCCTTTATTGCCCCATCAGCTTTAGGATACCTAGACACCAGCTTCTCCATTCTCAACTCAGCCGAGTGGATAATTGGCCATACCCAGTCAGTATCAGCATTCTGCCAGGTGAAATGACCTCCACCCAAACCCCAAGAACTTTCAGGCAAAGCCAACACATCCTCCGGCGGATGATTTTTAATGAACTCGCTGGCAGTGGTCAGCTCCACAAACTCACTCTGGCTAAGATCACGTAGAACCTCTTTAAGCCAGTCAACACCTTCAAACCACCAATGCCCAAAGAGTTCAGTATCATAAGCCGCGGAGATGATGCCAAATTTGCCGGTTTCCTGATAGAAGATGGTGATTAATTCCTCGACCAAATGAGAATAATGAGAGCCATGTTCAGCAACACGTTGTTTTGCCCAATATGGGTCATAGTATTCCTTATAAGCCAAATCAACTTTAGCTCCGGTGACCTTCCAGTACTGAAGCCCGGAGATGCCATCCTTCTTATGAAATTCGCGGTAGTTAAAATCTCCAGGATAACCCCACTCCGCAGACCATACCTGCATACTGGTTCTGTTATTCCTACCAATAACAGCTACCTCAGGAGTTTGCACCCAGTAAGGCAGATAGGTGGTTCTATGCGTTGGCTCTGAATATTGTGTCAGCGGCACTACATAGCGCCGTGATATACTGGCATAAGGACCAATGACTTCTTCCCTGGCCTTGCCCACTGGCTCGCCGCCTTCCACCGTATGAGTTTCGGCGAAGAAACAGCTCATGCCAAGCTGGGTGAGAAAAGATTCCAAGCCAGGCTTAACATAGCTCTTGCTTTGGCTTCCGGCATAGTAGGGAGGCCGATAACCGCACTCAGGAAGCCAGATTGAGGACGGGTTTTTACCAAAATGGCGCTGATAGCTTTGCTTTCCAACCTGCAGTTGACCATAAATAGAGGAATCACGCTCTAACAGGGGCAAATATGCATGTGTGGCCGCACTGGTAGTAATTTCCACATAACCTTCATCCTGTAGCCGTTTAAAGGCGGAGATTATATTTCTTCCAAACCTATCATTGAAGCTGGTTAGTATATGCTGATAATAGTCAAAATAGAACTTAGCTAGATACAGGAGATGACCTTCACCAGCTTTGTCAAAGCGGTTCACATCTTCCTGAGCCCGGCGAATTTTGTCTTCGACAAATTCCACAAGATGAGCAATTACTAAAGCGTCGGCTAGCTGCTCAATTAAAACCGGAGTAATGCCCAAAGTTAATTTGAAAGCGTAGCCTTCTTGTTTCAGGTCATAAAGGGCATTAAGCAAAGGTATGTAGGTTCCAGAGGCTGCCTCATGAAGCCATTCCTCACCATGAGGCCAACGACCAGCATTGCGGCAATAAGGAAGGTGACTGTGTAAAACAAAAGTAAACGCTCCGACTTTCATCTCCTACCTCCTATAAGGGATGGCGCCTTGGTGTTTTACTGGCCACGCTTTCGCCACTGGCAATAACCTTGGAAGAAAAGTCACCGCCTTCCACCCAGCAGCCAATTTTGCAGTTGCGGCCGATTTTCATTTCGCCAGGTACCCTGGCACCCTTGCCGATTATAGTTATACCCGCATTCAGATTATCTAGCTCTTCCTTGTTGGCCGTCATATCATCACCATAGCCGATATGGCACCCCGGACTGACCCAGACCTGTTTATCGACAATACACCGGTCAATGATAGCCCCCTTGCCAATTGTGGTATCCTCAAAGATAATCGAATCCTTCACCAGAGCGTATTCCTCAATAAACGCCCCCGGGGAAATAATTGAGTTCTGCACCCGGCCATTTATTATGGCGCCGTTAGATATCAGGCTCCTCACTACCTGGGCATCAGGTCCGAGCTTCGCCGGGGGTTTATCCCGATATACAGTTCGAATTTCCGCTGTGGGGTCATAAAGGTTCAGGTCCGGTAAATCGACAATCAAATCCATATTAGCTTGCCAGTAAGACTCAATAGTGCCTACATCTCGCCAGTAGCCGCGAAACCTGTAGCCGTAAACCTTATGCTTTCCGATAATTTCGGGCAGAATATTATGCCCAAAATCAAGACCACCCTTCTTCTGACCATACTCCTCAAGGCAATCGATGAGAACACTCTTGTCAAAAACATATACCCCCATTGAAGCGAGATTGCTCTTAGCGCTCTTCGGCTTCTCCTGGAAACCAATTACACGCTCATTATGGTCCAGAGTGATAATGCCAAACCTTGCTACCTCAGACATAGGCACTTCGGTTACCGCCACGGTAACATCAGCTCTCCGGCTACGATGGGCAAGTATCATATGGTCATAACGCATCGAATAAACATGGTCACCAGACAGAATGAGAACCTCATCTACTTTCTGGTCTTCTATAAAGTAGAGGTTTTGATAGACAGCGTCAGCCGTGCCTTTATACCAATCTCGAGTTGACCGGCTCAAGAACGGTTGAAGTAGAACAACTCCACCTGTAGTCCTATCCAGGTCCCAAGGCCGACCAACGCCGATGTGCTGCGCCAAAGAGCGGGGATTGAACTGGGTAAGCACCGCTACATTATAAATCCCAGAATTGGCGCAATTGCTCAAAGTAAAATCAATTATGCGGTATTTGCCACCAAAAGGCACCGCCGGTTTAGCTCTCTCCGCTGACAGAACACTCAACCGCTCGCTGGCACCACCAGCCAAAATCATAGCTAACACCCGATTCATATCATCACCTCCCCACTAAGCTTCACTTTCCATTTTACCCCAGACTCGATTCTATGTCGAACTATCAGATATCATATTCTACAGATTCCGTGGGCGCAAGACGTGGGAAAGTGAAGCCTCCGTGAGATTTCAATTACAGCTGTTTGATTTCAGGAAAACACCAAAAGCACGAACAGGTGCTAAGTGTGGAACAGCAGCTTCAAGGTGATGATTTCAAACGGATTAACTTCCATTTTCAGCTTTTCATTCTCAATTTTCAGTTCGGACACATCCTCCTCCAACAGGTTGACACATCTGGCTGTTTTAATCTGACTTGGCATTTGCAATGATGCGCTACACCTTTCTCCCTTAGTTTCGTAGAACCTCAAAATGACGGCATCCTCATCCTCGCCCTTTTTGAGGGCAGAAATAATCAGATTATCTGGTTCGAGTGTAAAACTTTGTAGCTTTTCATCTAAAGCCGCAGTATCAACATGGAAAGCAAGTAAATGATAGGTGAATTCGTGGCCCCGTCTGTGAATGGTTGATTTCTTCCAATCACCAGAATGGGGGTAAACCGCATAGACGTAAGTTCGTTCACCTAACTCCATAGCATAGGGAGTAGGTATCAGCGGACCACTGGAACCATCGGTTGATAGGACAGAGACACTCCTCAACAAAGTACAATAGATTTCCCCCGTCTTTATCTCGTTTAGCGGTACGCCTCGGGTGAAGAAGGCAAGGCCACGTCTTCCCTCCTCACAATTTACCCAGTTGACTGATGGAGTCTTAATCGAGGCCTCCACATTGGTTGGTGGAGGCAGGTCAATAACTCCGAATTGTGTTTGACGGATATAAGCAGGGATCACCATACAGGTGTCAAATTTAAGCCGAATTCGTATGTGAGACTGTTGTGAGTTTATTGTAGTGATAAAATCAATTCGAGGTATATCATTATAAACAATAACTTTTTTAAGGACGTCTATAGTCTTATGTCGTTGTAATATTGAACCGAATTTTTTGGTAAGGTAATAGGGCCATTGCAGGCAATAAAATGAGTCCTTGAATGTAATAACTGTCCGCACAGGGCTGGTTTCTATTCTGCATCCATCAGGCTTGAACGTGCTGAAATGAATGCCTTCTCCACTTTCCGAGTGAATCAGGCCATCAAACTGACTCCTGTGGAAATAAAGGTCACCGATTTCCTGGTCTATTATTAATTCATTCCCCCCGAGAATTTTCCTATCATCTTTGTCGAATACCTGTAGAATGCCTGTTTTATCATCTATAGTCAGTTTATAGTGCTTGGTTATCACTTCAGTTCCTTGAACATTTACGCCGGTTGGAAACTGCTTATTGTTCTTGACTATTTGATAGACGCGGTACCCCATTGACGGAACCGTTGCCACAAAGCAAAGCTTGGCCCTGTGTATACTTCCGTCTTCTTTTCGCTCAACAGTAATCACCTCACACGGAATCTGTTCCCCATTGAGAGCAATACCTAATTCTTCACCCCACTGTTCTCCAAGTTGCACCTCCACCTCCACCCAGTCTGTAACCTCCCAATTGTTAGGATTGAGAACTACAATACCGTCACCATGCCCATTGTCTTTCAAGAAGTAAGCGGCAGCATCTTTCAACAAGAGACGTGTCATCTTGTTTATATCGCCAATATATTCCCAGGCCTCCTCATAGATCTCATCGATGCCACAGCTCGGCAGAACATCATGATTAGCCAAAAATAGCATCTTTTTCCATATCTCCGTCATTTCACCTTCAGGGTATGGCTTTCCATGAATCCAGGCTATTGTGGACATCTTTTCTGCACTGAGCAGGAGGGTTTCACAATTCTTAATAGCCAATTTAAGCCCAATACGGCTGGAAACCACGTCGGGAAATGTATTCTGCAAGTCAGAACTGTAGAGCTCACCGTGAAACGTGGCGAAATCATCACCATCTTTCTCAAGATTTCGAAGGAATTCGCTTGGTGTTGAAATTACCATCTTGGAATCATCATGTTCCTTATTCCACTGGGCAACCTTTTCTGGTGTCTCCTCCTGAGGGGGAACGCCGCCACTTCCACACGGCATAAGCAAATGAGACGTTGTGGCAAAAGTAGATAGCTTCTCATAAGCTTCTTCCCACTTATCAATGTCCAACCCGGCACGGTAGCCCAGAGGCATCCAGTGGCTGAGTATTTTCGAGCCATCAAGCCCCTCCCAGATAAATTCGCTCACTCGGTAACCGATGGTTTCAGGCAGCCCTCGCCGGAAGGCGAGCCATTTATATCCAGACTTATTATATATCTGAGGCATTTGTGCATTAAGTCCAAAGCCGTCAGCCGCCCAAGCTACCGGCACGTCTATGCCAAACTTCTCCTTGCAGTACTTCTTTCCAAAAAGGACCTCTCTGACCAGTACTTCCCCGGATGGAATCATCAAGTCAGCCATTATATACTGACCATCCACTACTTCAATCCTGCCTGCGGCGATAGCATCTTTGATGTCAGAGAAGAGCTGTGGATTCCTCTGTTCAATCATCTCCAAAAGATAGGTCTGCTCCACCAGAAATTTAAAATCTGATTCTTTTATCATCTTAACCGCATTTGTTAGAATCATCTCATTGATAAAGTAATAGTCCTCTTTGGTAAAAGCCCAGACAACATCGTAGTGGGAATGCGGCGCCAGGTAAATTGTTCTCGTCTCGCCCATGGCCTTTATTTTAACACACACCTCACCGCAGATTCATTTTTGGTAACTGATAGTGACTTGATAATGTTCAGCTCGCTGGCAAATTTCACCTTATTTTGTTAGAATCCAAACAAGAAGGGGGGGAATATGGACTGGACACCAGTTATCAACTGGCTTTTAGAACATGGCCCGCGTATCTTGTTAATCATCGCTATATCGGTGGCTCTCTACTACTTACTGCGTCACTTTATACCCATCATGGTAAAGAGAATCGTCAAGGGCACCATGGTGGGTAAGCCAAAATCGGCTATTAAGAAAAGAACTGACACTCTAAGTAACGTATTCATCCAGACCGGGATGGTTTTTGTCGGTGTAGTGGCGATTTTTACAATCATCGCAGAGCTGGGAATAAATATCGCTCCAGCTTTGGCTGGACTTGGCATTGCTGGCATAGCAGTGGGCTTCGGTGCTCAGAGTCTGGTCAAAGATATTTTCAACGGCGTTCTCATCCTACTGGAAAATCAGTATGGCATAGGCGACGTTGTCAAAATCGCTGGAATCGCCGGCCTGGTCGAAGATGTAACCCTGCGCAGGACAGTTCTCAGAGACCTGGATGGCATAGTCCACAGTATCCCCAACAGCGAGATCGGTGTTGCCAGCAACTATACTAAAGAGTGGTCACGGGTGAACATGAATATCTCTGTTGGCTACGGTGAGAACCTCGACCATGTTATCAAAGTTATCAACAGGGTAGGTAAAGAGCTGGCTGAAGACCCTGACTGGACACCACGGATTTTGAAAGCACCGGAGGTACTAAGAATAGACGAGTTCGGAAATTCTGGAATTGCCATAAAGATACTTGGTGAAACCAAACCATTGGCTCAGTGGGATGTGATGGGAGAACTGCGCCGCAGACTGAAGAAGGCCTTCGACGAGGAAAACATTGAAATCCCCTGGCCGCATACTAAAGTCTTCTTCGGTAACGCCCCTGAAATCAGCACCGGGGAGCTTATTGAGCAAAAATCACCAGCAAGAGCAGAGGCACAACAACCAAGCAAACGAAAAGGGCAAAGCAAATTGCCGCCAAGCTAGAATTGAGAGCTAATCAAGCAGTTCAACCCCGGCAGAGTTCGACAACTAGAAGGTCAAGTGTGAGGTCACCATCGTATTTCCCGGTTTTTATAGCGATATCAGCTTCCAAGAGCCTGTGGTAAGCGCTCTTTATGCGTTCCAAAGTGTATGCTCTGGCTTGTTTTAATGCCTTCTCCAAAACATAATCCGAAGTCGATTCCAACCTTTCTCGAATTTCCGGCTGAAACAACCTTCTTCCAAGTTCTTTAGCCATAACTATCAACCGGAGCTGGCGAGTAATCATGGCCAGAACATAAGGAGGAGCCGCCCCTTCCTGCAGTAACCGATGTAGTGACTGCTGGGCTACCTTTCTTCTTCCCTCAAGAATAGCATCCACCAGAACAAAGATATTGGCTTCACGAGCATAACTTGTTATCTGCCTGACACTGTCCTCGGTAATAGGCTGCCCTGAACAAAAATCAATGAGCTTATCTATTTCACTGCTCATAGTCCACAAATCTGCACCGACAAGTCCTATAAGTAACCCAATAGCGCCAGGAGATATGGTGCCGCCGCCTTGCTTCACCCGGTTTTGTACCCAGTCGCTCAAATCTTTATCTTTAAATTGGTGAAAGGTCATAACCTTGGCCAGCGGCACCAAAGACCTTAACAAACGATTAGCTGCTTTCTTTTCATTTAGTTCACCATCAACCAAAATGAGCACAGTTGTCGCTGGCATCTGTCTGACATAGTCAGCCAGAGCCATCCATTCTTCCAAATTGGAATTAAGTTTCATTTTAGAACGGGCTCCCCGTTGCCTCGCACCAGATTTTTGTTCAAAACGTCCCAACAGACCATTAACAATGACCAGCCTAACTGGACACAAAAAGGGTACAGAACTGCAAGCATCTATGAGCTGGATTAGGCTCAGCTGCTGACCGTCTAACAGGCTGGTATTAACCGCCAACATCTCCGGACTGCTCAACTCCTGTTTTATTTCCTCCAGTTTCTGTCGGAGGGAGAAATCGTCTTTCCCGTAGAGTATGTAAAACAAGATTTACACCCCCTTCATTGTATCATAGACAAAGTACTTGATTTTACCCTCAGCACTGGATATACTCAATCAGTCGGTTAGAATCCAGAAAGTTGCACCAACCATCATTTCAGAATACAAGCAAACAACCACTATAGTTATCAAGTATTCAAGGAGGCAGAAATGAGCTACCCTTTTGATGAAGAAACCGGTATCGTGGATGAACGGGAATTAGACTTAGAAATGCTCCGTGAGGATTTAATAGCCGAATTGCAGGCCATAAACCAGTATCAGGAGCATATCGAGGCTCTAGAGGACGAGGAGGCGATAAAAGTTTTGGAACATATATGTGATGACGAAAAGGAACATGTTGCCGAACTGGTTAAACTGATTCAGATGCTTGACCCGGTTCAGGCGGAAAAATTCACCAAGGGGATGCTGTGACCAAAATGGCCACAAATCGAGACTCGCGGGCATGAAGAAATGAAGCAAACACGGGAGAAGACCAGTTTGAAGATGCTGGTTATCGGCGGTGGGGCTCGAGAGCATGCTCTGACTTGGAAAATCGCCCAAAGCCGAAAAGTCAAGGAACTCTATGTTGCCCCAGGAAATGCTGGCACGGTATCTATTGCCCACAATCTGAATATCAAACCCAACGATATAGAGGCTTTAGCCAAAGCTGCACAGGACGCCAACATCGACCTCACTGTTGTCGGGCCAGAAGCACCACTGGCTGCAGGCATTGTGGATTATTTCGAGCGATTAGGTATGCCCATCTTCGGCCCAACAAAAGCCGCCACCCAGATAGAATCTAGCAAAGTCTTTGCCAAGAAACTGATGCAGAAATACGCCATCCCCTGCCCCGAGGGTGTTATCTTTTCAGCCTACGCTGAAGCTAGCGAATATCTCAAATCACAACCAGCACCGATTGTGGTTAAAGCTGATGGGCTGGCAGCCGGCAAGGGAGTAATCGTAGCTTCCTCCAGAGAGGAGGCCCAAAAAGCTCTGTCAGACATTATGGAGGCCAAGGTTTTCGGCTCAGCTGGTGACAGAGTGGTAATCGAGGAATGTCTTCTCGGCAAAGAGGTAAGTCTCCTGGCTTTTACCGATGGCAAAACAGTCGTTCCTATGGTTCCAGCCTGCGATTACAAGAGGGTGTTCGATAACGACCAGGGCCTCAACACTGGCGGCATGGGCAGCTATAGTCCACCTGGATTCTTCGATGCTAAATTGACCCAGGAGGTGATGAAAGGGATTTTAGAACCGGCAGTGAAAGCGATGGCCAGCGAAGGTGTGCCCTACAAAGGGGTGCTTTATGCCGGATTGATGATAACTCCCGATGGGCCAAAGGTGTTGGAATTTAACGCCAGGTTCGGTGACCCTGAGACTCAAGCCATCTTACCCCGCCTCCAGACTGACCTGGTAGACATTCTCCGGGCTATAGTAGATAATAGGCTCAGTGAAGTAACCGTGGAGTGGAACAACGAAGCCTGCGTTGGTGTGGTGATGGCATCAGCCGGATATCCCGGAAGTTATAACACGGGCTTTCCTATAACAGGGCTGGATAAGCTAGACAAGGAGACAATAGTTTTTCACGCCGGAACCAAGCTCGGCGAAAATTCGCAGATATATACTGATGGAGGGCGAGTACTCACGGTGACAGCAACCGGTAAAACAATGGCTGAAGCCAGAGGCAAAGTCTACCAAAACTTACCCCGTATCCACTTCGATGGTTGCCACTACCGCAAAGATATCGCAGCCAGGGAGGTTAACTGATGCCTTTAGTCGGGATAGTCATAGGCAGCAAAACCGATGAGCCATTAATACAACCAGCACTAGATATGCTGCAACAATTAAATATCGAATACGAATTTTTAGTCATGTCAGCTCATAGAAGCCCGCAGCGGCTTCGTGAATACGCCGCCAAGGCCAAGGAGCGAGGGATTGAAGTCATTATCGCTGCGGCAGGATTTGCTGCGCACCTTCCCGGAGTTCTGGCTAGCCTGACAACACTGCCAGTCATCGGTGTGCCACTGCCCACCAGTGAACTTAAAGGCGTTGACTCGCTCTACTCCATAGTCCAGATGCCAGCCGGAGTACCTGTAGCATGTGTTGGCATCGGTACTTCCGGCGCTAAAAACGCAGCTTTGCTAGCTGCTCAAATCCTCGGTGTGAAATATAAAGAGATAAGAGATGCCTACGAAAAATACAGGCAAAAACTGGCTGAGGGATAATTATTGCTTTTGTCATTCTGATGGAGCACCTCGCTTTTTGTGTTATTCTGAGCGCAGCGAAGAATCTAACACAGCTCAGTGTAAACTTCACGACCGAAGAATCTCCGGAGACCCTTCGCTTTCGCCCAGAGTGACAAGTGGAGCAGCTCAGAATGACCAGTGAGTAAAACAATCTGGAGAAGAATATGATTGAACGCTATTCCCGACCACAGATGAAAAAAATATGGTCTGAAGAAAATAAGTTCGATAAATGGCTTCAGGTAGAAATTGCTGTCTGTGAGGGTTGGGCAGAAATAGGCACTATACCCAAAGAGGCCATTCCAAAGATAAAGGCGGCACGCTACAGTCTGGAGCGCATCACCGAAATCCTTAAAATAACCCACCATGATATGACCGCTTTCCTTCAAACAGTAGCCGAGAGCCTAGATAATGAATCTCGCTTCATTCACCTCGGCCTTACATCCTCCGATGTTATTGATACAGCGCTTAGCCTGCAACTGAAAGAAGCCTCGAAACTTTTGGTTCAAGACATTGCCGAACTAATCACTGTACTTGAAGACAAAGCCATCGAGCATAAACAAACCATCATGATAGGCCGGACTCACGGCGTCCATGCCGAACCTATCACCTTCGGCTTAAAACTAGCTCTATGGGCACAGGAGATGAAACGCAATGCCGCTCGGTTAGCCGAAGCGGAGAAAACTATCAGCGTGGGCAAAATCTCCGGGGCTGTGGGCACTTACGCCACCGTGCCGCCAGAAGTTGAAGAGAGAGCTTGCGCCAAGCTAGAGTTGGTTCCAGCACCGATATCAAGCCAGATTATCCAGCGCGACCGCCATGCTCAGTTCGTCACCACTCTGGCCATCATCGCCAGCTCACTGGAGAAGTTCGCCACAGAAATCAGGGGCTTGCAAAGAACTGAAATATTGGAGGCCGAAGAGCCATTTACTGCGGGGCAGACCGGCTCCTCGGCGATGCCCCACAAACGCAACCCAGAGCTTTGTGAGCGCGTCTGCGGATTGGCCCGATTGGTAAGAGGTTACGCACTTACTTCAATGGAGAATGTGGCCCTATGGCATGAGAGGGATATCAGCCATTCCTCCACCGAACGCGTCATCTTTCCCGATGCTTGCCTAGTACTGGACTACATCCTGAGTATCTTCACTTCTGTGATGCAAGGACTCCAAGTCTATCCTGATAACATGCGCCGAAACCTTGAGCTTACTCAAGGCCTGGTCTTCTCCCAACGAGTGCTTATATCGCTGATAGACAAAGGATTAAGTCGTCAAAAAGCCTATGAGTTAGTCCAACGAAATGCCATGAAAGCTTGGAAACAGAAAACCAGTTTCTCAGACCTGCTCAAGGCTGACGCTGATATAATGGCTCATCTGTCCAAAAAAGAACTGGAGGCCCTCTTTGACTACAACTACTTCATCAAACATGTGGATGCAGTCTTTCGTCGGCTAGGCATAACCGAGAAAAAGAAGGCTAAAGCAGCTAAAACTGAGGAGCTGGCGCCACAATCGCTTTGAACTAAGGAGGGTTATGTCAATAGTTTTATCAGAAGCAAATTTGCCCCTTCCCTTGTTCTGCCGGGGAAAAGTGCGGGACACCTATGACCTGGGTGATAAGCTGTTAATAGTATCTACAGACCGACTCTCCGCCTTTGATGTTGTCCTGCCTAATCCTATCCCGGATAAAGGTCTGGTGCTCAACCAACTCTCGTGCTTCTGGTTCGAAAAAACACGACATATCGTGCCCAACCACTTAATAACGCCGACTGATAAATTGAACTCCCTCAAGCAATACCTTCCACCAAATATTACCCTACCAGACTATCTCATCAGTCGGTCAATGATTACTCTCAAAGCTGAGCGCGTCCCTGTTGAGTGTGTAGTTCGCGGCTACCTTTCCGGTTCAGCCTGGGCAGAATATAAAGAATCTGGCACTGTTTCAGGCATATCCGCACCCAAAGGACTGCAGGAAAGTCAGGAGCTACCTGAACCTTTATTTACACCAACCACCAAAGCTGACACCGGGCATGACCAGCCTCTGAGCAAAAAAGAGCTGGAAAACCTGGTGGGGAAAACTACTCCTAGTGACCTTGAGGAAAAGAGCCTGGCTATTTACCAATACGCCCGGGACTATGCTCAAGGGCGAGGCATTATCATTGCCGATACTAAGTTCGAGTTCGGTTTTGTTGATGGCAAGCTTGTCCTCATTGACGAGCTACTGACGCCAGATTCAAGTCGCTTCTGGGATGCCTCTCAGTACTCTGTGGGACGTTCCCAGCCAAGTTTCGACAAGCAACCGGTTCGTGACTGGTTGGTAGATTCAGGCTGGAACAAAGAGCCACCAGCACCAATGCTGCCGCCCGAGGTTGTCAAGGCTACAACCAATCGGTATCGGGAAGCCTACCAACGCTTAACCGGAAGGACACTATGAGAAAGATTGCTTACAAATGTAGCTGCGGGGCTTTAGCCCCGCCTTATGCGACCCTAAAGGGTCACACTACATTGAAAATAATTTACTATTAACTGGAAGGACACTGCAGGAATGTATCTGGCTAAGGTTTACATCACTCTCAAGCCAACGGTGAATGACCCACAAGGCTTGACCATAAAAGGGGCGTTACATAATCTCGGCTTCACCTCAGTCGAAGACGTCCGTGCCGGGAAATATATCGAGGTCCGCATTGAGGGAAGTGATATTGGTGAAGTCCGCAAACAGGTTGATGAAATGTGCCACAAATTACTTGCCAACCCGGTCATCGAAAACTATCGCTTTGAACTGGAAGGGCCGATATCCTAAACGTCTGGATAATGTTGGCAACAAGCAAAATGTAACCTAACCCTCTATCACGAGCAACTATTACCAATCTTTAATGAGCAACAACCCCTCTACTTTATCCCACAAGTCAACTTCGCCAGTCCCTACTTTCGCCTCACATTATTAGGGTCCAACCAAGATTTTCGCCTTAAAAGCGAGGTCCCAGGGATAACTGACCCACGTTCCCCAATTCTGAGGACTACCTCCTGTGGAAACATACCGACCGCCATCAGGATAAGAAGCATCGTTAGTATTGGCATGTATAGAGTACCAGTGATTTGCTGCTGGGCTTACTACATAACAAGTGCAATAGTATGTTCCTGGAGTGATATATTTCTGCGAACCAAAACTGAACTTTACCCATCGCCCGGAACCCGCGGCGAACCCTGCAACAGAAACAGACTGGAGCACAGTGCCAGCAGCATTCCTCATGTCACATCTTATAATGTCAGAGGTACTTGTCGGCTGCGAACTGCTGAGGTATATCTGGAACTCGTCAAACCAACCAGCTTGGGTAACCTTAAAACTTTGCCCTTGACCTACATTGACATAGCCAGAACTCCAGCCGAAAACAGCAGAGGCACCCATACCTGTTTGGGTTATATCGAGTACACTTGTTATCTTGGGTTCTACCTTGAAAACTCTAACAGGAGACCAGTCGCTCCACAGTCCAGCGTTATTCTGAGCTCTTACTTTCCAGGTCCAGTTAGTGAGTGAATCATGACCAATATAACCACCCGAAGTCTTCGTATAGTAAGAAGCAGTAACATACTCATCTATAGCCGGGTTAATTGCTCCACTATGAATTACATAAAGCTGATACTGCTTTATACCACTCTCCGTGTCAGAAGAATCAGCCCAGTCAAAAGACCACGGGCTGCTCGGCTGAGGCAAAGTAGCACCAATGGAAGGAGACAACAGCACCGGCACCGTTGGTGGTGTAGTATCAGGTCCGGGCGGGGACGGTGCCCCAGTCACCATAACTGTAATAGTAAGACTGTACAAGCCAGCCGCATTAGAAGCCGTCAAAGTGTAACTGGTGGTCGTTGCCGGTGACACAGGTGCAGTCCCTACTAACCCGACAGCACCTACACCTTGGTCAATAGTTACCGATGTAGCATTAGACACACTCCAGCCCAAGGTAGTGGTACCACCAGCAGATATAGTGGGCGGGTTAGCCATGAAATAATTAACAACTGGCAACCCTGAAGGCGATGGTGCTCCTGAAACCACGACCTGAGCCGATGCCGTAGTGCTCCCCGCAGCATTAGCAGCTGTCAGTGTGTAAGTAGTTGTCGCTGCTGGAAAAACAGACGTAGTCCCTGAGGAGGCAACAACACCTACTCCTTGGTCAATGGTTACCGATGTCGCATTTGACACATTCCAGCTCAATGTAGCTGAGCCACCAACAGTTATACTAGGCGGGCTAGCAGTAAAAGAGTTGACAACCGGCAGACTAGGAGACGGAGGGGGTGATGGTGCTCCTGAAACTATAACCTGGGCTGTAGCAGTACTGCTTCCGGCTGCGTTAGTTGCCGTCAGGGTATAGACAATGGTCACGCTCGGTGTTACCGCCCTGCTCCCAGTCAGAGCCACATTGCCTACTCCCTGGTCTATGCTGACCGCCGTTGCCCCGGCAACGCTCCAGCTAAGAGTAGCAGATTCGCCAGCGGCAATGGTTGGTGGACGTGCATCGAAGGAGTTTATGACCGGCGGCTGAGTGGTAGTGGTGATAGTAATTGGCCCACCTGGTACACAACCCACACCCATCACCAGAAACAGCAAAACTGGAATTAGCAACCTTTTCATCTTTCAACCTCCATATTAGTTATAAGTAACCGCTTTCAGAAAGTGCTTCCCCCTTTTTATATTATAATATATTTCTCATAGTCTGTTGTCAATTCTCCAGCTTATACCCGTTTGACCTGCCCCCAACAATTATACCAAATGGCTAACATATCGCATCAGTACACAATACGCCCTAATGTTCAATGACCGTGCGGGATTATTATTTATCCGGGATTCCCCATATCAATTTCTCAACCAGGCAATTTTCAGTAGCGTTCTTTTTATTCAGGCTTTTCCGAAAGGGTAAGAATTGGGGCTCACCTACCTTGTGGTAGACTTTATAGTCTAAGCAACAAACCATAAGGAGGTAAGCCCTAAATGACATTAGCACAGAG
>VGNY01000003.1 GCA_016865895.1 Chloroflexota bacterium | reverse complement strand
GAGGCTGAAGCCTCCTATGGAAAGGCGACCCTGAAGGGTCGCACTACATGTTAAAAAATACGTACGTTGGTGGGATATCACAACAAGCATATAGAAATATTAGATTTGGTGTGGGGTGTAAAAAGAGGCTGTCCGAAAATTCTAACTGACTATTTGCTCTCCCACTTTGTGGGAAAAGTTGTAGCTACATTGGTGATGCACATTAAACATGTAGCCCCGAGGCTTCAGCCTCGGGAACCCGACTCTAAAGGGTCGGGACTACATTTTCGGAGAGACTGAGCTACATTAGGAATGAATTATTGATAAACACACTCTTAACAAGCTGGTTTCTTAGCTCTGCTTAGCCAAGATTGTTTGGCAAAGACATCCTTCCATTCCAAATCTGTAAAACCTATCGAGCGAAGTATTCGCTCGCATTCCTCTTTTTCTAAAAGTGTATAAATCCCCTTTTTATTTTTCCGTTCGATTTTCCGGGTATATCTCATTGTCTTCAAGTAAGTCAAGAGGAGAGAGTGCCCATATTTTCGCCAGCGGGAAGGGTCTAACAAATACTTCAGGACGTGTAACAATCCACGCAACGTACTGGCGTTTTTGTTGGGCATAGTCCAGATTAGTATTCCTCCCGGTTTTAAAACCCTGTAGGCCTCTTGGAGAGCTTCTTTCAATACTCCATTCGCTTTCTCTGCCGTTTTTTGGGCTCTGGTCAAAAAGGTAAAAACATGGTTTCCAACGATACCGTCGAAGAAATCGTTTGGGAATGGCCATTCTTCTGTGAGGTCTGTATTCACGATTGTAATCAGACGGGCGTCTTTGATTTGTCTAATTTCCTCATTAGCTCCATTGACGTCAATATCACCAGCCCAAATTTGTACATTTCCCTGTGCCTTTTCCAAAATCCATTTAGATGCCGGTAGGTTCCCACACCCGGCATCGAGCCAGCATCCTTCCGGCGAGCCCAAAAACTCTATAATCCCCCTTTTTAACTCCTCATAAAGTTTACCTTCAAGATACGGACGACCGAGTTTGCTGCGGGTAAATTGGTTAAACTCCTGCCAGAACCTCAATTCTTCAGAAACTGAATCCTCTATCCTGAGGTTAATTTCTTCTCTCTCGATGACTTGTGATTTTGCCATTAATTTCCTCCCCTTTGCTTTTCAGTTATCAAGTTATTTATCCAAAATAGCAGAGCAAACATTTTTGGGCTGCACTCTGGTGCTATTGCCTGGCCGCAACTTCAGTCTCAGTCACAGCCGCCTCTACAGGCACAACTTTCATCTTCTCCCCTAACAATGAAAGCTCCCTCTCTGAGGGATTGATGTGACGAGGCTTTAGATGAGCTAAATCAGCGCCTTCAGCCCGCCGCTGAGCTATGTAATCAGTGAAAGCACCGCAAGACAGCAAGGTAACCTTGAGCGGATTCGGGTCTGCGATACGTGCCAAGCTGCCGTAGAAAGTGCCTTCATCAAACTTTCTAAGCTGCTGGAGTACTGCTGTAGCTACACCCTTCTCACTGGCAATATAGTTGTCTTTAAGCTCTATATAGAGGTGAAGTACTGGCCTTCCATCAACAACCTCCTTACGCGCTGTCCAGTCCGCGTAAGGAATATTAGTAGTTTCTATTGCCTGCCAGATTGCCCTTTCTGTCAAACGGATCATGCCACCAATATCGATAATATCATCAAGTCGGCCTTCAAAGGTCATTTGCGGGATATCGATGCCGAGCCTTTCATTTTTCAGAGAAGTTATCTTAATTACATCTTTCATTCTGTACCTGACCATAGCTCCACCATGAAAGTTGGTGATGACTACCTCATAGTTTTCACCGGCTTTCACCTCACTAAGCAGCACTGTCTTCGGCTGGTAGGAATTGTCCAACTCCCACTTTGTATACTCCGCCTCCGGAATGAACTCGAGGAAATTAAGATTGGGAATGAAGGTCATACTATTATAGTCCCAGGTCTGAGTAGCTATAATGCCAGCTTCACTACAAGTGTAGGTGTCCAAGGGATATCTGCCCCATAAATTCTTTATCCGCTCTTTGAGGACAACGCCATCAGTACCACCACACATAATTCCCTTGATTGACCACAGGTCCCTGGGCAGCATGGGACGGCGAGCCAGCTTGCTCTTAACCAATCCTTTAGCTAGGCGGAACAATGCCCTTGGCTCGGACAATAAGGGACGAATGTCTGCTTTATTTGACCGCTGGCTAAGCCTTTCACCAACGCCGACAAGAACGATAGGCATACCAAAGAAGAAATCAATCCCCTGAGAAAGAGCCTGTCTAAAGCCAAGTTCAATTCTTTCCTCGAAAGGCATCTTTTCCGCTTCCTCAAGGGGCGGTAGAAAGTCTGAATTGGTTTGTTCCCTCATAATGTAAGTTAGGACACCTGAGGTGTAAGGTCTGGGAGCTACGGTGTAGACAACCTTAGCATGGTCTCTAAGTCCTGAGAGGTCACCTCTTGTCTTGCAACTGGCAAAAATCGCGGCACCAAACATCAGCACTCCAAGCTCATGACAGAATCTAGTAGTGAGGGGCACCCATTTATACGGAGTCAACTTAAATCCATACTCAGACGACCTGCCTGCAGAATGCTGCCACAACAAAGGTTTTGTTGGTAATACGTCTTCTCTGTACTCTATCAATTCAGGGCAATAGTCAGCGTATGTAGTCAGTGGTACCAGCTCCCGGAACTCATCCACAGTTTCGGGCATGGCACCACGCATCAACTTCTTGCCTAATTCGCAATTCTTAAGCAGTCTGAGCTGCTCCAATAACAACCGTTTCTGGATAGCCATAAACTGCTCCAGGCTTAAGTCTATAAAGCCACAGCACATCTGCCACAGCTCCTCGTGCCTCCCCTGGTACCAGAATTCCAGAATTTTAGACACAATGCACCTCCTCAGCTAAACTAAATAGCCTAGGACTACTATGGCACGTTTGAATTAGCTTGGGAAGTGATTGTGTTCTAGAAGATAGTTCTATCGTATTGGAATGAGGGTATAATGCGAGGAGGCAATGGGGCAGGTGTGGCTTTTAGGTGCTCTTGGCTTTGGTACTGATGCCCATGGCCTGTAATTTGTGAGCTAGCTTGTCAAGCTCTCTATCTGTTGGTTGTTTGCCCAACTCTAGTCCGTAGCTGAGGAAAAATTCTAAAAAGTTGCGCAGAAGTTCTCTTATCCCCTGTTCGAACTGGCGGAATTCCTCTTTAGTTACGTGGTTACTATTTTGTCCATTGGCATCCTGTTTCAACTGGCTGTCGATAAGAAAGCTGATAAAATCCGAAATGGTCATATCACCTCGGTTTTCATCTATCTTCCTTATTACATCAGAGTCTACTATGAGCATTCTTTTTTCGGGCATAGGCAACTCCTCCTCTTCAAAAATTAACGAATTAACCTGAGCACTTTAAATACAACTCGAAGACCAAGTAGGAACTCAAACTAATAATTATCATCTCGGAATTCAAGAACTTCCAGTACAGTATCTATGCTTTTCAATAAAGCTAATCCTTTTTCAGTCACCCGGTAAGTCACCTTCGGATTGCCTACTTCTAGTCTATCAATGAAATCGTGGCTGATAAGAAAGCTTAGATATTTTTGTAACTGGCTATAGCTCATGTTGGCGCTATACATTATTTTAGTTTTGCCAGCCCCATTCTCACCTATCCTGAGCATGTCACCTATTATTTCGATATTGCACCTTCTCAGGTTCATGGCACTGCTCTCTTGCTATCTCCTAGCGCCCTGTATCCGGCATTACAGTATATAATATAGTACCACTATAAGCACTCTTGTCAATAGGCTTAGACAACTATTTCAAAAACCTTCGGTTTTCACAAGAAGAATGTTCTGTTTCCGGTAAACAAAAAACTACCTGTGATAAGATTTAGAAGCCATCATCTTTTCTTAAACAGGCTGAGAAACCTGTCTTGATACTCGTAAAACAGGCCCCATCGTCTTAATTCAGATATCAGCTCAGGTGCCCAAGACGGGTCTCGCTTTGTTTTTTCGAAAAGCTCTTCGATATAATTTCTGGCGTCTCGGGGTACACCGGCAGCATCTGTATGCAAAAGTCCGCTTCTTTCCAGCTCAGCTACATTGTTAGACACCGAGCTTTTGGTTAACTCGTAAGTAAACTTGAGCAGAGACACATCCCAGAGCTCTTCAACACCTTTAATGATGGCGCTTAGTGGGTCGCGCTGGCTATCTATACGTCGGTTAAGTTTTTCTATCACTGCCTGAACAGATTCTGAAACAATGTTCATTTCTCTAGGCTCATTCTTGTACGTGTAAAAAATGCCGGGCTCATGGGGATATCTTTCCGCCATCATCTCTATAAATCTTCTAGCCTGTGGACTAAATCCCTCGAGATTAATTAAATAAGAAGGGGTTACGATTTTTGGTCGGGCAGCAATTACTCTCCCTTCTCTAACCACATTTACCCACTCTGTCAATTCGGTAACCAGATAATAGTATATATTGGTGGCGCCGAAGGTAGCCAGACTTTGTTTAGGCGGCCTCACCACCTCTGTGTGCTCTATAGCATGTTGAATTCTCTCATCGGCTTCCATAGAAGTCTAACCTACTACCCTTACCTAGGTCATTCTGAGTGCAGCGAATAATCTCCCTCTCGCTTAATGCTGCACTTTGAGACTCTTCGCTATTGCCCATGGTGACAGGTAAACCTTTAGAGAAACAATTTTACTGCCTGAAAGTTGCGTTCTACATTCAGCTTACCTTTTATGATGCTGCCGTATTCGGTGTTATGCCCGGGGACCAGACACTCTACATCAAGCTGCGATAACCTGTCTATACTTCTCTTGAGCAATGAGAGGCTGCCGCTGGGAAAATCTGTCCTGCCAATGCTGCCATAAAAGACTACATCTCCGGTTATCAGGAGCTTATTGTCGGGCCAGTACAGGCAAATCGAGCCCGGGGAATGACCCGGCGTGTGAAAAACCTGGAGTGTAGTTTTATTCTTAGCACCTAGCTCCAAGGTCCCCTCTTTGAGGAAGAAAAAGGGCGTGAATTGTGGCGCTTTCATTCTGAACATGGAGTACAACTTTTTCCCTAGTGTATTGCGAAATTCGTCTTCTTCTGCAGACAAAGTGACCCAAGCTCCACTTTTCTTAATCACTGACTCATTTGCCTGGCAGTGGTCTGGATGGCTATGAGTATTGATTATCAAGCCTATGTCACTAACTTTGAAACCATCTCCTTCTATAGCTTTGCTCAAATAATCGAGGCAAGTTTCTCCCATCTCATTGGTTATGTGCCCCGGGTCAACGATGACATGAGGACGCTCACCCCGGAGCACGTTGGCAAAAAGGCAACTGTTGCAATTATTGCCCCTTCCCTGCCAGATGTAGCAGTAAAAGCCTTCAGCAAGCTGAACAGACTGAAAGTATTTAGATGACTGATGCATAGTTTTGAATCTAATTTAATTATAGTGTAAAATGCCGCCGAAGACCAATTAGATTCTAGTAAAGTTTGAGATAAGTGGGAGAAATCAAAAGCGCCTGGGAAATAGCCCAGGAGAAAGCCAATAAGCTAGGCGAGCTAACAGCCGAGGAACGGAAAAAGCAGAGAGAGAACAGATGCCGCCTGATTGGAAAGACGCTGGCTGAGAAATACATTAGCCAGCATGATGTTCGTCTTCTGGAGGCTGAACTTAGCAAACATAGTGGCCAGGATAAGGGATTAATAAGCCAGGCAGTACTTCACCGATTAGTCGAAGGCATTGACCTAGAATATAGTCTAAAATTGGATGAGATAGGCCAAGGCATTCTCAGTTTATCCAAGGCTGAAGCATCAGCGCAGATTATGGACAAGATAAAAGAGCTTTTCCATGAATACCGGGAGGCCGAGAATAATGAGAGGCGAGAGATAGAAAGGGCTGGTAGGGAGATACTACACCAGTTAAGGATTTCAGGCACAGCTATCAACCAGATTAACATTCGAGCTAAAGGGGAATGGCAAAAGAGGCTGAACGATTTAGCACGGCCATTAGAAGAAAGATTGAGCAGCCTAAAGCAAGAGCTCCTAAGTAGCGTCGGTATTTAGTTTCTTTACCTATGGGCATAACCCACACCTTTTATCTTGAGCCGATTGCCAATTATCTTTGTTCTGGCACTGAATTTACCCAAAATGTGCTCTACCAGCCATAGGTTAGCTTCAACGTGGTCAGTTATTCGAGGTACAATATACTCAGTTGCACCATCAGCTAGAGCAGCATAGATTATTAACTGGTCGGCCAGAAATCTATCAACCGTAGCTCCAGACTTGATATCCTGAATTAGGTTATTAGCTACGTAGCTTCCGATGTTTTCAGCCCGCCTTCCCCTTTTTCCAGCTCTGTCCGAGCCGAAAAGGTAAGCGTCAGTTTCTGCCCAAATGGCTAAGGCAGCACCTTCATGGTTGGCTGTAGTGTCATAAGTTGCCTTTATTCTGGCATTATAGCCATCCTGTTTCAGTGTTCGGTAACATTCTTCTGCCATCCGGTCGCTAACCCTGTTTTGCTTTAAGTGTGAACAAATGGCAATCCCGTTTATTTGCTTGACCTCACCTGGTTTAAGAAGTTTAATAGACTTAATCTTGTCTGCCACCGGTTCAGCACCAACTTTTATGATGCCACCTCCTTGTTCAGCATATCCGGGGCGTTTGACTTCTAAATCAGCGTTTATTCCCATTTTCTGTAAAGTAGGGAAAAGGACGTATTTCATATGGTAAGCTGAAGGAGCAAAATCTTGGAACAGGCCACCCGAAATGTCAAACGTGCTCGGCTCCTTGGCAAAACAGGCTACAGGTAGCAAGGTCATAGCGAGCATTGTGGTTGAGCCGCCGGTGCCTATATCCCATTTGTAGTGACCACCTTTTATGTCTTTGCCCGGTTTGTAATATATCTCCATTGACCCCACCTCCGCGCCTTCCACAATGCCATGGGACATATTCCGGCAGGCTAGAACCGATTGGCGATGCTGAGGACGCAAACCGGGCTTGCCTCTACCTGCTCTGATATTCCACATGTGCAGTTCCTCACCAAGCAGAGTAGCCAGGCTGATGCCATAACGCAGCAGTGTCCCACTGCCCGATTTGACAGAACCGTCTATTTCTATCATGTGATTATAAAGTTACCTCCGGGCCCCGTGTCATCTCTGAGAGCGCCCTTCGTTTAATGTCATTCTGAGGCAGCCCTTCTATGGAAGAGCGACTGAAGAATCTCAACTCAGGGCAAACTCCGCGACCGAAGAATCTAAATAAGGCGAAACTGCGTACAAAGGGTGAGATTCCTCTCCCGGTAAATCCCGATAAAACGGGTTCAGAGTGACAAAGAAAGAGGCAACTACAAAACGACCTCATCATGATTTGCAAAATCCAGTAATTATTAGGGAATACACTATTGCTGGATAAGCCTGTAATTAGCAAGTTAGGCTAGGTTCATAGCTTGGCGCATGGCAGAGTCAACGTTCCTGTGGGTGTCATCGGTGGAGTCTTCCGCTATCATACTTGTCACCTGTAGCAATCTATTCTGTTCAGCAGTACCTAGGTATTCCAACAGTTCTTCCACTTTTCTCGCTAATTGAACTTGGTGTTCCAGGGAAATCTTTTTTGACCGTGGCAAGGCCAGCAACGGATGAGCGAAGAGTATCGGCTTAAGCAAAGCTGTCAGGAAGATGAATTTTGCTTGGCGATTTGCTTGAGCTAACTTCCAGGCTGATTTGTCTTGCTCCGAAGGTTGGAGCCATTCTAAGGCAAAGGCAAACTGGCAGCCAATGAAGTCATGGTGAACTAAAAATCTAGTAGCTTCAAAATCCTTAACTGCTACAGACACGAAATAAAGGGCTTGGTCTAGCACAGATGAATCAAGCCCCTTAATCGCCGCTGTATGTTGACAATCATCAGGCATTCTGAAAATGTAATACTCCAGCGAGCCATGGAGAGCACTGTGAGCGGCTTCATGTCTTACTGCTCCTACTCTAGCTAATTTGTTAAGCGCATTTAATCTTTCCAGACAGCAGATTACACGGGGATAACCGCGCCAGGCATCATGGGAGCAAATAAACTCCTCATCGCCACTAGTAGTGATGCCACGTCTGAGTTTTTCCTCTTTGAGGAGCGCATGCATATCCGTCCCCCTATTCACTATGTGAACTTCGACTTTGTAGGGGACATTAGACCCAAACCGGCGATAGCAGTCGCGGAATGTGTTTTCTATTTCCCTCTTAACACTCCAGGGAATATTCCCGCTCGTAATAACATTCAACTCCACGTTTGCCATACCAACACAAAGATAACAATGTTAGTCGGTAAAGTCAATAGCAGTGGAATTAGGTTGTTAATTGACATGAGTCCCTTAATGCCTCTATCCTATGCAGTAATTGACGGTGCTGACGATATAGTTCTCGCATTTGTAGTGTTACTCCTGGCGGTGAGGTGTGGATTGACTCTGAGACCTATCGCCTCTTGAGTGGCTATGTAAAGGTTGAGGAACTGGAGTCTCAATCATTTAAGGGCGAAGCAGAACCAGTTGTTGTTTATAGAGTGGTAGGACTGAGATAGTAAGTCTTGATTTGGAGATGTCTCCTGGGGATGTGTAGATATGAGTGAGATCAAGGTAGTCTCTTTCGATGCCGAAGGTACTCTGGTGACGCCAGACTTCAGCTATGCTGTCTGGTTTGAAGCCATTCCTGAACGCTATGCTGAGAGGAATGGTATTGATTTCGAGCTGGCTAGAAAGACCGTCGAGGAGGAATACCGTAAGGTAGGCGACCAGAGATTGGAATGGTACGATGTTCGCTATTGGTTTGATAAGCTTGGTTTAGGTACCCCTGACTCAGTAATGGAGACATGTCGGAGTAAGGTTTGTTACTACCCTGAAGTTGGAGAGGTGCTGGCTTCATTAAGTGGAAAGTATAAGCTCGTTATAGCCTCCGGCTCAACGCGAGATTTTCTGAATCACCTTCTTCGTGATATCGAACCTTACTTCACGAGAGTCTTTTCCTCGCTTACGGATTACAAGCAGCTAAAAACCTCTGAATTCTATTTGAGGGTGTGTCAGGCGATGGGAGTTCAGCCCGAACGAGTAGTTCATGTGGGCGATAACCTACAGTTCGATTTTGTTGCTCCTAGAGAGATAGGTATCCAAGCCTTCTATCTGGATAGGAAACAGCAAAGCGATGGACGCAATGCATTAACGAGCCTAATTCAGTTGAAGGCTTATTTGGCGGACGCGGACAATAAATAAGCCTTTCTTTTAGAATATTACCACTTTGGCTAGATAGCTTTTGTATGGTATAGTTATTCATTGTGGTTGAGGTTAATTGGGCGCAGGTTTTCTTCAATTCAGCGGTTACTGGTAATCTTTATCTTATTGGGGCTGTGGGGCTCACCTTGACTTATGGTCTGTCTAGATTTCCTAATTTTGCTCATGCCGAATTCATCTCATTAGGCGCTTTTATTGGCTATTTAGTGGCTGAACAATTGGGGTTAGGTTTTCTAGCAGCCCTGGTTGTTGCTTTTTTAGTCACTGGAACAATAGGAGTGTTATGTTACTGTGGGATTTTTCAACCGCTGGCCGAAGGAGGTGCCTCCATCATTCATCTCATGGTAGCCTCGATTGCTTTAGGTTTTGTGCTCAGGTACTCTCTTGGTGCACTTTGGGGTTGGAAGCCTTCGTATTTTACTACAACTTGGTCTTCGTTTGAGATAGGTCCACTGCGGGTCACGGGCTATGGTTGTGGCTTATCTTTGCTGCTATAGCCCTGGCACTTGTCATGCACTTTGTCTTGGTGCGGACCAAGATAGGTAAAGCTATTCGAGCGACTTCTAGCAATCCCGAGCTGGCATTAGCTTCTGGAATTAATGTTAGTAGAGTGATTTGGATAACCTGGTTTATCGGTGCTGGTTTGGCTGCTATCGCTGGCATATTTCGCGCTGCGGATACCCAGATTTGGCCTATGACGGGTTGGGATATCATATTACCCATGTTCGCTGTGGCTATTTTGGGAGGTATCGGCAATTTTTATGGCTCGATAGTCGCAGCTTTTGTCATTGGAATGGCTGAAAATTTCGGAGTAGTGGCTCTGATATCTTTAGGACTATCTACAGAGTATCGTGTTGCCATAGCCTTCCTGATTTTGATAATAACCTTGATTGTTAAACCACAGGGGTTAGCCATGTTGTTTAGGAGAGCTTAGTTGGATCCTTTAGTTTATGTTCTTGACCTTATTGTTTTTATTGGCATCTTTGGCATAATGTCATTGAGCTTGAACCTGGAGTTTGGCTTTGCAGGTCTGGCTAACTTCGGTAAAGTTGCCTTTTTTCTTGTTGGTGCTTATTCCTATGCTCTTCTCTCTGAAATCGGTGTCTCCTTTTACCTTTGCCTAATTGCAGGTGCATTGGTCTCGGCTACAGTTGGATTTCTGGTTTCTCTTCCCACTCTGAGGTTGAGAGAAGATCATTTAGCGATAGTAGTTTTAACCTTTGGTGAAATCTTGAGACTGGTTGTGAAATCTGAGCGCTGGATTGGTGGTGTTTGGGGCATGGCTGTCTCTCCAGCTATTTCTGTAGCCGGTGCCTCTGCTCGTGTCGGTGTTCTGGTAAACATAGGCTTGGTTTATCTTTGTCTAGTCATCTGTTTTCTGGTAGTTCAACTGTTGGCTAATTCTCCTTATGGCAGGGTGATACGAGCTATAAGAGAGGATGAGATAGCTGCTGAGGCATTAGGTAAGGATAGAGCTAAATATAGAGCTCAGATATTCGCGCTAGGTTCAGCTATAGCTGGATTAGCTGGTGGTCTTTATGCTCAGTATATTCAGTTTATTGACCCTTATATGTTTATGCCTATGATTACCTTTACTGTGTGGATAATGGTTATCTTGGATGGGCCAGCTAATAACTGGGGTGCGTTGCTGGGTGCTGCGTTGGTGATGCTTTTTGACCGGGGGACAAATATAGCCAAAGATTATCTGGCTTTAGCTGTAGACCCTAGCAACTTGCAGTATATCTTATTTGGTGTTTTAATTATTTTGATTTTGCTCTATAGACCTCAAGGCTTGTTACGGGAAAGCAAAGTTAAGACGAAAGCGATAGATAGAGTTGGTCATGGAAGAAGAGCTACTAAAAATAAGGGAAGTTAGCAAGCATTTCGGCGGCGTTTACGCGGTCAATGGAGTAAGTCTGGGTGTCAGAAGTGGCAGCATTTGGGGATTAGTAGGACCTAACGGTAGTGGAAAAACCACTTTATTTAATACAATCCTCGGGCTTCATCGACCTGACGAGGGGGCTATTTATTTCAACGGTACTTGTATTAGCCATTTGGCTCCTCACCAGATTTATGCTCTGGGGCTGGTAAGTGCTTTTCAGATACCTCGACTGTTTCAAGGTCTGAGTGTCTTAGATAACATGCTGGTTGCGGCACGAGGGCATCAAGGTGATAGTTTCTTAAATAGCCTTTTCTTAAGAGGCGATTGGCAAAAACAAGAGGTGGAGTTTGCAGATAGGGCAATGGAAATACTCGAACTTTTGGAGCTAGACCGTTTGGCTCTTTCTCCGGCTGGGGAACTATCTGGTGGGCAGAGGAAGCTTTTGGAGATAGGTAGAGGGCTTATGGCTTCTCCAACATTGTTACTTCTTGATGAGCCTGCGGCTGGAGTGAATCCCAAGTTGGGGAGGAGGATCTTTGAGGGTATTGAGAACTTGCGTCGAGAAGGATTAAGTTTCTTCATCATTGAGCACAGGCTGGAGCTATTGTTTGACTTTGCTCATTGGGTTTATGTCATGGATAAGGGCAAGATAGTGGTTCAAGGCGAGCCACAGGATGTAGTGCGAAATCCTGAGTTCTATCAAATCTATTTCGGGGAGTAGTAGATGTCACCTGTGCTTGCTATGGAGAATATTGATGCTGGCTACGGCGATGTTATTATCGTGCATAATGTTTCCATTGCAGTAGGCGATGGTGAAATTGTGGCTATTGTGGGACCAAACGGTAGCGGCAAGTCTACGTTGCTTAAGAGTTTGTTCGGCTTTGCCAAGCTGTTCCGTGGCCGAATATTTTACCAGGGGCAGGATGTCACTGGTATGGCCCCGGATCGCTTGATAAGTCTAGGTATAGGTTATGTCCCACAGATAAGCAATGTCTTTCCTAATTTATCTATAGCCGAGAACCTGGATATGGGAGCATATCATAGAAGAGGTAAAGCTTCTATTAAAGTTGGGGTGGCGGAGATATTTGAGATGTTCCCTGAACTTGAAGCGAAGAGAAATGCTCTGGCGGGAAACTTGAGTGGTGGTGAAAGGCAAATGTTAGCTATAGCAAGGGCTATGATGGCTCAGCCTAGGGTCCTGCTGCTTGATGAGCCGTTAGCTTCGTTATCTCCTAAGCCGATCTCAGTAATCGTATCCAAGCTGGGGAGTATAGAAAGAGCGGGCACAGCCATAGTGATAGTAGAGCAAAATGTTAGAAAGGCTTTGAGTATTGCTGAAAGAGGTTACGTTTTGGTTGATGGTGCCTGTGCTATAGAAGGAGCTGCTGAGTCTTTGTTTGCAGATGATTCTTCCAGACAGCGTTATTTGGGATTAGAGTCCAAAAGGGGTTGACACGAATTTGCGTTTATTGCTAAATTGGACACCAGCATTAAATTTTTGGGAGTGGGGGTGATTAACCAAAGGTTATTTTCGCGCTGAATTGGTTCAAACATCAAATATTAAAGAAGGGGTGATACATGGTTAAAAAGTTATTATTAGTAATATTTGCTCTGTGTTTGCTTGTACCAGCAGTGGCTTGTGCTCCAAAAGAAGTTGGGGCAATTAAAATAGGCTGTGTACTGTCTACCACAGGCTTGTTAGGTCCTATGGGTGAGGATATGATGAAAGGTGCTAGGCTTGCGGTTAAAGAAATAAACGCTGCTGGTGGGGTGCTGGGGAAGCAAGTACAGTTAATAGAAGAGGATGATGCTACGGAGGCAGCCAAGTGCCTAGATCGCGTCAAAAAGATGGTTGATATAGACGGGGTGAAGGTGCTTGTTGGTGGCATGACCAGTGGTGCAGCCATGGCCTCGGGACCTTATTTAGCTGAGAAAAAGGTGTTGATGGTGACGCCATCTGCTACTTCACCAGCGATTTCTGAGCAGCGATGGAAAAAGTGGGTATTCCGCACGACGCCTCATGACGCTTTTCAAGGTGAAATATTGGCCAAATTTGTTCTGGAGAAGGGGTTCACCAAATTGGCCACCGTAGTTCAGGATAATCCTTACGGTGTAGGATTAGAGAAGGCGCTGGTTGATGCGCTTAAGAAGGCTGGATGGGCAGGTAAGCATGTAGTATCAATACATTTCGACCCAGCTAAAAAGGACTATCGCACCGAACTGGAAAGAATTAGAGGTAGTAACCCGGACGTGGTTCTTGCTGTTACTTATGCCGAGGATGGCATCATAGTCTTTAAACAGGCTTTTGAGATGGGATTGGATAAAATCGCCTGGCTGGGCTGTGATGGCAACTATGGTGATGGCATGTTTGTGGAACCGAAATGTGCTGAATTTATGGCGAAGGCAATTATTGCTGGTACTAGAGCTGCTGGTCCTTCTGGTGCCGCTTATGATAAGTTCGCTGCTGCCTACCAAGCTGCCTCGGGAAAAGACCCCAGTGTTTATTGTGATACTACTTACGATGCCATAGCGATGATTGCCAAGGCAATAGAGAGAGCAGGTGCCTATGATGGTGCGGCTGCAAGGGATGCTCTTCTAAAAATAGGGCAGAATTATGATGGCGCCAGCGGCATTATCACTTTCGACGACAATGGCGACCGAGTCTCCGGCACCTTTGAACTTTGGAAGGTGGAGAAAGACCCTGCGGCTAAAGCTGGCTACAAGAATGTTCGAATGAGGCTGGTTGATATTAAGTAAAAATAAGGACACTTTTGAACTTACTATCTTTGGAATGCTGCCGTAGTCGCGGTAGTATCCTGGTTTGTTTAGGGGTTCTGAGTCTTTCTTAACTTACATAGTGGATAGCTGTTCTACTTTCACTTGAGGGAGAAGTTTTTCCACATCTTCTCTGCGGCAGAGCTCAGTGCCTGGGGTTAATGTGGCTGCAGTTCCTGCTGCCGCTGCCCAACGACAGGCCTCCTTGATTCCATATCCTTGGCTCAGCTTAAGCACCAGCCCGGCGACGGTCGAGTCACCAGCACCGACAGTGCTGTGTATCTCTACCTGAGGTGGTACTGCCTTTAGAACATTTTCCCCAGTGGCAACTATGAGTCCATCCTTGCCCCGGGAGATTGCTACAACCTCGATGCCTTGATTGACCAGGGTCTTTGCTGCCCTAACTATTGCCTCCTCGTTTGCCAGCTCTGTCTCGAGCAGTTCTTCCGCTTCGTGCACATTTGGTTTTATGACGTTCGGCTTGGCTTTTATTCCCTCCTTCAGCCATTTTTCGTCGGAATCGAGGGCAGTTTTAATACCGTTATTTTTAGCTGCCTCTATTAATCGCCGATATATATCATCAGGTATTCCAGGAGGGACACTGCCGGCGAAGACAATGAAATCAGGTTTCGGTTTGATATTTGCTATCCTGTTTATTAGATTGTCCAACTCATGCCTGGAGATGTGTGGTCCCGGGGCGTCAATTCTAGTTTGGCGGCGAGTTTTCAAATCGGTGATGATAAAGTTGGTCCTTACGTCCTCTCTGATTGATGTAAGGTCAAAAGGGACTCCCTGTTGTCTAAGGAGATGCTTGAATGTTTTGCCGTCAATGCCGCCGATGAGACCATAAGCAATGGTCTCACCACCAAGCTCGTGAACAACTCGGGAGACATTGATTCCCTTGCCACCGGGGTCTCGGCGCAGACTGGTCCATCGATTGGTTTCGTCTATTACCAACTCGTCTACGGTAACTGTTTTGTCCAGGCTCGGATTTAAAGTTACTGTAGCTATCATTTGACTGTCTCCACTTTTAATAGGTTGGTACTGCCGGAGATACCGATAGGTACACCGCCGGTGATAACAACCAAGTCATCTTCGTGGGCTAACCCGGTTCGCTTGGCGACTCTAGCTCCTCGTGAGAATAGCGCGGCTATAGTTGAAGGCTCGGGTATTTGAAAGGCTTGTATTCCCCAAGATAGTGATAATTGTCTCTGTGTTGTCTGGTTGGGGGTGATAGCAAGAATCGGTACCTTGGGGCGATACTTGGAAACACGTCTGGCAGTACTGCCTGAAGAAGTAAAGGCTATGATGGCAGATGCTCTTAGTTGGTGGGCAGTATGACAAGCTGCGTAGCTGATGGCATCATCGGTTTGAGGTTGGAGGTCTTTACCCTTGTTTGCCAAAATCTCTTCGTAGGGTAGGGCTGTCTCCGCTTCCATGGCAATTTGAGTCATCATTGATACAGCTTCTACCGGGTAGTTGCCGATGGCGGTTTCTTCTGACAGCATGACAGCATCGGCACCATCAAAAATGGCGTTGGCTACGTCAGTGACCTCAGCTCGAGTGGGGTGGGGTGTATTCACCATCGACTCCAGCATTTGAGTAGCTACAATAACCGGCTTCCCCAAATGGTTGCACTTGTGAATGATTTCCTTTTGAACTACAGGCACTCTTTGTATTGGAATTTCGATACCCAGGTCGCCGCGGGCAACCATGGCACCATCGGCTACCGCTAGTATTTCTCCAAGGTTGTCCAGAGCTTCCCGCCTCTCGATCTTGGCTATAATCGCTGGGGCCTTCTTCTTCTTTTGTAGGAAATTTTTTACTTTCAGAACATCGTCGGCTTCTTTAATAAAAGATAAAGCTATGAAATCTATATTATGTTTCAGACCGAAAAGCAAATGATTCCAGTCCTCGTCTGTGATTGTGGGGGCACTCCACTTCATGCCGGGTATATTGATACCTTTTTCCTCTCCAAGGCTACCACCGGCTACCACCTGGCAATCAACCTCGGTTTTGCTGGTAGATGTTACCTTTAGCTTTATAGTGCCATCATCAAGGAATATCATATCTCCGGGTTTGACGCTTTGTGGCAAGCCAGGCAAACCTACTGATACTTTGCGTTCATCTCCTAGTGTTTCCCTTGTGGTGAGGACAAAACTCGAATTTTCTTTGAGTTCAACGGTGCCTTTTTTAAGTTTTCCCGTTCTATTTTTTGGCCCGGGTAGGTCTTGCATTATGGCTAGTGGTAAGCCAGCTTGTTTAGCTATCTGGCGGAGAATTTTTATATAGCTGGCGTGCTCCTTATGGGTGCCATGGGAGAAGTTGATTCTAGCTACATCCATGCCAGCGTTGAGTAGCTCTTTCATCACCGATGCTGAGCAGGTACTCGGACCAATAGTGCAGACTATTTTCGTCCTTCGGGGAGGGTTGCGTAGAATCTTTACAGACATCTTATTTGCTATTTTAGTAGCTCCTATACCAATTTTCCTGAATGACAGTTAAATTGTTAGCTTCAATGCCAAATTTGCGGTACCAAGGAACTGCATATTTTGCGGCTATCTCGGCCAGTTCTTTTAACCTGTCAGCTACGGTAGTCGACAAGAATTTCACTCGCTCCTTTTTATCCGCAAAATGTATGGCTTCTTGCCAGATAGCCCGGCCGCCGAGGAATCCAGAAGCACCAGCCCTGCAGGCAATTTTGACTTCTTCACGAAATGTTTCATAGTCTACGCCAGCGCTTAGGATGACCCAAGGCACTTGTGAAGCCTCATTTAATTGTTGACAGAACTGTAGAAGTTTTTCTCTATTTGTTTCGTACTCTATGTCGGCGGGAAACTCTGCTTTAAGAACATCAATTGGCAATGATGTGACCTGCCGGGCGGTTTCGATTACCAGGCTTGGTTTACGGGTAGAAAAATGCGATGATTTAGTGTCTTCTCCTTCTGTGGCGTAGGTTTTGGGTTCAACGAGAAAAGGTATGTCGTACTGCAGGCAATCTTTTGCTACCATCTGTATTGTTTTTAACTGTTTACTGGCGACCTCTGCCAAATCGGGGCGATAGTAGACCAGAATTTTTACTGCTGAGCCACCCATCCGTTTGATTTTTTCTACACTCCAGCCGTCGAGCAAGGTGGTTATTCGTCCTTGGGGGTCACTTTCGTAGCCAGTAGCCTCGATGCTGATGAGCAAACCAGTGTATCCGGGAAGAACTCCTCCGGTGATGCACTGCGCAGCGCCATAGTTGGGGTCCAGCAGGACTGCACTAACATGGGGAGCTAATGTAGAGCACAGCTCCAGCTTATGTTCTACCAATTCTTGGTAGTCAACATTGTCATCAAGTTGCTCCTTTTCAATCATAGCCTTGAGGGAGCCTCTATGGTCCATGGCGCACATTGTGAAGACTCCTTCAGGCGTCGAAATCTGCTGTAAACCCCTGATTTTGCCAACGCTCAGTTTTGTCATTTCACACCCTTCCCTTCGGGAAACCTCCATGTTAAGACTATAGCTTTTTATTGCTCATCAATCAAGTCCAATTTCTGTTGAAGCATGTGTTTCTTTGCTTGCTTTGGTCAGTTAGATAGGTACTTTGACTGATTGACAAAGTTCATGTTGGTGTTATAATCTGTAGATGGTTATTGATGGTTTTGGAAGCGAGGGGTCGGCATTGGCTATCACGGGGAAAGCAGGGGTAAAATTACAGGTTCGGGACCTATTTCTCAGCTTTGGCGGTTTGGAAGCGCTTTCAGAGGTTAATGTTGAGGTAAGAGAGGGGGAGATACTCGCTATCATCGGACCTAACGGGGCTGGAAAGACGTGCCTGCTCAATTGTATAAATGGTTTCTATCGTGCAGACAGGGGCGTTATTAATTTCGATGGCCAGACAATCACGCGACTCCCATCTTACAAGATTGCCAAGCTAGGCATTTCGCGGACTTTTCAGAACATACAGCTTTATACCGGGCTGACCACGTTGGACAACCTAATGGCAGCAAGGCATGTTCATTTGAAACCGAATTTCGTAACTGGAGCTATCTACTTTGGTTGGGAACACAACAAAGAGATTAAGCATCGGCGTGTAGTGGAGGATATTATTGATTTTCTAGAGATGGAGCCGATAAGGAAGAAGGTAGTAGGGTCTCTTCCTTATGGGCAGAGGAAGCGTGTTGACTTAGGTAGAGCTTTGGCGTTGGAGCCAAAGCTTTTGCTTTTAGATGAGCCAATGGCGGGAATGAATGTTGAGGAGAAAGAAGATATGGCTCGATTCATTATTGATATTTTTGAAGGGCAGGGTGAAACATATCCAGATACACCGGTGTTGAGGGATGGCGTCAAATCCATAATTTTGGTGGAGCATGATATGGGCGTGGTTATGGATATTGCTGACAGAATTGTGGTTCTAGATTTTGGCAAGAAGATTGCTGAGGGCACGCCTGATAAAATCAAGGCTGATGCTGCAGTAATTAAGGCATATTTGGGAGAAGAAGAGTAACGTGGAGGGATAGGTGGTAGCGCCTACTTTACCCAAACTGTTGAAGCAAAACTATGACAAGTATGGCGACAAGAAGGTTGCCATGAGGGTCAAGGAGTTCGGCATTTGGCAGATTTATACTTGGAAAGACTATTACGAGAAGGTTAAGTACTTCTCTCTGGGCTTGATAAGCCTGGGATTGGAGCGAGGAGACAAGGTATCGATTTTGGGTGAGAATAAGCCAGAGTGGTATTGGGCAGAGCTGGCGACTCAAGCAGCTGGTGGAGTTGTGGTTGGCGTATTTACCGATTGTATGCCTGTTGAGGTCAAGTATTTTGTTGAACATTCTGATTCTAAGATTGTGATAGCCCATGACCAGGAGCAGGTGGACAAGCTACTTCAGATCAAGGATGAACTTCCATTGCTTAAGAAGGTCATCTACTGGGACCCTAAAGGGGTATGGAACTACGATGACCCTATTTTAATGAGTTTTGATGAAGTTATCCATCTGGGTAAAGAATACGAGAAACTTCACCCAGGTTTGTTCGAGGCGAACTTAGAGCGGGGCAGTGGGGAAGATGTAGCTGTTTTTTGCTATACCTCAGGCACGACTGGCTTGCCTAAGGGTGCGATGTTGAGACATAGTGCCGCAATTCAGGCAGGTGAAGCTTGGTGGAATGTGGACAGATGGCGTGAGGATGAGCAGTATGTTTCGTTCTTGCCGCCAGCCTGGATTACAGAGCAGGGTTTGGGTATTGCTGGGTCGCTGGTTTCTGGTATGGAAGTCAGTTTTCCTGAGGAGCCTGAAACCGTACAGGAGAACATCAGGGAAATTGGTGCTCAGGTCCTTTTTTGGGGACCGCGTAATTGGGAGAGCGTAAATCGTCTAATACAGGCTAAGATAATTGATACCACGCCTTTTAACAGGTTCTTATATCATCTGTTTTTGCCCGTGGGCTACAAGTACACCGATATTCAGGTGGCTAGGAAGAAGCCGGGTTTATTTTGGCGCCTTCTGCATTTTCTGGCTCATTGGATGGTATTTAGGGACCTTAAAGACAAAGTGGGATTATCCAAAATTAGGATGGCTTATACGGCAGCAGCGCCCATCAGCCCTGATGTCATCCGTTTCTTTCGGGCCATTGGCGTCAACATCAAGCAGCTTTATGGCAGTTCTGAGGGCGGTCTTGCCACCCTTCACAGAGACGATGATGTGAGACCAGAAACATCGGGCCCTGTAATGCCAGGGGTTGAAATCAGGCTATCTGATGATGGGGAGATAATAGTCAAAGGCGAAAACTTATTCTCCGGCTATTATAAGAGCCCTGAGGCTACTGCGGAGAAACTCAAGAATGGCTGGTATTATACCGGTGACTTTGGTCATATCACCGATGATGGACATCTTATCGTCATGGACAGGATGAATGACTTGCGGGAGTTGAGTGGTGGGCGTAAGTTCTCACCGCAGTATGCTGAAATCAGGTTGAGGTTCAGTCCGTATATAAAGGATGTATTGACTATTGGCGGTGGGGACAAGGATTATGTTGTCTGCATAATAAACATAGAATTAGATAATGTTGGTCGTTGGGCTGAAGCCAGGCGTATACCGTACACTACATTTACTGATTTATCTCAGAAGCCGGAAGTAATTGAGCTTATTCGTAAGGACATTGAAAGGATAAATAAGAACCTGCCAGAGTGGGCGAGGATAAAGAAATTTGCTAACTTGCATCGTGAGTTTGATGCTGATGAAGCGGAACTGACCAGGACACGGAAGATAAAGCGAACTTTTGTTGAGGAGCGTTACAAGGAACTTATAGACGCGTTGTACAGCGGAGCCAGCGAGATGGCTGTGGAGGCACCGATTACCTATCGTGATGGCAGGAAGGGTACTATAACGACGGCTATCAAAATTAACTCGGTGGATTAAAGACGATGGAAGCAGTACTTCAGTATACAGCTAACGGATTGATGGTGGGCGGTGTATACGCACTTATTGCACTTGGGATAGTGTTGGTTTACAAGTCCACCAGCGTTTTCAACTTCGCCATAGGGCAGATGATGATGTTTGGCGCCTTTTTCTTCTGGATGTCTATGGAGCAATTTGGCTTGCCTGTATGGATTAGCCTAGTGGTCAGTTTGGTAGGCAGTATTGCTTTGGGGCTGCTGATAGAGAGATTTACACTGCGGCCACTCATCGGTCAGCCACTGTTGAGCGCGGTGTTGGTAACCCTGGCTTTAGTTTATTTCTTAAATGGGGTAGCAATGGGCATCTGGGGCGCTTATCAGCATAGGCTGCCCGAGTTCTTACCTGGAGCTCCAGTATCTATTGGCGGTATAGTATTTTCTCATGACCTGTTGTGGTCATTCTTTTTGGCTATGGCTCTTTTTGTTCTGTTGTTTTTGTTCTATCAGCGGACGCGGATGGGATTGGCTATGCGGGCCACTGCTGAAAGCCATCAAGTGGCTCAGGCACGGGGGATAAATGTCAGGACCATTTTCAGCATGAGCTGGGCGTTGTGTGGGGTGGTAGCTGCCGTGGGCGGCATGCTTCTTGGGTATCGACTCGGCGTAAGTCAATTTTTGGCTCTAATTGGTCTCAAGGCTTTTCCAGCGGTATTGTTCGGTGGGCTGGATTCTATTGGTGGTGCCTTGATTGGTGGGCTGACGGTGGGGGTGCTGGAGAACCTGGCTGGGGGTTTAGTTGCAACGTGGATGATGGAGATAACACCTTATATTATCCTGCTTGTGGTGTTGATTATCCGCCCTGAGGGGCTTTTTGGGCTTAAGAGGATAGAAAGGATATAGTAATGGCGGTAGCTCGTCCCTGTGGTACTTATGATGAAAGTTACGCCAAAGATATGGCGATTGTCCGTACCCGTCTGCAGTGGATAATACTGGTAATTGGACTTGTTTTCCTGTTTAGTCTACCGCTATTCCTCAGCGGCCGCTGGCTGAACTTACTCAATTTTATTGGCATTAGCTTGATTGCGGTCCATGGACTTAACATACTTACCGGGTATTGTGGCCAGATTTCGCTGGGACAGGCAGCGTTCATGGCAGTGGGAGCTTACACCTCGGGCATACTAACTGCGAAGCTGGGTTGGTCATTTTGGGCAGCTTTGCCTTGCGCAGCCCTTAGTGCCGGTATAATCGGATTGATTTTCGGTCTGCCCTCGTTGAGGGTTAAAGGCTTCTACCTGGCTATGGCGACATTAGCAGCTCAGTTCATAATTCCGGCTCTAATAAGCAATCCTCTGGAGGGTATTACTGGCGGAGTACATAGCATGAGAGTGTCAGCACCAAGAATAGGTGATTTTGCTTGCACATCGGCTCAAAGTATGTTTTACATAATCATCCCCATAGCAGTGTTGATGACTTTCTTTGCCAAAAACCTGGTTAGAACGGGAGTGGGCAGGGCCTTCATCGCCATCAGGGATAATGACCTAGCGGCTGAGGTACAGGGGGTTAATGTTTTTCGGTATAAGCTGCTTGCCTTTTTCATTTGCTCGGTGTATGCTGGTGTTGCTGGTTGTCTCTGGGCGCACTGGATGCGGGCCATAAATCCTGACCACTTCACCTTGATGGATTCAATATGGTATGTGGGGATGATGATTGTGGGAGGCATGGGTAGCACGGCTGGGGCTGTTTTTGGTGTTGCGTTCTTACGCATTCTTGACGAATTGACCAAGGTATTAGGGATGTGGCTATCGGGGATTTTTGTGGCTTGGGGAGCCTTTCTTCAGGCAGCTCTTGGCCCGATAGTTTACGGTTTAGTCATCATGCTGTTTATAATCTTTGAGCCAAGAGGGTTAGCCCACAGATGGGAGATATTCAAGACATCCTATCGGCTGCGTCCCTTTGCTTATTGAGGGGGTGAGAATAGCAGGTAATTAAAAACAGTAGCGAGGAGTTTTTAGTCTTGGCGAAAAGGAGGTGTGATTTGACCAAGAGAAACATTAGTACAATAGCGCTGGTAATAGTGGCGTTGATGTTGACGCCGGTTCTTGGCTGTGCTAAGCCGGCACCGCCACCGGTAGCTAAGCCGGACAAGTTCATTATTCATCATTTTGGTGACTTGAGTGGGCCTTATGCAGGGATTACGGCACCTCTGGTGACCGGCTTTACTGATTTCGTAGCTTGGTTCAACGCAGAACGGGGTGGAATTGACGGAGTCCCCGTGGACCACATGTTTCGAGACACTGGGGGCAAGCTAGATGCCGCATTGGCGGCTTATGCTGCATTCAAGGAATCGAAGCCCTATCCTGTCGTAACGCTCATTTATGGCTCAGCCGAGGCTGAAGCGCTGAAGGAGCGCTTTGTAGAAGATAATATATTTTGCTTCAGTAACAGCCCAGGAGTTAAGTCCCTTTATCCTGTAGGGAATGAATTTTCTACCATCCCGGGATATTCAGATTCCATGGGCGCTACTATTGATTGGTTGGCTGATGTCTGGGCTAAGAAGACAGGGCAGAAGGTAAAATTGGCTATACTCACCTGGGACAATCCTTATGGCAAGGCGATAATGGTTGAAGAAACACGGAACTATGCGCAAAACAAAGGTGTCGAGATTGTATATGAAGGTGTTTTTGGTTTAAGGGACCTGGATGTGTCTACCCAGATGACGGCGATAAAGGCCGCAGGGGCTAACTGGGTGTATGACAATACGCTAGCTCATGGCCCGGGAGTAATTCATAAGAGCGCTGCGGCTTTAGGTATGTTGAATCAAGACCTTTATGATACTACCCCGGGCAAGGTTCATCGTGCTAGTGGTCCGTGGGGTATGGATGAGTCTGCTGTCATGTTGGCAGGTGCGCTTGCTGATGGGGTGGTTGGCCCACGCAGCTATGCATCCTGGTCAATGCCTGATGTTGAGGGTGTTGCCTTAGCCATTGCTACTGCCGATAAAAATAATAGAGCGCCGAAAGAGAGGGTGATGGGTTACCTTGCCGTGTGGGGTCAGATCTATACTGTTTGTTATTGTGTGGAAAAAGCGGCTAGGGAAGTTGGCTGGGATAAGCTTGATGGTGCGGCGCTGAAGAATCAGTTCATCAAACTGAAGGAGTATAGCCCTCTGGGCTTGACCAAATACACATATGCTGCGGATAAGCCAGAGCCGAGGGAAACTCGTATCTTCAATGTTCAGGAAGGCAAGCTGCTGCCGGTTACCGATTGGGTCACCTGTCCCGATTTGAGGCCAGCCGAATACAAGAAGTAAGAGTAGAGATTTGGCAGACCCCCGCTTGGCGGGGGCCTGCCGTTATAAGGTAAATTAGATGTTACGGCTCAATAATATTGAGGTCATTTACCATAATGTCATACTGGTGTTGAAGGGTGTATCTTTGGAGGTAGCACCGGGGAAGATTGTGTCATTGCTTGGCGGTAATGGTGCTGGCAAGACTACGACTCTTAAGGCAATATCTGGTTTACTCAGGACCGAGGTTGGTGAGGTAACTGATGGCAGCATTGAATTTGAGGGAGAGAGAATAGATAGAAAGAATCCTGAGGAGATTGTGAAGTTGGGGATTGTGCAGGTTATGGAAGGGAGGCGTCTATTTGACCATTTGACGGTGGAGGAGAATTTAAAAGCGAGTGCTTATGTGACTGGTGATGGTGCCAGGCTGGGTAAAGACCTGGACTTGGTTTACGAGTATTTTCCGAGGCTGAAAGACCTTCGCCATAATGTAGCCGGCTATCTTTCCGGCGGTGAGCAGCAGATGCTGGTTATCGGCAGTTCGTTGATGATACATCCTAAGGTTGTGCTCCTTGACGAGCCATCATTAGGTCTTAGTCCTAAATTAGTCCACGAGATTTTTGAGATTGTCCAAAGGATAAATACTGAAGAGAAGACGGCGATGTTGTTAGTGGAGCAGAATGTAAAAGCTGCGTTATCGATTGCTGTGTATGGTTATGTTATGGAGAATGGTAGGGTAGTTCTGGATGGACCGGCAGAAAAGTTGCGGGATAATGAAGACATAAAAGAGTTTTATCTTGGGCTTAGCCAGGTTGGTGAGAGGAAGAGTTATCGAGAGGTGAAACACTATCGGAGGCGGAAGAGATGGCTGGCATAGAAAAGAGTTTTAGTAGGCTTTAGTGGCCAAACTTTAGTTTTGTCATGCATAGATTATGCGACCCTGTGGGGTCGCAACTCGTTTTCAAAAAAATTCCAAGACTCTCTTGTTATAGGTCTTGTGCAGATGTGCTAAATCAGGCATAATTTATTTCATCAAATCGTCAAGAGGGAGGGAAACATGGAAAAGAAAGCATCTGGGCCGTCACCCCAGGAGTTGGAGAGGATGGCTCCCGAGAAGAGGCAGAAATACCTAGAGGGGAGAATGAGTGAGATAATCACTTATGCTTATGAGAGGGCACCTGCGGTAAAGGAGCGGTTCGACAAGGCTGGGGTAAAGCCTAGCGATATTCGTACTGTGAAGGATTTGGAAAAAATTCCGCTGTTGAGGAAGGATGATTTGATTGCTCTCCAAAAGGCGAATCCTCCATTTGGTGGGTATCTAGCTGTGCCTATGGATAGTCTGGAGCGGATATATCAGTCGCCAGGCCCTATTTACGACCCGCAACGCAAGAGAGGTTTCGGTATGGGAGCTGGCATGTCATCCGACTTTGGCAAAGGGCAGATTGTAATGAATACATGGTCATATCACATAACACCTGCGGGCTTGGGAGTTGACCAAACACTCAGGAATTTAGGGTTTACCGTTGTCCCCACAGGCACCGGAAATACCGAGCTACAGGTACAGATTATGCACGACCTCAAGGTGCATGGTTTTGTCGGCACTCCCAGCTTTCTTAAAATTATCATAGATAAAGCTGAGGAGATGGGGTATGATTTTAAAAAAGATTTCAATCTGAAATGGGCTATGGTTGGTGGAGAAATGGGGGGAGAACCGCTGAGGAAACTGTTCCAGGAGAAGTATGGAATTTTCTGTATGGGTGGAGATAATTATGCCACGGCTGACATAGGGACAATAGCTACAGGGTGCGAGAAACAGGCAGGTATGCATGTTAGTTGTGATGCCATAGTTGAGATAGTGGACCCAGCAACAGGGAAGCAACTCACCCCTGGTGAGGTTGGCGAGGTGGTAGTGACCCCGTTTGATGAAGTTTATCCGCTGATTCGCTTTGGTACTGGTGACCTGGCCTGCTTTGTTGAAGAGCCATGCGGTTGCGGAAGGACAACACCGAGGGTACCGAAGATTATGGGAAGGAGTGGGGAGGCTGTCAGGGTGAGGGGGATGTTTGTCCACCCTAAGCAATCAGACGAAGTCATTTCTAGATTTCCTGAGATTTCGCGGTATCAGCTGGTGGTGGTGCGCCCTCAACACAGAGATGAGATGGTTCTCAAAGTTGAGCTTGTCGACGAGACTGTTGATAAGGAGAAACTGAAGACTGCACTAGATAAGGATTTCAGAGATGTGTGCAAAGTAAGATTCGATCGCGTGGAGTTTGTTGCCAAAGGCATTATTGCTGAAGGCGCCAAACGCATTGTTGATGAGCGAAAGTATTAGCTACATTACAAGTTACTTGAACTAAGAATAAACGAAGGGGGAAGTAATGAGAACCAAAAAAGCTGCATCTTCATTTGAAGTATTGGAGAAGATGTCTCGGGAAGAGAGGCGGAAGTATCTGGATGAACGTCTGAAGTGGTTAGTTGCTTATGCTTATGAAAAGGCTCCGGCAACCAGGGCGAGATTTGATAAAGCAGGCATTAAACCATCTGCAGTGTCGGGCATCAAGGATTTGGAGAATTTGCCTCTCCTGAGGAAGGACGAACTGGTGGATTTGTACAAAAATAATCCGCCTCTTGGCGGATTAGTGACTGTCCCTATAGGAGATTTGGAGAGGGTATACGTTTCTCCTGGTCCCATCTATGACCCACATCATCAAAGTGAAGGTTTCTGGCAGCGGCTTGTCTCCCTAGTAAAGTCTCTTGGTTTTGGCAAGGGTGACGTTGTTATCAATACCTGGTCTTATCATCTGGTGCCTGCGGGGCACATGGTTGATGAAGCAATGAGACGAGCCGGAATTACGGTTATACCTATGGGGGTGGGCAACACTGAACTTCAGGTTCAAGTTATGCACCAGCTTAAAGTTACCGGATTTTTCGGAACTACGGGCTTTTTCATGAATATCATCAATAAAGCCGAGGAGATGGGCTTTGATGTTCGCAAAGATTTCAACCTCAAGTTAGCCTGCATTGGCGGTGAGATGGGTGGTGGTCAAATCAGGAAATTGGTTGAGGAGAAGTATGGCATTGCTACCAGAGATGCCTACGGGACGGCTGATGTTGGCTTTATGGCTTATGAGTGCAGTGAGAGAAATGGTATGCATATAGCCGAGGAAGTTATAGTAGAGATAATTAGTTATGAAACTGGAAAGCCGGTAGGCCCTGGCGAAGTTGGCGAAGTGGTAGTGACTCCGATTGATGAGATTTATCCATTAATACGATTCGCCACTGGAGACCTTGCTGGCTGGATTGAAGAACCTTGTCCTTGTGGCAGGAGTGCTCTACGGATTACACGCCTTTTGGGTAGAGTAGGTGATGCTGTTAGAACCAGAGGCATGTTTATCCATCCTCGGCAGCTTGAGCCAGCGATGGTTAAATTTCCACAGGTTGCCCAGTATCAGGCGGTAGTGACCAGGCCTGGTCATCGAGACGAGTTAACGCTTAAAGTGGAACTCAAGGGTGAGGAGGGGGTTGATAAGGAGAAACTGGCTCAGGAGTTAAATAAGGTTGTGAGTGACGCGGTGCGAATCAAGGTTGACCGGGTTGAATTTGTAGCCAAAGGGGTAATACCTGAACTTCATAAACTGATAGTTGATGAGCGGGTTTATTGAGCTAAGGCTCAGAACTGGATAATAGAGAAGCCCCTCATTTTTGCCAACTTTTTGAGACTGCTAGACAGAGTAGTAGCTGAAGTTGGGGCTATTAAATGGCTGATAAGAGAGATTATCCTGAGGTTCATTTTGTCGAAGAATATGAGCCTGGGGATGATGCCTGTGTAGAGCTAAAAAACTGCCGATTCCTCGACGTTGTAAATGGTTGCTATTTTCTTCCTCAGGTAGGAGTCATCGTCCAGGGGAAAAAGATTAAAGCTATGCCCGGCCTGCCGGGTGAGCCCCGAAATATAACCCCCGACTTCATAGTAGACCTGAAGGGCAAAACCGTGCTTCCGGGACTCTTCAATACTCACTGTCATGCAATTCTAACAACGCCTTCGTTGTTGTTTGACATGCATGCTTCGAAGCTCAGTAGAAAATATCGCGAGAAGCAAATGGCAAAAAGCATGGCTGAATGCCTTGCCCACGGCATCACAAACATTAGGGACGCATGGGGAGATGATTTGCGTCCTAGCAGGGCGCTGAGGGATAGAATTTTTAGAAAAGAAATATGGGGCCCACGCATTTTACAAGCGGTAGTGGTGACCCAGCCAGGTGGCTATATGTCACCGAAGGTTACTCCGATGGTGCGTTTGCTATATTATGCCTTGGGTATGCCGATTGTTGACCATGAAAAAGATTATTCTGGTGTTGTGGTTTTTCCGATGGATGCGAATGAAAGGCAGGTCAGAGACGCGGTGGATAGAGCCATTGACGAACGAGGTGCTGACCTTATTAAAATTGGGGAACAGCGTGAGAATTTGAGTAATTTCAAGCCTGATGCGACAATAATGACACTGGAACAGATGGAAGCCCTGACAGACCAAGCATGGCGTAGGAATGTTAAGGCTACCATGCATCATACTTCTGTAGAGTCCTTTCGACGTGGAGTGAAAAGCGGTGTTTCATCACTCGCACATATCCCCGCCAATGCCCGCCTTACTCAGGCGGATGTAGAGGCTTTCAAGTCAGCGGGTTGCATTGTTGAACCTACGCTCTCGGTGGCTTACGACCTTTGCTGGAAGGTCAGAGGAAATCCCTACAATGACCATCCGGATATGGATAGGGTAACGGAGTTCAGGGACAAGACTTGGGCGGCTCTTGCGAATGAATACTGGATACCTGAATTAAGAGATAGTGTGATGAAAGCGTTTCGCCAAATCAGCACTGGCAAATTGAAAGCTATGGGTATTATTGATACATCTGTAATGTATAAATACTATTCGAGTATGATTTCTGATGGTGTGGAAAATTTCAGGATGCTTTTTGAGCAAGGCGCTCTTATAGCATGCGGAAATGACGGGGGTATTCCTATGTGTACGCCGGCGATGATAGGACATGAAATAAACATGTTCGACCTTATTATGAATAAAGAGCCTGATGATATACGGTTTAGTGGTGCTGATGCGGTGCGGATTGCCACAATCAATAGTGCCTACGCAATGGGGTTGGAAAAGGAATTTGGCTCTATTGAAACTGGCAAAACGGCTGACCTGGCGATAGTTGACGGTGACCCACTTGAGGATTTGCACGTTTTAGGAAGCCGGGTAGCTGCCCTTTTTATGGACGGCAGGCTGATAATAAACAACTGCGGATTTCAGTTAGAATCTGGGCGGAAAGTTTAGACTTTGTAGTTCCCTTTATAAAAAGCGGAGTCAGTTTCAGGGTTACGATTTATCCCCTATTTAAGACTTGCCTGATATATTGACCGCTTCTTAGCCTTCAAATTGTGGTAAAATAAGGCAAGATTTTATCTCTTTGGTGATTGAGACATGTCAATGCCATTGGTTAATGAAGAGAAAACGTCAAATGTGAGCTTGATTGAGTGTGGTAAACTGAACTGGGTCTATATAGAAAAGCCAACCATGCAGGATGTGGAGTATTTGGCTCAGCGCTTTAACTTCCACCTTCTCAATCTAGACGATGTCTTGAGCCGAGTGCAACGTCCTAAAATCGATGAGTACCCCGACCACCTTTTTATCGTGCTGCATTTTCCTGTGTTTAACAAAGAGAATCGGGTAACCACACCCAGTGAGGTCGATATATTCATCGGTGAAACTTATGTGGTCACTATTCACAAGTCAGGTGATTTGAAGCCGCTGGCTAAATTTTTTAATGAGTGCCATGTTGATGAAGGTATATGTAGCGCATATATGAGTCGTAGTTCAGGCTTTTTGCTTTATCATATACTGGATAGATTGGTTAATTACTGTTTCCCGATTCTTGACAAGGTGGTAGATAACGCTGAGAAGTTGGAAGACCTTATTTTTGCTAGGCCGGTTCCAGAAACGGTACATGAAATCATGATGATTCGACGGGACCTTATCTCTTTCCGTCGCGTTATTCACCCACAGGTCAGTGTAGTTGAGATGTTGGAGAAGGAAGAATATCCCTTTTTGAAAGAAGACCAGGACATATATTTTGGCGATATTGCTGACCATATCCGCAAGATTTGGGATGGTCTGGAAGACTGTAAGGAGGTGGTGGATGGGTTAGCAGATACCAGCAACTGGCTAACCTCGCATCGAATTCAGGAGGTAATGCGGATACTGACTATAGTCATGGCGATTATGGCGCCAGCAACTCTACTTGCCAGCATCTATGGTATGAATATCCGTTTACCTGGCGGGGAAGAACAAGTTCCCAACTTATGGCCTTTGGTGATAATACTTCTCATCATGCTAGGCATTGCTGTGGCTATGCTCTGGTTCTTCCGTCGCAGGCATTGGATCTAGGGTTGACTTGGGTGCAAAGGCTTTCACCATGACTTTTTCTCATAGATTTGTTGTAGTGACAGCTCTTTTTGTCACCTGCTTGATTACGTCTAATATCATAATTGCGAAGCAGGTAAGTATCGGCAGCATAATTCTACCAGCAGCGATAATAATTTTCCCTTTGAGCTACATTATCGGCGATATTCTCACTGAGGTTTATGGTTATCAGCAGGCACGGCGTGTAATCTGGCTTGGTTTTTTGTGTAATTTGGTGACAGTGGTGGCTATCTGGATAGCCAAAATATTGCCTCCAGCGCCGGTCTTTGAGGCACAGGGTGCTTATGAACGTATTTTGGGTAGTACCCCTCGTTTCCTGTTAGCTTCTTTTCTAGCTTATCTTGCGGGCGAGTTTAGCAATTCCTTCATCCTGGCTAAGATGAAGATAATGACCAAGGGCCGGTGGCTGTGGACGAGAACTATCGGCTCCACTTTGGTAGGACAGGGTGTAGATACTGTGGTCGTTCTAACCATTGCTTTTGTGGGGGTGCTGCCACTTTCTGTGTTGGGTGTTATGATTCTGGGCCACTGGTTGGTGAAGTCTGTCTATGAGATTATAGCTACCCCGTTGACGTATGTTGTTGTAGGTTATTTGAAGCGGAAAGAAGGCATTGATGTCTACGATTACGGAGTCGATTTTAATCCTCTTAGTGTTAGGTAATGGCTGGAATGGGACAGGCTGTGGAAATCAAGTTTATTGTTGACCATAATGTTGGTAAACTGGCGAAGTGGCTAAGGATAATGGGATACGATGCTGTGCTTTTTACTGGGGAGGACGATGGCAAGATGGTCAAAACCGCTTTGGCGCAGAATAGGGTGATTTTGACTAAGGACACACAGATTATGAGGCGACGGGTGATAACAAGTGGTAGACTTAAAGCCATCCTTATTGAGAATAGTGACCACAAGGCACAATTGCGGCAGGTTGTTGACGTCTTAAAACTGGACTGCTTCAGGCCGTTTTCTATCTGTCTCGAATGTAATGAGGTCTTAGTGGAGAAGGATAAGGACGAGGTGCGAGATTTGGTGCCACCTTATGTCTTCAAGACCCGGAGCAAGTTTATGGAATGCCGGTCCTGCCATCGCATCTACTGGCAAGGGACACACTGGGAGGCAATGAGCCGGGAACTGGAGATGTTCGCAGCGCAGAAGTAATAAATAGTGAATGTTAGCTGTCACCCTGAGTGGCAGCGAAGCGTCTCTAGATTCTTTGGTCGCTTCGCTCCCTCAGAATGACAGGCGGGATTATTGGATAGATTGTGAAAGGCGGTTTGGGATTATGAAGGTTGTTACTTCGGAGCAAATGCGGGAGATTGACCGCAATGCTGCTAGCATTGGGTTGACTACCGAGACGTTGATGGAGAATGCCGGGCGAGCTGTAGCCGAGGAGACAAGGAAACTCATCGGCAATGTTATGGGCAAGCATATCCTGGTTATGGTTGGCCCGGGCAATAATGGTGGTGATGGTTTGGTGGCGGGGCGTTACCTTGAGGATTGGGGTGCTGAGGTTACTCTTTACCTGTGTAGTCAGCGTTCGGCGGATGATAAGAACCTGGCATTAGCTAAAGAGCGTGGTATATCTGTTATTCAAGCTGACCAGGATAAAGGTTGGACTAACTTGGACAGGCTTTTGGTCCTTTCCGAAGTAGTGATTGATGCTGTCTTTGGTACAGGTAGAAGTCGGGCTGTTGAAGGTGTATTTAAGCAAGTGCTGACCAGAGTAGCAGCCGCTAAACAAAAGAATCCCATGCTTTTTGTTGTTGCTGTTGATGTGCCTTCTGGGATTGATTCCGATATCGGGGCTGTCGACCCGAGCTGTCCTTATGCTGATGCTACTGTCACCCTCGGTTATCCCAAGCCCGGGTTATTCAACTTTCCCGGTTCTGAAAGAGCTGGCAAAGTTATTGTAGCTGACATCGGCATACCACCGAGTCTGGCTGAAAATATAGCCACCGAATTAATCACCGAAGCTTGGGCCAGTTCAGTGTTGCCTAAGCGTCCTCTTCATGCCAATAAGGGGAGCTTTGGCAGGGTGCTGGTAGTGGCCGGCTCAGTTAACTACATCGGGGCCGCTTATCTTGCCTGCATGGGAGCAGCCAGGGTGGGGGCTGGTCTGGTAACGTTGTCCACTGCTTCGAGCCTTCAGCCGATTCTGGCAGCAAAACTGACCGAAGTGACTTATGCCCCTCTACCGGAGGCTGAAGCTGGACTAATCGCTGCTGAGGCAAGGTCTGTCCTAAAGCAGTGGTTGTCTGACTATGAAGTTTTGCTTGTAGGTTGTGGTCTGGGACAGAAGGCGCAAGTTGTGGAATTTATCAAGTCCACTCTGTTTGACCTATCAAAAAGTTCCTCTTCGGCTTTAGTTCTTGATGCTGATGCTTTAAATACGTTAGCGCAAATACCGAATTGGTGGCAGAAGCTGAATCAGGATGCTATACTTACGCCACATCCTGGTGAGATGGCGCGGCTAGCTGGAATTTCAGTGGAGGAAGTACAGCGGCAGCGTTTAGAGGTCGTTCGGAAAGCGGCTATGGAGTGGCGGAAGGTGATTGTGCTTAAAGGGGCTTATACTATTGTGGCGGCATCTGATGGGCGAGCTAAAATTAGCCAGATTGCTAACCCGGGATTAGCCTCGGCGGGGACTGGCGATGTCCTTGCTGGTGCAGTTGCTGGTTTGGTGGCCCAGGGGTTATCTCTTTTTGATGCTGCAGCTTGTGGTGTCTATCTTCATGGCCAGGCTGGAGAGGTGGTCAGACAAGAGTTGGGTGATGCCGGCATGTTAGCTAGTGACCTTTTGCCGGTGATACCTAAGGTGATAATGGGACTCAAACAGCCAGAATCGTAGTTTTGATGGGGTGTTATGTTATTAACAGTTGATGTCGGCAATACTAATATCACTATCGGCGTCTTTGATGATAGCAAGTTGAAGGCTACCTGGCGGATAGCTACCGGGGTTCATCGTATGCCGGATGAGTATGCCAGCTTGATGCTCAATCTTTTCGAGCGCCAGGGTATTGCTGCTTCCCAGATTACAGATGCGATATTGTGCAGTGTTGTTCCTCCGCTGGTAAGCGTTTTTGAGGAAACCTGCCGACGCTATCTGAAAGTTTTGCTTTTAGTGGTAGAATCAGGTGTGAAAACAGGAGTGCGAATCAGTATGGATAACCCGAGGGAGGTTGGCGCTGACCGAATAGTGAACGCTGTAGCGGCTCATCATCTGTACGGTGGTCCGGTGATTGTCATTGACCTGGGTACTGCCACCACTTTTGATGCTGTATCCAAAGAAGGTGATTACCTTGGCGGGGCTATTGCTCCAGGGATTGCTATTGCCACTGAAGCTTTGTTTGCCCGCACTGCAGTACTGCCTCGAGTGGAATTGACTCACCCCAAACGGGCTATCGGCAGAAGTACTGTGGCCGCTATGCAGTCCGGTATAGTTTTCGGTTATGCTGGGTTGATTGAAGGCATAGTGGGGCGGATTAAACAGGAACTCGGAGGTGAGGTGAAAGTAGTGGCCACTGGGGGCTATGCTGAACTCCTGGCCCGGGAAACACCGGTAATCGAGGTGGTAAACCTCGACTTGACGCTTGAGGGCTTGCGTTTGATTTACGAAATGAACAAGGCTAAGGACTAAGGAAATGGGGTTAGAAGGAAAGACTGTAGTTTTCGGGGTAACAGGCAGTATTGCCGTTTATAAAGCTGCTGACTTGGCCAGCCAGTTAACACAAGCGGGAGCTAAGGTTGAGGTCATTATGACTGAAGCAGCCACTGAATTCATAACCCCGCTCACCTTCCGTAACATCACCGGCAGGCCTGTAGTTACCAAGATGTTTGAGTTAAATTCCGAGTTCAGTGTGGAACACGTGGCTTTGGCTGAAGCTGCTGATGTGGTGGTTATAGCTCCAGCTACGGCCAACACGATAGCCAGGTTAGCTGCTGGAATTGCTGATGATATGTTGTGCTGTACGGTGCTGGCGACCAAGGCACCGATTGTCATAGCACCGGCGATGCATGCGGCTATGTATGAAAACCAGATAACTCAGGATAATCTGGCTAAGCTGCAGGCGCGCGGTTTTACTATCGTTGGCCCGGCTTACGGTCGACTTGCCTCAGGCGGAACGGGACTGGGACGTCTGGTTGACGTAGGTGAGATTTTGGGTACTATATGCCAGGTGTTGGGCAGAAGTGGTGATTTAGTTGGTAAAAAGATAGTGGTAACTGCTGGCGGTACTCAAGAACCTGTTGACCCAGTCCGATGCTTGACTAATCGCTCCTCGGGTAAGATGGGTTATGCTCTGGCAGAGGCAGCTAGAGATAGGGGTGCCCAGGTGGTGTTGGTAAGTGCGCCCAGTGCTCTCCCTAAGCCGGTTTGTGTAGATGTGGTTAATGTTGGCACTGCCCAGGAAATGTACGAAGCGGTGAAAAAGGCTGTAGATAAGGCCGATGCCTTGATTATGGCAGCGGCAGTAGCTGACTACCGAACCAAAAAGGTCGCTGAGAGCAAGATTAAGCGACAACAGGTTGCTAGCCTGACGCTGGAACTGGAGAGGACGCCTGATATTCTTGGAGAGGTGAAGGGGAAATTCCTCCGTATTGGCTTTGCTGCGGAAAGTGAGAACATGGTAGCAAATGCCAAAGAGAAGCTACAGAGGAAGCAGCTTGACCTTATCGTTGCCAACGACATTACTGCCAAGGGTAGTGGCATAGGTGCTGATACCAACCAGGTGGTGATAATAGACCGTAAAGGTAAAGTTGAGGAGTTACCTCTTTTGCCCAAAAGGCAGGTGGCGGATAGGATTCTGGATAGGGTTGTGGAGCTATTGGACAAGGCGAGCAAGAGATTCGAGATCATATTGAAACCTTCGTATATAAATAGTCATTTTATTCACATTCCAGTAGCTGAGAGGGGGCTATTTCCTGAGTTCAAGAGGTCATTAACACTGTTAACCGACATAGGCGAAATTGAAACTACTGCGGGTCTCTGTAAGAGTGGCACCCATCGTGCTCTTGAACTGCGCAAAGGTTTAGGTAAGTGGTACGAAGCGCATCCTGAGCTTAAGTCTGGTGACGGAGTTATCTTTGAGGTTGTTGAACCACTGAAGAAGTATCGCCTCAGGAAAGCGTAGGGAGAAGAAATGTCACGAGAGTTTACCGGAGTTATTGAGAAAAGGGGAGACTGGTATATTGGCTATGTGGAGGAGCTTCCAGGGGTAAATACTCAGGGACGGACTTTGAAGGAAGTAAGAGAAAACCTGAAGGAAGCTACACAATTGATTATTGAAGCTAATAGAGACCTTGCAGAAAATGTAGGGACAGGTCTTTAGACCTGTCCGAAATGGACAGACCTGAAGGTCTGTCCCTACTTATAGTTGATCGACGAGTTAGTTGGTAAAGATACAAGCAGCTGTGGACAGACGACCCAAAGGGTCGTATTGCATTTAAAAAGCTTTATAGCTGGGGTTTGAGATATGACTGAAATTCCAAAGGCTTATGAGCCAGGTCAAGTTGAGCAGAAGTGGTACAGCTTCTGGATGGAGCAAGGTTATTTCATCCCGAAGATAGACCACAAGAGGAAACCGTTCGTCATCATTATGCCGCCGCCTAATGTCACCGGAGAGCTACATCTGGGGCATGCACTGACGGCTACGCTGGAGGACATTATGGTCAGGTGGCATCGGATGAGGGGTGAGCCTACTCTGTGGCTGCCTGGGGTTGACCATGCTGGCATTGCTACTCAGGTGGTGGTGGAGCAGAAACTGGCTGAGGAAGGGCTAGACCGACATAAGTTGGGCAGAGAAAAGTTCATTGAGCGTGTCTGGGAATGGGTGAAAAAGGCACGGCATTCGATTACCTATCAGCATCAGAGATTAGGGGCTTCCTGTGATTGGACTCGGGAGCGTTTTACTCTTGACGATGGACCATGTCGGGCGGTGCGAACTGCCTTCGCCCGCTTATACAACAAGGGGCTCATTTATCGGGGCGAGCGGATTATAAACTGGTGTCCTCGCTGCCAGACTGCTCTCTCTGATTTGGAAGTACAGCACAAAGACATAACAGGTAATCTGTATTACCTCCGCTATCCTTTCGCCGACGGTGATGGCTATGTCACCGTAGCGACTACCAGACCTGAGACCTACCTTGGCGATACTGCGGTAGCGGTGAATCCAGAGGATAAGCGTTTTGAAGGGCTAGTCGGTAAGAAGGTTGTCCTTCCGGTCATCGGCAGGGTGATTCCTATAATCACCGACAGTGCAGTTGACCCTTCGTTTGGCACCGGCGCGGTCAAGATTACTCCAGGGCATGACCCGGTGGACTTTGAGATGTCAGAACGACAGGGCCTGGCGATAGTAAACATATTGAATCCAGATGCTACCATGAATGACGAAGCTGGCCCTTATGCTGGACTTGACCGTTTTGTTTGCCGCCAACAGGTATTAACCGACTTTGAGAAGGCTGGGCTGCTGGAAAAGATTGGGCCACATTCCCATTCGGTGGGGCACTGCGACCGTTGCCAGACGATGATTGAACCTCAGGTTAGCAAACAGTGGTTTGTCAAGGTAGCGCCGTTGGCTGATGCAGCAATAGAAGCGGTTACCGATGGGCGAATTGTTATAGTACCGGAGCGCTTTACCAGGGTCTACCTCAACTGGATGGAGAATATTCGCGATTGGTGCATCAGTCGGCAGTTATGGTGGGGGCATCGAATCCCGGTGTGGTATTGTCGCAAGTGTGGCGAGCTGACAGTATCTGTTGATGAACCTTCAAGCTGTAGCCATTGTGGCTCTAATGATATCGTTCAAGACCCCGATGTGCTCGATACCTGGTTCAGCTCAGCATTGTGGACGCACTCGACTTTGGGCTGGCCTGAAGCTACCGACGACCTAGCTTATTTTTACCCCACCTCGGTTATGGAAACAGGGTATGACATACTATTTTTCTGGGTTGCCAGGATGATTATGATGGGGCTGGAGGACACTGGTGATATTCCTTTCCACACGGTCTATCTGCATGGACTGATTCGGGACGAAAAAGGTGAGAAGATGAGCAAGGTGCGGGGGAATGTTTTAAGTCCCACCGATGCCATAGAGGAATATGGCACTGATGCCCTTCGTTTCGCTGTAACTACCGGTACTTCTCCGGGAAACGATATCAATCTCGGTCAGCATAGGTTGGAAGCCGGGCGCAACTTTGCCAATAAACTGTGGAACGCTGCCAGATTTGTGTGTCAGAGCCTCGATGTCGAACCGAAAAAGGGTCAGGCACTAACTGAGGTTGCGGTGTTGGCAAGATTGAAGGGGGTAGACTTGTGGCAGGCACTGGCGAAGCTGGTAGCAGCGCAAGGTGAGCCGATAGAAGACCGCTGGATTTTGAGTCGGCTTAATCGCCTTGTGTCGAATGTAACTGAGTTGATGTCCAATTTCCAGTTCGGTGAAGCTGAGCGGCAAATCCACGATTTTTTCTGGGGTGAGTTTTGTGACTGGTACATTGAGATAGCTAAAATCCGCTTGCCCCAGTCAAATTCCTCTCCGCTGCCCGTTTTATCTCTTGTTCTGGAGACGACACTTCGCCTTCTCCACCCTTTTATGCCGTTCATCACTGAAGAGCTGTGGCAGAATTTGAAACAGCGTTTGCCCAATGGGAGCCTTGCTTCAGATTCCATCATGGTTGCACCATCCCCGGTTGTCAATGGGAGAGCTTTTGACCCCGAGGCTGAGCGAGTGATGGAATCAGTGATTGAAATTATCCGCTCCATACGCAATGCGCGGGCGGAATACAAAGTGGCGGTGGCCAGTTGGATTGAAGCTCGCATTTATACTGATAAGCTTCAATCAGCTATAGCTTCGAAGTCTGAGGTTATTGAGACTCTGGCCAAGGCTCGACCGCTAGCTGTTTTGAGTCGCGAACAGCGAAAAGCGAAAGAGGAAAAAGCACTGGCGCTGGTTCTGAAGGAAGCGGAGGTGGTTTTGCCCTGGGCTGGTATGGTTGACCTTAAAGCTGAAAGACGACGTTTGGAGGATGAAACCAATATACTTCGAAGGGAAATTGAGCGTCTGGAGCAACGGCTGAAAGACGCTGCTTTTGTGTCCAAAGCACCGGCAGCAGTTGTGGATAAAGAGCGAGGCAAACTTCAAAGCTACAAAGACAAGCTGCTGAGATTGGAACAGGAACTGGCACAGCTCAGCTAGATGTAGCGCACATCTAGAAGTTCCTAATCCCAAAACACAAATATCAAACAAATTCTAATGACTAAAAATCTTAGGGGTTAAACAATGGAAATTAAAGTAATAAATTTTGAAGAGAAATTTTCTAAGTTCAGTGAACGGTTTTCACCTAAGATTATTGCCCAAATGAATGATTATCATTTTAAATTAGTTAGGTCCTTTGGCGATTTTATCTGGCACCGACACCCTGAAACGGATGAGGCATTTATTGTAATTGACGGCAATTTTCAGATTGATTTAAGGGATAGACCCTTACATTTAAAAGCAGGCGATATGGTTGTTATTCCAAAGGGAGTCGAGCACAAACCATATGCTAAACAAGAATGCAAAGTATTGCTTATTGAGCCAGCAGGTACTCCAAATACTGGTGATGCTGGTGGTGAGCTAACCAAAACCGATTTGGAATGGATTTGAAGCTAATCAATGGCTGCAACAATTTGGTTGTTAGAATTTTGATATTGTTTGAAATTTGATGCTTAGGGTTTGGAATTTGGGGGTGGGTATTGAATCGTGTTGTTTAGAGGTGTAGCTTTTTGGCTGCAAGGTCGCTTTGTATCTTCGTCAGGGCTTTCTTGGTATCGCTGGCAACTCGTGACTTGTCACATCTTTCAACTCGATAGTTGAATAGCCAGTAGGCGAATTCCTTAAATTCAGTCAGGGTCATGGATTTGCGTTTGGGATACTGCTTTTCTCTTCTGAAGCTGTCGAGCAGGGTTTGCTGATTTTCACCATAAATCCGATGATACGCTTTGTCCACAATGTCCTCATGTCTATTCGAGCCTAGAGCCCGACGCTCCTTACGAATCTCATCAACTACAGCCGAAATCAGAGCCTCCTCAGCCAGAATGCCGTAAAGGTAGTTGAGATAAGCCTTATATTTGGCTGGCCCAATAAGCTTCTTGAATTCCTCACGAGTAAGCTCTAGTGGTGGCCGGTCAAAGAAAAGGAGGTCGATTCTCTCCTTTTCCGGTATGGACTCGCTGATTTCGTCACACAAGCGCTCAGCCAGTACCAGCCAATCAAAAGCCTCACCAGCAATTAAGTAGCGGTAGTGGCGCCCTCGGTAATTTTCTTCAGAGCTTTTCCACAATCCGATAGTCTCGAGCAAAGCCAGATACCAGTGCTTGCCCTTAGCTACAGCTTGTTTAAGGTGCTCGATTGCTCTGGCATCAGCTTCGGTCTGTGTATTCGAGATGTCTTTGAGCTCTTTTGGTGGCATTTTTGAGGTTCTCTCAATTTGGTAGTAATTTAACTGCGAGGCTTTAACCTCGTGAACTCGACCCTAAAGGGTCGAGGCTACACTCGCTATAGGAAGGCGGCCTTGAAGTGTCGCATTACATTATTGTCTTTTAAGAAAAGCCAGTATTTTCTCTATGGCCCAGGTGTTGAGTATATGTTTGGGCTGGCACCAGCCGCGACGGGCAACACCGATGCCATAACGCATAAAACCTAGCTGGGCAGTGCTGTGGGCATCTGTGCCCATGATTAGCTTTATTCCCAGCTCCCTAGCCCGGTAGACATGAATATCTTTCAAGTCGAGCCGGCTGGGCATGGCGTTTATTTCCAGGGCCTTATCGTATTTGGCGGCAGCTTGGAAAACAGCTTCCATGTCAACGGCTACCGGCTCTCGCTCACCCAAAAGGCGGCAAGTAGGGTGGGCAATAACATCAATATGCGGGTTTTCAATAGCGCCGAGGATGCGCCTGGTTATCTGCGCTTCGCTTTGAGTCATGGCTGAGTGGATAGCAGCAATCACGATGTCTAAGCCAGCTAAAAGTCCATCAGGCAGGTCTATGCTGCCATCGGCGCGGATGTCTACCTCAGTACCTGTGAGGATACGAAATCCTTTGAGCTGCTGGTTTAGCCTTTTGATTTCGTCCATCTGCTGTCGCAGCCGTTCCTCATTAAGTCCGTGTGCGACGCCTCGTCCTGCTGAATGGTCAGTGATTGCCACGTACTGATAACCGAGGGCTTTGGCTGCCTGAGCCATGGCTTCGATGGAGTCATGGCCATCGCTCCAGTCGGTGTGAACGTGGATGTCTCCCTTTATGTCTGGCAGTTCCACCAGCTTGGGGATTTTGCCTTGCTCGGCAAGGTCTATTTCCCCCATGTCTTCTCTCAGCTCTGGTGGAATGTACTGAAGTCCCAGTCGGCGGTAGAAGGCTTCTTCAGTGGCGAATTTCTCCAGCTTGTTGGTCTTAGTGTCAGTTATGCCGTATTCGCTCAGCTTGAGCCCCTTTTTCTGTTCCCTGGTCCTGAGGGCGATGTTGTGCTGCTTGCTACCCGTGAAATACTGGAGCAGCGAGCCGAAGGAGTTGTGCTCCACCATTCTCAAGTCAGCTTGAAGTCCGCCGGGGAGGATGATGCTGGCTTTAGTGGGACCTTTAGCCAGTACTTCCCTTACCTGGGGCAGTTTGACGAAGGCATTGATAACATCCTCGGGATTATCGGCGGTGCCCATGAGGTCTATATCGCCCACAGTCTCTCGGAAGCGGCGCAGGCTGCCAGCAGCGGTCAGGTTCTTTACGCCCAGCATGGGTCGAAGGGCGTTTAGGACCTCGTCCACCACGGGCAGGGCTTCGCCTATGGGTATACGCTGGTCTTTACGGCGCAGGGCTTGGATTTGCTGCAGTATATTATCGGCTGTCTTATCGCCGAGGCGGAACAGACTGGCGACTCGTCCGTCTTTAATAGCCTGCTCCAGGTCATCCACGGACTTAATTCCCAGCTCGGTAGAGAGCCGCTTTGCTGTCTTGGGTCCGATGCCGGGGATTTCGAGCAGTGTAGTTATGCCTTCAGGGAACTCAGCCTTAAGCTCTTCGTAGACACGAAGCTTCCCGGTTCTTACCAGTTCGGTGCTTTTCTTGGCTATTGCCTCGCCGACGCCGGGTATAGTTTGCAAGTCCTCGCCTTCTTCGAGCATTATTTCTATCTCTTTAGGCAGGTGCTCGATGGTGCGAGCAGCCCGCTGGTAGGCTCGAATCTTAAACGGGTTCTCCCCCTTAAGCTCCAGCAAATCAGCCATATCCTGGAATACTTTAGCAATAGCGGTGTTTTTCATTGGCCTCCTCACCCACGATATACTTCCCTTCTATGTCGGATGGCTACGATTGTAACTAGTCTTTGCTTGTCGTCGATAGTATAGACAATGCGATAGCCCCTTACTCTAAGACGGTATGATTTCTCTGTCCCTCTCAACTTTCTGCATTGTCTTGGCCTTGGTTGTTCTGCCAACGCCTTTATTTTTTGCCAGACAGCGGGGACTACAGATTTATCAAGCTTAAGAAGCTCTTCCTCTGCTGAGTGGGTTATTCTGACTTCATAGGAGGCCACGTGCCTTTAGCCTCTTTTCCACTTCACTGAGGGGAATTGTGGCTTCGTCTTTTCTTTCGGCCAAAAGGCGAAGGTCTTCCAAGTCTTCCAGAATTTCCTGATAAAGGCTTATATCTAGAATCACCGCCTTCTTCTTGCCGTTGGCGTCAGTTATGAATTCGCTTTTTGGTTGTTTCATGAACTCTATTCTCTCCGAATTATCTATGCTTCGCTCACTTTATTATAATGCTCAATCCGTTCCTTTATCCACTCCCAGTCGGGGTTGCCGTGATTGAAGAAGCACTTTTGGTTTTACTTCTTTTCTTCGTTTCGCCTCTCTCGTATCTAGCCCATTTTACCGAGCGGTTTTGCTCGTCTTTCTCAGTTTCGATTATGGGCTTGCGCATTATAAAGAGGTATTTGAAGCCGCGGAGATAAAAGTTAAACCTTCTTGCTCTATTGTGCCAAAGCCCTGTATTTGAAGTTTGCCCTCTTCTGACTATGGAAATAACATCTACAGTTTCGAAGTATTTACACAGGCGCTCATATAATTTGAAGCCTACGGCTGTAAATTTTTTCTTAACCCATTGGTCACCAATTAGCCAAGCCATTACTTTGCCAGGCTTAAGAATCCTGTGTATCTCAGCCGCAACTTTGTCAAGCTCTTCGAAGAAACGTTCGTCCTCACACGAAATCTTGCCGATGCAGTCTGGGTGGTCGGAGTAATTTATGTTGTCGGAATAGGGTGAATCTATGAATACCATATCCACAGAGTCGTCATGAAGTGGTATACGCCGAGCATCGTTCTGTATAACTTCAGGATGTGCCGGGGCTATATCGTATCCAATGGTTTGTCGACCTTCTTCTTTACATACGTCAATGGTCGTGCTCTTCCAAGCCATGTCTATCTTACTCAGTAGCCTCGAACTTATCTACGCCCCATGCATGACATTTAGGACATCCAACTGGTTCGCCAATTTCTGAATCTCCAGGTCCATTATCATTTACCCAAGTTGGACAATTATCGATGAATTCAGGATCCTCTTCGTTTGAAGCCAGACAATAGGTGTAATCGTTAAGCTCAAATATCAACTCGCTTCCACTATAGCCGCAAATTGAACACTTATATTTTCCCATACTACCTCCTATTCTTCATTGAGAGTAATTTGGCGCCTTTCCCTATCCACTGTGTATTTCAGTAATCTTACTGTCTTTTCTTCAATTATTCTTCTTTTCTCCCGATAGTTCAGAACCTTTTCGTCGAACTCAAAACCAACGAGTATGCTTTGGACCATTTCTGAATCACCCTGTGCAAGTTTCCTTATCAGCCAATTCTCATACATTACGATCTGATTCAAATCTTCTTCTGTTACAGTACCCGTTTTTAGTTCAATACAGGTGAATTTATGAAGAATGTCAACTCCATCAATATTTGTCACATGGGTCAGAAAAATGTCCATTACTTTATTGAACGAGGTTGGGACGTGATTTATGAAATCGCTGTAGTCGCCAATAAGTCCTTTTAGTCTACCCTTGGCGAAAGCTTGCATAAACCAAGCGTTAAGATAGCCTTCGTAAATCAAACGTCCCTTTTTGTCATAATCTAATTGTATCGGCAAAGGCCTTGTTGTCACTGGTAGGTAAGGATTCGGTATTGGCCTAGGGGGAGCGTAAATCGGATTATTCCTGAGCAATAATCGAATTAGTTCCTTGCCTTCCTCAGTGGTAATAGGATAGTGGCTTTTCTTAGTAAACGTCGTTAAATCAAATGTCCAAATCTTGCCTTTGTCCCTGAGATCCAGTATGTCACTCAGAGCAATCGGACGGCTAAATTCTCGCACGACTGGTTCAAAACAAATTCTATAGGGAAAGGTTTGGTCCGGGTCATTCCAGAGTGGTTCGTCATCATAAAAAGGATCGCTTGTGATTTTCCATAGCCCATAAATCCCCTCATTTTTGACATAAAACAACACAAAATCGCCTGCTTTGATCCCGGCAAATCCTGCTATGACCTCGGCGTTCATTTGTTCAGACTTTGGAGAACCGGTTGAATAGATTCCCCCGTAGGTTCCTCTTTCTAAACATACCTTGAAATTAACGAGTTTAGTAAGCAGGATGTGATAGCTCATACCACTCTCCAAAATCGAATTGCCAAAGCCCGGATATCATGCTATCTCAATCTCTTGCTCTTAATCACGATGAAGCCTAAACTGAATATCTTCCAGTTCAATAATTTATTCGCCAGTAATATCTGTCTCAAGCCGTTACCTCTAAGCTGGAGAGGCTGACAATCTCCGAGGTGGTGATAGGCTCGTTACTTGCCAAGCGGTCTTCTATGTGAAGCTTGATAGCGTCCTTTATATTCGCCATAGCCTCTTCGAAAGTGTCGCCTTGTGTGTAACAGCCCTGAAGGTCTGGACAATAGACGAAATAGCCATCTTCATCCTTTTCTACGATTATTGAGAAACGATAATTCTTCATTTCAATTACCTCTTGGGTTACTTGAGATTAGTATATCACTTCATTCAGATTTGACCTATCCCTTGAACGCCTTTTCAAAGGGAACGGTTCTTCCTTCTTTGTATTCCTCTCTTGCTTCTCTAATGCTTTCCAAGTATTCAGGATTGGTTGCAGCTAGGAGGTTTTCAATAAAGAACTCTCTGTCCTCGTCATTTAATCCTCGGAGAGCGGTAATCAAATCTTTGATAGAAAGTCCTACTTTAATTTCAACCTTTGCTGGTTCTTTGATTTGGCTCATGTCTCCTCCTTGTGTCTGTTCCTTTCTACCGCAGCTTGGAGTTGAGATGTCAATTGCTCAATCTCTCCAAGTCCATCACGTTTATTAGAATTAGTATGTCAGAAGTAGGGAGAAATATCAATCAAGTTGAAGACTGTAGGTTTTATCTGCCGCAGCAGTGTTTGTATTTTTTGCCTGAGCCGCAGGGGCAGGGTTCGTTTTTATTTAACTTCCAATATTTTAAGCCCGGTTTTCTGGGCTATCAAATCAAAATGGGTGTCACGATGGAGGAGCGGCGCATTTTTTTCGATCGCTAGAAGGGCAATGTAGGTGTCTGTTAGAGGGGCGGTGATGCCTTCTCGAAGGAGGTTAAAGGAGAATTTGGCTAATCGACCCCAGAAATCGTCTTCTACAGAGAGGTAAGTCAGGCTGTCTAAGAGCTCATTGAGCATCTGGAATTCTTTCTTTGACTTTGTTCCTCGTAGTAATTCTGTTTTTATGATGCCGGGTAGGAATATTTCCCCATCGGATATTAACTCTTTGAGAATTTCTTTTAGCTTGGCTTCACCTGAGGGACGAAAAGATTCTATCCAGGCTGAGGTGTCAACTATTACTTTATCCATCAGTCCTCATTCTTTCTAAATCCTGCGCCGTGTATCCGAATTCATAATTGCCGATGAGCGATGCCAGCCTCTGCCTCTTTTTTAAGCTGAGATAGGTTTTTATGGCAGTGATAACAGCTTCCTTCTTCGTTTTGACCTCCGTTTCCTTTAGTAGCTCATTCATCAAGTCATCTTGTATATCAATTAGTGTTTTCATTTTAAGCCCTCTTAATATATATTTTATAATAAAAATAGTATATCATAATATTGGAGAAATATCAATACAGTTTTGATATTGGTATTTATCTGCCGCAGCAGTGTTTGTATTTTTTGCCTGAGCCGCAGGGGCAGGGTTCGTTGCGGCCGACTTTTCTGCCGGCGGGGACGGCGGCTCTCTGGGGTTGCCTCCGAGCGGGGGCTTCTTTGACGGTGATGTTGACCTTGTAAATGGTGTGGACGACCTCATAATTGATGCCGGCGATGAGGCTCTCGAAGAATGCGTGGCCTTCTTTTTTGTAGACGACTATGGGCTCAATCTGCCGCATGGCAAAAAGGCCAGCCTGCTGACGAAGGTGGTCCATGGCAGTGAGGTGGTCTTTCCATAAGCTGTCAATGGCTCGGAGCATCACCAGTCTTTCCAGCAGCCGCATGTTTTCAGTGCCTATCTCTTTTTCTCGCTGCTCATACAATTGCCCGGCATAGTCAATCAACTTATCAGTGATTTGTTTTGGCTTCATCTGAGATAGGGTGTTGGGGTTGAGTTCAGGTGTTGGTGGGAAAATGGTGGCAAGGTCTTCGATTAAGCCGGCAGAATCTGGCTCCATTAACTCGCTGCCGCAGTGAGCGGCTACCGTTTTTTCGATTTCCCCCCGAACCATAGACAGTATGTTCGCCTTGAGGTCAGCGCCCTCAAGGATTTTCCTGCGCTCGGCATAGATTACCTCGCGGTGCTTATTGACCACGTCGTCATATTCAACCAGGTGTTTGCGGATATCGAAGTGGTAGCCTTCGACCTTCACCTGAGCGTTTTCTATGCTTTTGCTGACCATGGAATGCTCGATAGGCGTGTTTTCATCGAAGCCAGCCCAGTCCATGAAGCCTTTGATGCGGTCGCCGCCAAAGCGACGGACAACATCGTCTTCCAGCGAGACGTAGAAACGGGAGCTGCCGGGGTCGCCTTGCCTTCCAGAGCGGCCGCGGAGTTGGTTATCAATGCGTCTGGCTTCGTGGCGCTCAGTGCCGACGACGTGAAGACCGCCGAGCTGAATTATCCTGTCATGCTCCTCCTGCCATTCCCGTTCTTCCCTTTGCCATTTTTTGAGTTCCTTCTGCCATTCTTCTTCGTCCTGGAAATCCTCGCGTTTTGGTTTTTCAGGCTTTTTACCTCCAAGTATAATGTCGACACCACGCCCGGCCATGTTGGTAGCCACGGTGACAGCGCCTACGCGGCCAGCCTGGGCGATAATGCCGGCTTCCTTCTCATGGTTTTTAGCGTTGAGCACCTCGTGAGGTATGCCTCTCCTTTTTAGGATATCGCTTAAAAGCTCGGATTTCTCGATGGAGACGGTGCCGATGAGCACCGGCGTGCCCTGCTGGTGGAGGTTTTCAATCTCCCTGGCGACAGCTTTGAATTTGGTCTCTTCGTCCTTGTAAATCTGGTCGGGGTTGTCAATGCGAATCATCGGTTTGTTTGTGGGTATAACGACAACTTCAAGCTTGTAAATCTTGTGGAACTCCTCGGCTTCGGTGGCGGCGGTGCCGGTCATGCCAGCCAGTTTCTTGTAGAGTCGGAAGTAATTCTGGAAGGTGATGGTGGCTAGAGTTATGCTTTCACGCTGAATTTTGACCCTTTCTTTGGCTTCAATGGCCTGATGTAGCCCTTCTGAGTATCTCCGACCGAACATCAACCGGCCGGTGAACTCATCAACAATGATAACCTGCCCGTCCTTGACTACGTAGTCACGGTCTCTTTTGAACAGAGCATGGGCTTTCAAGGCATTTTCCATGTACTGATTGAGACCGTAGTTGGCCGGGTCATAGAGACTTGGGGCTTTGAGCAAGCCATCGCGGCGCAGCCATCTTTCCAGCTTGGTCATGCCTGATTCGGTTAGGTAGGTCTGGCGTTCCTTTTCTTCAATGGTGTAGTCTTCGTCTTGTTTGAGCTGGGGGACCAGTCGAGCAAAGATGTTGTATTTTTCAGTGGCTTCTTCGGCAGCACCGCTGATTATTAGCGGCGTACGGGCTTCATCAATAAGTATGTTATCCACCTCGTCTACGATGGCGTAGTTAAGCGGACGCTGGACATATTGAGACAGGTCTATGGCCATGTTGTCTCTGAGGTAATCGAAGCCGAATTCGTTGTTGGTGCCGTAGGTTATATCGGCTTCGTAGGCCTGGCGGCGGGTGATGGGTCGAAAGTGGGGCCAGCGTGTGTCCTTTTCATCGGTGTAGTCGGGGTCATAAAGGCGAGCTGGCAGGTGCTCGGCGGGGCTCTGTGGGGGATAGATGCTGGCGACCGTAAGGCCGAGGGCATGGTATATGGGTCCCATCCAGTAGGCATCTCGCCGTGCCAGGTAATCGTTGACGGTGACGAGGTGGCAACCGTCGCCGCTGAGGGTATTTAGATATAGAGGTAGGGTGGCAACCAGGGTTTTACCTTCGCCGGTTTTCATCTCGGCGATTTTTCCCTGGTGGAGGACGATGCCACCCATAAGCTGGACATCGAAGTGGCGTTCACCTATAGTACGTCTGGCGGCTTCTCTGACGGCGGCGAAGGCTTCAGGCAGTATATCATCCAGCGTCTCGCCATTTTTTAGACGGGCTTTGAACTCATCGGTCTTAGCGCGGAGTTCAGCGTCGCTGAGTTTCTGGAAATTAGGCTCAAGCGAGTTTATCTCGTCTACAATAGGCTCAAGACGTTTCAGTTCTTTTTCGTTGGAATCAACAAGGCTACCGAGCCACTTAAGCATAATTTTTCTACTCGAACATGGCGCCTATAGATAGGCCGGTGTGGATGCGGTGTATGGCTTCGCCGAGGAGCGGAGCTATGGGCAGGACGGTGATTTTGTCCAGCATCTTGTCTTTGCCAACGGGGAGGCTATCGGTGACGACTACTTCTTTAACTTGTGACTTATCTATTCGTTCTTTAGCTGGACCTGAGAACACAGGATGGGTGCAGGAGGCGTAGACTTCGGTAGCGCCGTGCTCTAATAGAGTGTTCACAGCGCCGACCAGAGAGCCGGCGGTATCAATTTCATCGTCTATGGTTAAGGCACGCATACCTTCCACCTGACCGATAATGTCGAGGGTTTCAGTGGTGTCAACATTACCTACTCGCCTCTTTTCGATGATAGCCAGCGGGGCGTTAAGCTTGGCTGCCATGTCACGGGCGTGCGCTGATATGCCGATGTCGGTGGCGACGACTACCAGGTTATCCAGTGCTTTCTGTTTCCAGTAATCGCTAAGGATAAACAGAGCGGTGAGTTCATCAACCGGTATGTTGAAAAAGCCCTGAATTTGGGCAGCGTGGAGGTCTATGGTTAGCAGGCGGTTGGCGCCAGCGGTGGTAAGTAGGTCAGCTATTAGCCTGGCAGTGATAGGCACTCGGGGCTGGTCTTTTTTGTCGGTGCGGCCGTAGGCGTAGTAGGGGATGACGGCGGTGATTCTACCGGCAGAGGCCCGCTTAAAGGCATCAATCATTATAAGGAGTTCTACTAAGTTCTTGTTGACCGGCGAGGATAATGGCTGAACAACAAAGACGTCTCGTTCACGGACGTTTTCCAGGATGCGGACGAAGATATTCTCGTTGCGGAATTCGAAGACCTCAGCTTTACCCAGAGGTATGCTCAGATATTCACATATAGCCTGGGCTAGAACTGGGTGAGCGTTGCCGGTGAAAACTTTCAGTTCATCCATTAGTCACCCCATCATGGTTTAGTGAGATAATTATAGCACCAAATGGGTTATTGTGTCCCACCCTCACCCTAGCCCTCTTCCGTCGAGGGAGAGGGAATGAGGCTAAGCTTGTTATAATAATTGTGAGATGGTTAGACTGAGCGTTGGACAAATTCTCAAGCTACTGAGTGCGGAGTATGGTAAGCGTGAATGGCAGCCGCGGCAGAGTCCGATTTCGGTGCTGGTTCGAACGATTCTCTCCCAGAATACATCGGATAGAAACTCCGGCCG
>VGNY01000002.1 GCA_016865895.1 Chloroflexota bacterium | reverse complement strand
CTGTCTAACAATCCCTGGCAGTACCCTTTCAACAACACTTTTACTTGCTCAGTAGTCAACCGTTTGTGAACCTGGTCCATTCGACTCCTCCCTTTTTGGAGGAATGTACCAGAGTCCACTTTTCAGCCTTTAACAGTCCAGTTTTCAAGTTTATACAGTCCACTTTTGAATTTTTTTTAACAACCGCACAAGTCCTCCTTGACTCAATTTAGGAGTTTGCTTAAAATTGTTTCATCTTTATTTTGGCTCCAAGTATGACGAGATGTCACTGGAAACTGTCCTTGCTATCAGGCTCGATCAAACACTATGTGATGGCTGTGGCCTGTGCGTGGATTTTTGTCCTGTTAAAGTCTTCGGTCAAGAAGATGACAGTGTAAAGGTGGCTAAAATAGAAGCCTGTTACGCGTGTGATTCATGTGTAGACCTGTGCCCTAGGAATGCCATAAAAATCATTAAAGCGTAGAATTCTAGTGAGCGAAAGGAGGTTTTGAGATGCCGGATATATTGATGACCCAAGAAGAGTTGGATTTCAGGAGAGAGTTCAGGGAGTTCCTCAAGAAAGAAATAGTTCCATTGGGTCTGGCAGAAAAACAGGAAAGAGACGAGATAGATTTTCCCACTGAGCTGGTCAGGATTTTAGGGAAGAAAGGCTATTTTGGAATGTGCCTGCCGGAAAAATATGGGGGCAAAAACCGCGGACTTGTTTATGAAGTCATAAAGAGCGAGGAGTTAGCCTATGTTGGTCCTGCTCTAAGCTGCCCCGGGTGTTCTACAGGGTGGGTCGGTATTGCTATCTGCAAGTATGGAACAGAGAAACAAAAGAAGGATTACGTTATCCCCATATCACAGGGTATGAAAGTGGCAGCTATTGCTATGACAGAACCTGGAGCCGGCTCTGATATCAATAGTTATAAGACTAAAGCGGTATTAGATAAGGATTTCTATACTGTTGCCGGTGAGAAACGCTTTCAAGTTGGAGGCTTAGGCGCAGACTTCTTTGTCACCTTTGCCATTACCGACACAAATAAACCAGCCCTGAAAGGTGGGCTTTCTGCCTTTTTAATTGACCGGGAGATGGGGATAGAGGTTGTAGAAAAGTTCAGAATGATGGGCTATCACGGTGCTGGTGTATCCCATTCGATTATGAAGGGCATCAAGGTTCCGAAGGAAAGTATTCTGGGCAAGGAGGGGGATGGGAGGGGTGTCCTGGATACTATTTTAATATGGGAGAGGTTGAGCACTGCTGCAGGGGCGCTTGGCGGAGCCAGGCGCTGCTTAGATGAGGCTATCAAATATTCTCTTGAACGCGAGGCTTTTGGTGTCACCTTGAGTCGAATTCCCACGGTTTATAACATGGTGGCTGATATGATTATAAAAAGAGATGCTATTTCCGCCATGATTCTGAGGGGATGCAGACTGGTGGATAAATATGGTCCCAAGGCCATGAAGGAGATTGCCGAGGCAAAGTATCTGGCTGGGGAATTGGGGTATCAGATTGCTGATACAGCTCTTCAAGTGCTGGGAGGGATTGGTTATACGAATAAATATCCCATAGAGTCTTATGTGCGGTTTGTGAGGTTGGGAAGGATTGCTTCAGGAACGTCGGAGATTATGAAATATATCGTCCAGAGGGACACCTACAAGGAAGTATTGGGACGGAAAGGGGCTATTAGCGGCTCAATGTTTTGACAAGCCTTGGTCTAGATTAACCCAGATTGCGTAATTCTGCTCTTAGTACTTTGCCCAGAAGGTTCTTGGGCAAAGATTCTAGGAATTGTACTTTCTTTGGTGTCTTAAAGGTGGGCAAGCGTTCCTTGCAAAAAGTAATGATTTCATCTTCGCTAGCTTCCTCTCCCTGTTTGAGAGTCACGAAAGCCTTTATCTCTTCACCATACACCTTATCAGGGATGCCGATAACTCCGGCTTCGAGCACCTTAGGATGCTGGTAAAGGACCTCCTCTACTTCTCGAGGTGACACATTTTCTCCTCCCCGGATGATTATGTCCTTTTTGCGGTCGGTGATATAAAGGTAGCCTTCTTCATCCAGATAGCCTATATCGCCAGTGTAGAGCCAGCCATTCCTGATGGTCTGTGCTGTATCCTCAGGCTGGTTCCAGTAACCTTTCATTAATGTAGGACCTTTGACCACAATTTCGCCACGCTGTCCTGGCGGGAGCTCGTTGTCTTTTTCATCAAAGACTTTTATGGTATTGCATTTCAGCAAGCATTTACCTACGGAGCCATATTTAGGTGGGAGGTCAGCCGGCTGTCCTGTGGTAGTAGCCCCAGACTCGGTTAACCCCCAGCCTTCTCTTATATCAACTCCTACCTTTTGCTTCCATTTCAAGGCCACTTCGACAGGGAGTGCTGCTCCACCGGAATTGCAGTCCTCGAGTGAGCTTAGGTCGTACTTGTCCAGGTCAGGGAACTCCAGCATCTGGATGTACATGGTAGGCACTGCAGCTATGTGAGTAATCCGGAAGGTCTGTATGGCCTTCAGTGCCTCCTCAACGTTCCACCATCTAAGAACAACTGCTTTCCCCCCAAAGAAGGAACCTGTATTGCTGAAGGCGATGCCGTAGGAATGCGATAAAGGTAGCACGCCGAGGCTAACTGTCGCTCTATTGACTCCGGAAACTTGTTGGAAGACTTCATTGAATTGGAGTGTTTTGGGGTTTAGAGCGCGGCTAGTCAAACACAATGTCACGGAGCGTCGAACCATAATGTATTCGTAGAATGACAAGGCGTTGGTGTAGAGAGAAAAGTGGGTATGCATTACACCTTTAGGCTGCCCTGTGGTGCCAGCGGTATATATTAGGGCGGCAATGTCATCATTGGCGGTCTCTTCTATCACTAATTCGTCTGAGCTACTTGACATCAACTCACGGTAGGATACAGTGCCAGGAACATCATCTTTATCTGTTAGAATGATATGTTTCAAGTCTGGAGCATGCTTCTGTGCCTCTAGAATCCAGCCCAAATAATCTGAGCTAGTAAGGATGGCTTTTGCTCCACAGTCACGGTATATATAGGCAGCTTGGTCAGGCCGCAATAGCGGGTTCAATGGGACCACGATGCCACCTATCTTGTATATGCCCGGAAATGATGAGAACACAGGTGGGCTATTGGGCATCTGTATTGCTACTCGGTCTCCTTTGCTAATGCCCAGAGCTTTCAATGCGTTGCCTAAACGGTTAGCATTGCGGTTTGCCTCAGTATTGGTGTACCATTTCCCTTCAAAGTAGACGCTTTCATATTCACCAAACCTCTTGATATTATCCTCGAGCAGACTGCCGATGTTCATAGTTTCTCCTCCGAGGCGACATCCCCCTTTTCATGTAGCGGGAAGCTTTTTTAAACCTTGACCTATTATATTAGGGATTGATGGTACGCTTGTGGTATTCGGTTGTCAAGGTTTTGGTGTCAAAGCTGTGTTTTGGCAGCCTGCAAGTCGCTCATGTACTGCATAATATAATCCCGTCCGGTCATAGGCGGATGATGGGTAACCTCACGGCGTTCCAGCACCAGCGACTTTGTAGGGCATTTGTAGGCACACACGCCGCAGCCGATGCAGAAGTCAATATTGGCTGCGGATACTTTGCCAGTTTTATTCTTCAGTTCTTTCCCTTCAGTCACTATCGTGACCCTACCTCTAGCTTCTGGAAAATCTTCCAGGTGGAGCGATTCCATAGGGCAGCGCTTGACGCATAAGCCGCAGCCGATGCAGGTCTGCGAGTTGGTGTGGATGTGGTAGTTGGACGGGGTCAGGCTCATAGAATGCTTCAGCTTATGGAATGCCTCGAACCATATGCAGCAGCACTTGCAGCAATTGCAGATGGTGTCTGGTCTCTCCTGTTGGTTATCTATTGCATGAACTAATCCGACTTCAGCGCACTGGCGTAGTATGTCTTCGGTTTCCTGCTGTGTTATCTCGCGACCCATACCATTTTCCACGATATAGTGGCCGAGCGTGCCGAAATGAAGACAGACCTCGGTGGGATACTCACAGTTGGGGAAGTCAGGGTCAAGATTTTTACGGTGCTTACAAGGACAAATGGTGACCACAAAATAATCTTGGGAATCCAGCACTTTGATTACCTCTTCGTAAGGCAAGACCTGTTTGGTGTCCTCGATTGTTTCTTGAATGGGTAGCACTCGCAGTCCTTTTGCTTGTGTATGCTTGTACTGTTCAAAACCGCCATGGTAGTAATGCTGATTGTGCAGTGGTGCCAAGGTTTTGCTTAACTTGTCTCTGTGACCGGGCCAGAAGGCTGTGCGCCCGATGAAGAAGAAGTCATTAAGTCTGTAGCGTACGGTGTCCCCTCTCACTGTGCGGAAAACGAGGCCCTTTCTTGCCATTGCATCAAGACGGTTGCGTAGTTCGGCAGGGTCTTTCTGTTTTATTTCAGCCAGTTCCTCGAGGCTTTTGCCCGAAAATGGCATACCGGTAAGGATAGATGCTTCTTCTGGAGTGTACTGGGCTCTTATCAAAGGCAGTGTATAATCTGTCTCGGGTAATCCCCACCATGTCTGCTTGAGCCAGGCCATAAAATGCTGATAAATCTCTCGCTCGGCTATATCAGTTTTCCCCTTTTGCTTTCTGGGCTTGGACATTTTAATTTCCTCCTTTTTTCCTTACCTTTATATATAGGGTCGCGTGACTGTGCCTTACAAGAGACCTAACCTGCCAGACTATGATAAAGCTTCTCAGATTCTGTGACGATGCCTTCAATCAGTTCCTTCACCGTCTTTATCTCATGGATTAGTCCTGCCACTTGCCCTGTAACATACAACCCGTTTTCAGGGTCGTTCTCCTGGGACAGGTTAATCATCTTTGGAGCCAGCATCATTTGTATTTCCTCTCGCGACTTACCTTCTTCATCCAGATGCTGAAGAGTGTCGAAGAGTTTGTTCTTAATTATCCTTACAGGGTACGCTTTGCGAGTAGCTAGCCCGGTGGCGGTGTCTGAGGCGTTGAGAAGCACCTGTTTGTAAGTATCGCTTATTCGGTCGCATTCTTTGGTAGTCAAGAAAGCGGTACCTATCTGCACTCCTTGGGCACCCAAAGCCAGGGCAGCTAGGAAACCTCGAGCATCAGCTATACCACCTGCTGCCACGACCGGCACTTTCACCGCGTCGACAACTTGGGGTATTAGTACCATGGTGGTGACCTCGTCTCTGGAGGCGATTCCACCTGATTCGGTACCTTCAGCGATGACTACATCTACCCCGGTAGCGGCTGCTCTTACTGCTCCTCTTACATTAGATACTACATGCAGCCATTTTGCTCCTAAGCCTTTGATTTTTTCTGCCCATCTATCTGGGCTGCCTGCCGACGTTGATATTATACTAACGCCCTCTTCAATTATGATATCCAGCATTTCGTTGACATCTGGTCTGAAAAGCGGGCAATTGACCGCAAATGGTTTGTTAGTAAAGCGCTTGCATTCTTGAATTTCACGTCGAGCTTCTTCAATAGAAATAAAGGCTGTGGCTACTGAGCCGAGCGCACCTGCGTTGGATACAGATGCGGCCAATTTGCCAGTGGAGATACCTCCCATCGCGCCCAGGATGATAGGGTGCTCGATTCCTAACAATTCGCACAATTTAGTTCTTTTCATTGTTCTCCTTTTTGCTTGTTGAGTCTGCCGAATTACTACAAAACTATTGTGCGCTATCTGTTCTTAAGTGCTTGTTTCACCTAAAGCCCTGAGAACCTTTTCAAAGGTAGCCATGTCTTTTTTGGAGAATGGCTGTTTTAAGGTCGTGTCTAACTCATCAGCGAACTCCAAAATACTAGGCCCCAGTTCTTTTGCTTTTTCAGTGAGGAATACTAATGCTGACCTTCTATCATCTGGGTTTGGCTTACGTTCTACATAGTCATTCTTCTCCATCCTGTCGATAATGCCGGTAAGTGTCGAACTGTCGAGGGAAACTCTGTCTCCAAGCTCACCGATAGTGATGCCGTCGCCCATCCATAAAGCGTTGAATACAAAGTACTGTGGGGGAGTCAGGCCGAATGGCGATAGTCGCTTCTCGTAGTAGTCGTATACACGTCGCATCACACGACCAAGGTTGAAGCAGATATGTTTTCTAGCGTCGTACATAGCTGGCACTCCTATAATTTGTACACAATTATTTTGTGCACATTGTAAAGCGGCCGGTCTTATTTGTCAAGCACCGCAGGCTAACGCTGTTTTCAATTTTTTACCAGCACTTATGTACGCAGCGGTATTTGTCAGCGAGTCAAAATTTATTTGCGTGATTTGTCTCAGAAAAGCTATTGCCAAAGTTGAACTCGTTCAGATAGATGGGTTACACCGATGTTAGACGTTTCAAGAGATGAAAAGCAATTACTTTCTTATTCTCTCGCCCCTGGCGGGAGAGAGTTAGAGTGAGGGGTCACAATAGGGCTTCACCCTCACCCTAGACCTCTCCCATCAAGAGAGAAGGTAAAATAAGCAGAGATGGAAGCCTATCCTTCTGGTCTCAGAATCAAAACTAATGTGTCACTAATGTACTGGACGAGTACAAAAGTTTGACAGAGATTAAAGTCTGTGTTATATTCCATTCGGCCCTAAAAACGCTGACATCAGGAGGTTAACTAATGGTAGGTATTAAGTCATATGGAGCTTACATTCCACGTTATCGAATGAACCACAATACTATCTTCGGAGCAGTAGGTTTTCTGGGAACATTTCCCACGCCGGGTGAGAAGTCAGTTGCCAATCATGATGAAGATACGCTGAGCATGGCGGTAGCTGCTGGGATTGACTGCATAGACGGCTTGAAGCGAGAAGAGATAGACGGCTTATTTCTTGCTACCACCAGTCAGCCATATATGCTGAGGCAGAATTCGGCAATAGTAGCTGTTTCTCTCGACCTTCAACCTAATATAAGGACTGCTGACTTCATTGGTTCTACCAAAGCGGGCACAGGTGCTATCATTTCTGCTTGTGATGCTGTAAAAGGAGGGTCTTCAAGCAATATTCTGGTCTGTGTTTCTGACTGTCGGTTAAGCAAGCCCGGTGGACCACAGGAACATCTTTATGGCGATGGTGCCGCAGCAATTCTGTTGGGAGATGAAGAGGTGATTGCTACTTTTGAGGGTTTCAATTCAGTTTCGTATGATTTTCCTGACCGCTGGAAGGCAACTGGCGAAGAATTTGAACACGCCTGGGAAGACAGGTTTATCCGCGACGAGGGCTATGCAAAAATGATACCCGAAGCAATTTCAGGACTGCTGAAGAAATATAACTTGAACATTAAGGACTTTGCCAAAATTGCATTTCCTGGCATTTATGCTAGAGAACATGCCGCTATAATTAAACGACTGGGTGCTGAGCCGAGCCAGATTCAAGATACGTTGTTGGATAAGGTGGGTGATACGGGTGCGGTTTCGCCTTTGATGATATTAGTGGCTGCACTTGAAGATGCCAAGCCTGGAGACAAGATTTTGGTCGCCAGCTTTGGCAATGGCAGCGATGCCTTGTTCTTCCAGGTGACTGAAAACATTAAAAAGGTTGGAGATAGACGTGGGGTGAAGAAGCACTTGGCTTTAAAAAAGGAACTCGCTAGCTATGAGAAGTATCTTGCCTTCCGCAACCTGGCTCCAATGGAGATAGGCATGCGTGGTGAGATAGGTATTCGCACTCCCATGTCTGCACTGTTCAGAGAGCGGAAAGCGATTCTGTCGCTTTGTGGAACTAGGTGTAAAGAGTGTGGCACACCACAATACCCACCCCAGAGAGTGTGTGTAAATCCTGATTGCGGAGCCGTTGACCAGATGGAAGACTATCGTTTTTCCGATAAAAAGGGCACTGTGTTTACTTACACTGGTGATAATTTGGCTGCAAGTATTGACCCACCGTCAATATACGGATTCGTGGATTTTGAAGGAGGAGGCAGATTCTGGTTTGACTTTACGGATTGTGACCTCGACTCAGTTAAGGTAGGTATGCCAGTGGAAATGACCTTCCGCAGAAGATATTTGGATGAACCCACTGGTGTTTACGGCTATTCTTGGAAGGCAACGCCGGTGCGCACCTAATACTATAAAAATAAATAACTACGGAGGAACAAAAATGGCAGAAGGTATTAAAGACAAGGTAGCTATTATAGGGATGGGTTGTACCAAGTTTGGGGAGCTGTGGGATAAAAGCGCTGAGGACTTGATGGTTGACGCATTTCAAGAATGTATTGAAGATGCAGGGGTAGAGAAAAAAGACCTTCAGGCAGCATGGTTTGGTGTGCATTTTGAGGAACAGAGTGTAGGTAAGGGGGCCACGGCTTTGGCATTAACGCTTAAGTTGCCTTTTATCCCGGTCACAAGAACAGAAAATTTCTGTGCGACTGCTACAGAAGCTTTCAGGGGTGCCTGTTATGCAGTGGCTTCGGGAGCTTACGATATTGTGTTGGCTGTGGGGGTAGAAAAGCTCAAGGATACCGGGTATGGTGGTCTTCCCAGTGGTCCTGGTCTTATGGGAACAAAAAATGCACTTCTCATGCCTAAAGTGACCGCTCCCGGGGCTTTTGCCATGATGGCTACGAGATATTTTGCTGTGTATGGACTTAGCCCAGATGAGGGCAAAAAGATGCTGGCTAAAGTATCAGCAAAAAGTCATTACAATGGAGCCAGGAATCCGAAGGCACACCTGCGCCGCGAAGTGACCGAAGAGCAGGTGGTTAATGCCCCTATCATCGCCTGGCCGCTGGGGCTTTTCGATTGCTGTGGAGTCAGTGATGGTTCAGCGGCGGCTATTGTTACTCGAGCTGATATGGCTAAGAAATTCAGGCCTGACCCTGTGTACGTTAAGGCTCTCCAAATAGCCTTGAGCTCGGGTGAGGAGCTGATGTATACCAAGTGGGATGGTGCTCATGTTGAGACTGGATACCGTGCTGGAGTACTGGCTTATAAAGAGGCTGGTATTAAGAATCCGCGCAAGGAAATAAGTATGGCTGAGGTGCACGACTGTTTTTCAATTACTGAAGCAGTGACAATGGAGGATTTGCAGTTCAGTCCCAGAGGGAAGGTTAAAGAAGACATTGAGGCTGGCCGTTTCAATCTTGACGGCGAGCAACCTATTCAGCCTGATGGTGGGTTGAAATGTTTTGGTCATCCGATTGGTGCCTCTGGTTTAAGAATGCTATACGAAATGTACAAACAGTTGCAGGGTAAAGCTCAGCTGCCAGAGCGCCAGCTAAAGAATCCCAAACTGGGTCTCACCCATAATATGGGCGGCTTCCCGGCGATGAATATTGTCAGTGTCGCTATCGTAGGGCTGTAATAAAAAAACTAAACTTTTAGGAGGTAAGCTATGGCTGAAGGGTCCATAATTACAGATGAGTTGAAAAAACTAATAGGTGTTTCTGGAGAGCCAATTACTTTCAAGGTTGAAGAAGGGGCAATCCAGAGGTATGCACAGGCTATAGGCGACCCCAATCCTTTATTCAACGATATAGAGAATGCCAGTAAAAACAAATATGGCAGGTTGATTTGCCCTCCAGGCTTCACCGGCTGGCCAATCAAAGGTGGGATTTCTGTCTTCAAACTCGTTGATTCGCTTATTAAAGCTGGGGCGCCAACTCGGCTCCTCGATGGCGGTGTTGAATTTGAATTTCTTGAGCCTATCGGCGCTGGAGATGTGCTAACTGCTACGACTAAGATTGCTAGCATAACTGAGCGAGAAACAAAAATGGGTAAGACTATGTTCACCACAGTCGAGACCACTTTTGTTAACCAGAAGAAAAAGGTGGCGCTGAAGAGCCGTTCCACTTTGATCCAGTTTTAAGCCATCTTGTGACTATTTCAAATTGAGGAGGAGATATGGCTAAACAACTTTATTATGAAGACGTTGATGCAGGAACCGAAATAACCCCGGTGGCTAAAATTGCTACATCGCGGATGTTAGTTCAATGGGCGGGGGCCTCGGGAGATTTTAACCCTTTGCATTACGAAGACGATTTTGCCAAAGCTATGGGTGTGGGTGCTCCTATCGTGCATGGTGCTCTTAAACGTGCCTGGCTAGGCCAACTGATGACTGACTGGATTGGTGAGCAGGGGGTGCTCAAAAAGTTGTCATGCCAGTATCGTGGCATGGACTACCCACGGAAGATGAAAACCATGGAAGAGCCACATGACGGTGAAACATGGTGGTGCAAGGGCAAGGTGACCAAGAAATATGAGGAAAGTGGTGAGCATCTTGTTGAGTGCGAGATTTGGGTGGAGAATGGAAAAGGAGATAAAACGACACCTGGTGCAGCCTTGGTTGCCTTACCATCACGGGGTAAGAAATAGGCAAAGCATACTGGTCTGGACAGGCATCTAGGAAGCGATTTCCCTTGAGTGCTGAAATAAAGAGCGGCGACTTGTGGGATTAATCAAAGTCAAACTAACACAAGGAGGTAAAAAGATAGACAATGGGAAAACTAGATGGAAAAGTAGCTGTTATTACTGGGGCAGCACGGGGTATAGGTGAGGCTGATGCCCTACTGTTTGCCAAGGAGGGTGCGGCTGTTTTGGTGAGCGATATTGATGAAGCCCCACTGAAGGAAGTGGTTAAGAAGATAAAAGCTGCTGGAGGCAAGGCTGAAGCTTATGCTGGCGATGTGACCAAGCTGGAGGATTGCCAGAAGGTGATGGACATGGCGGCACAGAAATTCGGCAAGATTGATATCCTGGTCAATAATGCCGGACTTACCCGTGATGCCTTAATACATAAGATGACTGATGCCCAATGGGATTTATGTGTTGATATTAGCCTTAAAGGAACCTTTAACTGCATTAGAGCTGCTTCACAATATATGATGAAGGAAGGACATAACGGCAGAATAATCAACGTGGCCTCGGTGGCTGGACTAATGGGCAATGTGGGGCAGATAAACTATGCTGCTGCTAAAGCAGGTCTCATCGGTCTCACCAAAACCGTAGCCAGGGAATGGGGAAGATTTGGCATCACCTGTAATGTCGTTGCTTATGGTTTCGTTGATACTCGGTTGACTAGAGAAAAAGAGGCGCAGCAAGAAGAAGTGGGTGGAGAACTGGTTGGGATACCCAAGAAGGTCAGGGATATGGTTCTTTTGCAGGTTAAACCGATGACACCTGAAGATGCGGCCAAGCCTGTTCTGTTTCTAGCTTCGGATGATGCTGCCTTTATTACTGGCCAGACGCTGAACGTTTCTTCTGGCATGTACATGTAAATTTTGCCGTTCTAGCGTAATGTAGTTTGACAGTTGACGGACATAGCGCTATTTGTGGTCGGCAACTTATCAATTCTAGGAGGCTGAAATGCCAAAACGGCTGGAAGGCAAGGTAGCTGTAGTTACTGGTGCTGGGCGTGGCATTGGGTGGGGTGAGGCATTAGCCCTGGCTGCTGAAGGTGCAAAAGTGGTGGTTAATGACGTTGGTGGGGCAGGGGATGGTACCGGTGCCTCTGCAACTCCGGCTGAAGAGGTAGTTCAGGAGATTAAGAAGCTTGGTGGAGAAGCTGTCGCTAGCTATGACTCCGTAGCCACTCCAGAAGGTGGTGAAAGCGTAATCAAGACAGCGATTGATAATTTTGGCCGAATCGACATTTTAGTTAACAATGCTGGTATTCTCAGGGACCGCATGATTTTCAATATGAGCGAAGAAGAATGGGACTTGGTCATGAAGGTTCACCTATATGGCCATTTCCATTGTACCAAGCCAGCTTGTGTCTATTTTAGACAACAGAGAAGTGGGCGAATAATAAATACCTCATCTACAGCTGGACTTGGTAATATGGGGCAGGCCAACTATAGCGCTGCTAAAGAGGGGATTGTCGGTTTCACCAGGACAGTAGCCAGAGATATGGGCAGATATGGCGTGACTTGCAATGCCATTCGTCCTAATGCTGGAACTAGGTTAACTCTAACGCCGGAGCTGAAAGCTGCCTGGGAAAAAGCTAAAGCAGAAGGGCTACGTCCTGTAGGAGGTTCGATAACACTAGACGACCTGGAGGAGATGACTCCTGAGATGATAGCGCCTCTGGTTGTATACTTGTGTACTGATGAGGCAGCGAACATAAATGGTTGTACATTCTGGGTCGGTGGTGGCAGAATAGGCATTTATGCTGAACCCGAAGTACGAAGCTGGATTAATAAAGACGGAACTTGGACGCTGGATGAGCTACTCAAAATCATGCCCGTAACTCTGGCCAAGGGATTGGTAAATCCTTATCCATCGCACCCACCGAAGTAATAGCTCGGTCGGATTTATGAAGTGTGGCTTGCGGTGCCAATTGAATAGCCTGTAGTCGATAAAGTCGCTATCTACATAAATGCCTGTCTGTTATAGTTGTTACCAGGTGTTGAGCTTTTATTTAGGTAGAGGTTCACCTTGTTTGTATTTGTCACGCTTGACATAACACGTAAAAGTACGAGCTATGTTCTAACAAACTAAGTTCGGAGGCTGAGAATGGATTTCAAACTTGGTGAAAAAGAGAAAACTCTGATAGAGGACATTGCCAAATTCGCCAAAAAAGAGTTGCCTGAGGATTTTGTTGGCACTCATCTGATTGACCAGGAATACAGAGACTTTGAATTTGAAATATCCATGTCTAAGAAGCTAGCTCAGAAGGGATGGCTGGTTATGAGCTGGCCGAAGGAATATGGGGGTCAGGGTGCTTCTTTAATGGAACAAACAGTGTATGAGATGGAGATAGCATATTGGGGAATACCAGGGGCGTGGATGGGTATAAGTGGCACGCAATGGGTCGGGCCCTGCCTTATGCTATTCGGCACGGAGGAACAAAAGAGGAAATACCTGCCACTTATTGCCGCTGGGGAACGAGATGGTGTCTGGTGCACGGGCTATAGTGAGCCCAACGCAGGTTCTGACCTTGCTAACCTGCAAACCCGAGCTGTAAGAGATGGAGAGCATTACGTTATTAATGGCCAAAAAGTATGGACTAGCAAGGCCCAGCATTCACGATGGTGCTGGCTCTTGACCAGAACGGATGCCACTGCTGCAAAGAAACACCGCGGGCTCAGCCTTTTCATTGTGGACATGAAGAGTCCGGGAGTCACAGTTAACCCCATATTAAACTATTATGGTCGGCATCACTTTAATGAGGTATTTTTTGATAATGTTAGGGTTCTGGCATCCAATCTGGTTGGTGAGGAGAATAAGGGATGGTATCATCTGATGCAGGCGCTTGCATTCGAGAGACGCAGTGTGGCACCACTAGCATATGGAAGTTCCAAGAGATTGTTGGAAATCCTGGTTGATTATGCCAAAAAGACTCAGCGCGAAGGTAAGTCTTTGAACCAAATCCCTGCTGTCCGCCACAGGTTGGCTGAGATGGCTATAGACGTGGAGGTAGTTAAACTGTTTGCCTACCAGTTTACTTGGAGGGTGACTCAGGGTGCAATACCCGCCTATGAATCCTCGAGGAATAAGATTATGGGCGATGACGTCCTTAGGCGTTTAGCTATTTCCGGAGCAGAGATATTAGGAGTCTACTCTCAAGTTGATCCGGATTCAAAATGGGCCAGGCTAAATGGGGCCATTCAGGGTGCCTATCTTGGCTTCCCTGGTAATATGATTGCTGCTGGTACTGCCGAGGTAGAGAAAAGCATTATAGCCCAGTTTAGATTAGGTTTGCCCAAATCATACTAAAGGCTTTCATGGAGATTGTTTAACAACATGCTGCTGTCATTCTGAGCGAAGCGAAGAATCTAGACCCTTCACTCCGTTCAGGGTGACAAAAGGAGTAAATTTTCTAGGAGGCTGCTGTGGACTTTGGTTTTACAGAAGAACAAGAAATGCTCCGGACCATGGCAAGAGATTTTCTGGCTAACGAATGTCCCAAGTCTAAAGTAAGAGAGCTGGATAAAGACGAAAAGGGTTATGACCCTAAGATGTGGCGTAGCATGGCGGAACTGGGGTGGATGGGGCTTGTCCTCCCAGAGGAGCATGGTGGAACGGAAGCCAATTTTGTTGATCTGGTAGTTTTGATGGAGGAGATGGGAAGAAACATCGTACCAAGCCCTTTCTTTTCCACTATTGCCCTCTGCGCCTTACCCATTTTGGAATTCGGCACAACTGAACAGAAATCTAAGTTCTTGCCCCAAATAGCTAGGGGTGAGACTATTTGGACTTTGGCTTTGATGGAACCATCAGCTAGTTATGAAGCTTCGGAGATAAGCCTCAGCGCTCACTCAGATGGTGATGATTATGTGCTGGAAGGTGAGAAAATTTTTGTCTCCGATACCCATGTAGCCAATTACATCCTCGTCGTAGCGAGGTCGGGCAAAGGCAAAACACCTCAGACAGGTATCACAATATTCATAGTTGATGCCAAATCTCCAGCGCTTAGAATAGAAAAAATACCCACTATGGCAGGAGACAGGCAGTTCCAGGTGATTTTCGATAAAGTTAAGGTATCCAAGAATGACATCTTGGGAGATGCAGGCAAAGGATGGGAAGTAGTGGACTTTATTTTGCAAAGAGCCGCTGTCTTGAAATGTGCTGAGATTGCAGGCGCTTGTCAGGCTGTCCTTGATATGACTAGCGCCTACGCCAAGGAGCGGATTCAGTTCGACCGACCTATTGGGTCTTTCCAGGCAGTCCAGCAAAAACTGGCTGATATGCTTATAGATGTGGAAGCGATTCAATATCTTGTTTACCAGGCGGCCTGCGGCATAAGCGAAGGCAAACCGTCTCAGCTGCAGATTTCCGTAGCCAAAGCTAAGGCAAGTGAGGCTTATGAGAAGATTTGCATTGATGGAATTACGGCACACGGAGCTATTGGCTTTACCTGGGACCACGATATAGGACTATACTACCGTCGTGTCAAAGCAGCGGAGTTTACTGCTGGAGATGTTGACTCACACCGAGAAAAAATAGCTGCTGAATTAGGACTCTAAACCTGAAAGTATTGACTGCTGTGTTATAATGATAAGGTTTTGGTGCATTCGGTCTTGTTCTGTTGAAGCTTGTGGTGAACCAGCAGGACATCTGTGCAAAATAAAAACACTGGAAGGGGGTGATGCATTAAGAGATTAAAGATTAGCACAGTGGGGGGCAAATAGGGGTCGATGAGTGCCTGCCAGTAGTCGAAAGCTATACCTAACAACGAAGGAGGTTAATCGGTAAATGAGAAAGTATCTTTTCCTATTTCTTACGTGTCTTTTGCTGGTGGCGTTAGCTATTCCAGCTTGCGCTCCTAAAGCTAAGGAAGAAAATGTTATCAAGGTTGCAGTCGTGGGTCCAATGCAGTTTATGCAGGGTGAGCACCACTGGATGGGTGCTACCATGGCAGCCGAAGAAATTAATAAAGCCGGCGGCGTGAAAATAGGCGATAAAAACTACACTATTAAGTTGGTCAAGGTGGACAGCAATGAAATCCTTGACGTAGCTGGTGCCGCATCTGCAGTGGAGCGAGCCATCACCGTGGATAAGGTGGACTTGCTTATGGGCGGCTTCAGGACAGAAGCTGTGTTTCCGATGTCAGATGTAGCTATGGACTACAAAAAGATTTTCCTCAATTGTGGTGCTGCCACCGTGGCGCTCCAGAAACGAGTAGCCGACGATTATGACCGCTACAAGTACTTCTTCAAGGTCACCCCATATAATGAGATATTCTTGGTTACGAGCGACTTCAAGATGCTAGCAATGGTCGCTGGTGTCTTGAAGCAGGAACTAGGTATAGAGAAGCCGAAGGTGGCTATAATTGCTGAAAAACTGGAATGGACCGAAGCGATGGTAGCGGTTGCCCAGGCACGGATACCGGCGATGGGTATGGAAGTAGTCGGTGTCTGGAGACCTTCGGATACAGCCACAGATGTCACTGCTGAGCTGACTGCTATTGCCGCCAAGGAACCTCATATTATCTTTACCACCTTCTCTGGCCCGGTCGGCGTCACATATGCCAAGCAACGCGGCGAACTTAAGATACCGGCTGTCTCAGTAGGTATCATTGTTGAGGGGCAGAAGAAAGGCTTCTGGGAGGCCACTGGCGGTAAAGGCAACTATGAGATTTTCCTGAATACATATGCTAAAGGTGTGTCCATAACTGAGAAGACCATCCCTTTCTTCGATGAGTTTGAGAAACGTACTGGCCAATTTCCAACATATACCGCGGCTACCTATGATGCACTTCTCACCGCGAAACTAAACTTTGAAGAGGCGCAGACCCTGGATTCTGATGTCCTTGTTCCCGTCATTGAAAAGCGGGTATACACGGGTACTGCTGGAACTAGTGAATATTATCCGGTAGGCTCATCACCATGTCCACCAAAGTGTCCTCATGACCTGGTCTATGGCCCCGGTCGTCTCACTGGAGTTGGTACCCAATGGCAGGATGGAGAGCTGAAGGGCGTCTGGCCCAAGAAAGAATATGGTGCAGTTGACGACTACGGCGACTGGAAATTTGAGTATCCAGGCACTGTCCCATTTAAGATAGCGCCGGAAGTCATTGATAAGTTTAAGGGCGCTAAGCCAGCGGAAAAGCCAGAACCAACTAAGCCGGTAGAGCCCGCAATGAATGAGTACGTCAATGCCGACTTGGGCTTTTCTGTCAAATATCCCAAGGATTGGGCAAAGCAACCGTCCGAAACTCTCCTGTTCTACGCTGCAGCTCCGGCTCGGGTTCCTGTGTTGTTTGTTGATGCTGATGAGGGTGCTACTTTCACCGAAACACTCAAGAAATCACTGGAGGCGGCTGGTGGCTCAGGGTTCAAAGTTCTCTCTGAGAAAGAGAGTGCTCTAGCAGATGGCACTAAAGCCTCCACGGCAGCGTTTGAAACAACATTGTCTGGGTTTGGAGCCAAAGGTTTTGCCTTGGGTGTGCAGAAGGATAATAAGTGGATTCTGGTTATGGTAGGCACCGTGGAATTGCTTGTTCCTTATGAGGAAGCCAAGTTCTCGGAGATAGTTCATACTTTGCAGTTCAAAAAGTAACTGTTGAAGGTTTATTTGGTGACCTCGGGCTACTTCATAGCCCGAGGTCACCATAAGACGAACAAGTTTTAAAATAAAATTCGGTTTGGGAAGGCTATGATTCAGTTATTTGTAATTCAGACGCTGATGACAGGAGGGGTGTATGCCCTGCTAGCTGTCGGTTTCTCTCTTATTTTCGGTGTAGCCCGGATGATAAACCTGGCGCACACAGCGTTTTTCATGCTGGCAGCCTACGGTATGTTTTTTTGCAGTTATCAGCTTGGTTTAGACCCCATTTCTTCAATTATTTTGTCTTTGGTTGTCACCACTGGTGTGGGGGTTTTGAGCTACAAATTGTTTATTGACCGCATACGTGAACATCATGCAATTGTACTATTAATAACTATTGCATTAGCTATGGTTTTTCAGGAGCTCATGCTTTTGGCCTTCGGTGCTCACTTTCGGGAAGCACCGACTCTTATCTCAGGATTCATGATAGTATTAGGTGTCAGAATTACTTATCAACAGATATTGTCGTTAGGCATAGTTTTAGTTGCGCTTCTCTGTGTATGGGCACTTTTAACTAAGACAAAATTGGGCATAGCCATTAGAGCTACGGCCCAGGATACTGAAATCGCAAATTTGATGGGAATAAATGTTTCCAGAATACTTTTGATGACTATGGGCATAGCAACAGCACTGGCAGCGGTTTCTGGAGTCGTTGTGGCTCCGTTATGGGTTGTTTATCCATATATGTGGATATCACCGCTGGTGATGATTATGGCGATTGTTGTGCTAGGTGGGTTGGGAAGTATCAGGGGGAGCTTTATTGGGGCCTTCATCATTGCATTGGTTGAGACATCAGTTGTTTTGTTGATGCCTATGGGGGCGTTTCTTAAGGGGGCATTCGCCTTGCTGGCTATGGTGATAATACTAGTGGTCAGGCCTGAGGGGTTGTTTGGTGTAGTTTTTGAAGAGGAGAGATTATAGTGTTAAGACGACTGTTTAAGGATTTCCAGGGGGATGTGCTGGCGATTCCTGGGAGGCTTATAGCGCTAATCTTCTTTCTCCTCATCTTTCTTATGCCTCTATTTACACAAGAGCCTTATATTTTACGTACCCTTATCTTGACCAATATTTTCGTTATTTTCGCTGTTAGCTGGGATTTTTTATCTGGCTATACCGGCCAGGTGAACTTTGGTCATGCTCTTTTCTTTGGGGTTGCGGCTTATACCGCAGCGATGCTGAACAAATACTTGGGTTTACAACCATGGGCGACGATACCTATCGGAGCCTTTGTTGCTGTGATGGCTGGTGTAGTTACCTGCTTGCCAGCATTGAGGCTAAGAGGGCCTTATCTGTCTCTAGTCACTTTAGCCTTTCCTCTTATCGTTCTTGGGATCATCAAGGCTTTCCCCGATGTTACCGGCGGCGAACATGGTATTACTGGTCTCACCCGTCTTTCTGATTCTCGGATGGCTGACTACTATATTTGTCTGGTGGTTATGACTATCTCGGTGTTTATAATGTGGAAGCTCACTGATGCCAAGAGTGCCCTGGTCAGGACAGGGATTATCCTCCATGCTATTCGTGAGGACGAGATTGCAGCCCGGGCTACTGGTATCAACACTATACGATATAAGATGATGGCTTTTGCTATAGGTGGTTTCTTTGCCGGCATTGCTGGCGGTTTATTGGCTCATTTCATGAGAATTGCCGGGCCATCAACCTTGGACATGATGCTGTCTTTCCAGGCGATAATCTGGACGGTATTTGGAGGTATTGTTAGCATTTACGGCGCAGTTGTCGGAGTTTATATCCTCTATCCTCTTATGGAGTTCTTGCGGGTTATACCTGAGTTGCGGTTTTTAATCTTTGCAGCTATCGTAATAGTGATTCTACTTTTCATGCCTGAGGGGATTGCCGTCTGGATACGAGATAAAATCGAGCGTAACTGCCCCCGCTGCAAGTTGGCTAATGTGTCCTTGCGCCATACCTGTAGAGCCTGTGGTGCCTCTTTGTACTAAATAATTAAAAGTGTAGTTGCGACTCTTTAGGGTCGGGACTGGCGAGGCTGAAGCCTTGCCGCTACATTAGTAGACGGTCTCGCTTTATAAGCCCAGATATGTCTTCCTGATAGTTTCGTCTTTGAGTAACTCTTGAGATGTTCCCTGTGCAATTATGTGTCCCCTTGACATGACGTAGTTTCTACCTGATAAGTCGAAGGCGAAGCTGACATCTTGCTCAGCTAAAAGTATAGTGACTCCGAGTTCGTGATAAATCTCCTCTATACGTTTGAATAAGTCCTCTTTCAGCCTTGGTGCCAGCCCGCTCGAGGGCTCATCAACTAACATAAACTTTGGTCTACGCATCAGCGCTCTGCCAATAGCCAGCATTTGACGTTCACCGCCGGATAGTGTACCTGACACTTGCTTCTCCCTCTCCTTCAATCTAGGAAACAATTCGTAGACCTTGTTGAGACTATCGTTGACTACCTTCTTATCCTTAACCAGAAAGGCTCCGGCAAGCAAATTGTCCTTGACTGTCATTTCGGCAAATGGTCTACCTCTCTCGGGGCAAAGAAGTAGGCCTCTCTTGGCTATTTCAGATGCCGACAGTTTTTCGATGTTTTCGCCTTCAAATTCTACACTACCTTTAAAGGTTATGTCTGCCTGTCTTGTTCCCTTTAGTATTTCCTTCTCCCAATTTATCAATCCGGCTATAGAACGAAGCAGTGTGGTTTTTCCAGCGCCGTTGGGGCCGACAAGCCCCACCAATTCACCTTTCTCAACCTTCAGGTTGGCTTCATCTAAAACCATTGCTGTGTCGTAACAGACGGTAACATTCTTTACTTCAAGCAATGAGCACCTCCTTGCCCGTGTAGGCTTCGATGACTGTGGGGTTTTTGGATATTTCTTCAGGGGTACCCTGGGCGATAACCTCGCCGAAGTTCAGCACAATCACCCTGTCAACTATCTTCATAAGCTCGCTTAATTTATGTTCGATAATAAGCATAGCTGGCCCTTCGCTATGCAGCCTGCCAAATCTTCCTCCTTTGTGCAACCTTTTCATAGATTTAGCTACTAGCTCTGTTTCTGCCGGATTTAACCCGCCAAAGGGCTCATCGAGGATAAGCAGCTCTGGTTCGGTGGCAATTGCTCTGGCTACCTCCAGTCGTTTTAAATCCCCGTGAGACAAGATAGACGCTGGTTCAAGAGCCAGGTCAGCGATACCGACAAACTCTAACGCATCATGAGCTTTCACTTCTGCTCTTTTGACCCATTCGCCTCGCTTTGTTATCCGGGGGCAGAGGCATCCTACCATCACATTGGCGATGATAGGTAAGTGACGGAATGGTTTGACTACCTGAAAAGTCCCCACTATTCCTTTCTGAACAATTTCCCAGGGGCGGCGTTTGGTTATATCTTCGCCTTTAAATCTGACTTTGCCAGAATCTGGGTTCAATATACCGAGTATGCACCGTATGAGTGTGGTCTTCCCGGCACCATTAGGCCCGATGAGGCCAACGATTTCATCTCTTTCTATTTTGAAGCTCACATTTTCGACAGCAACCAGCCCACCGAAGCGTTTGGTTAACCCTTCCACTTCAAAAAAAGGCATCATTTTAGAGCTCCTCCTCTCTCAGTTCACGGCGGGATACCTTGCCAACATCTGTCTTGGGGACTTCTCCTCTAAACTCTACAATTTTGGGGCATTTATAGTGGGCTAGCCTTTCAGCGCAATATTTCATTACTTCTTCTTCTGAGACTTTTCCTCTTGCTTCTGTTTCAAGAACAACTATTGCTTTGACTTTCTCTCCAACCTCCGGGTCAGGAACTCCGATAACTCCTGCCTCTTTAACCTGTGGATGGGCAGCCAAAACCTCTTCTACTTCTCGGGCAAACACAGCGAGCCCTTTGTATTTAATCATATCTCTCTTTCTATCATAGAAGTAGAAATAGCCGTCTTCGTCCATTCTTGCTAGGTCACCGGTTCTAAGCCAGGTTTCGCCGTCGATATCCACAAACATCTTCTTGGTTTCCTCGGGCTTTTTCCAGTATCCCTTGCCTACTTGCGGCCCTTTGACTACAAGTTCGCCTATCTCGCCAATGGGGAGGAATTTAGTACTCTCGGGGTCAACTATGCCGGCTACAGTGTTGGGCAGAGGTACCCCGAAGGAGCCAATTTTTGGTTTTCCGTAGGGACTGACAATGCCCACTGAGCTGGTCTCAGTCATGCCCCACCCCTCGTGGATTTTGGCGCCGGTCCGTTTCTCCCAGCCTTTAGCAGTATCCTCAAGAAGTGCATCGGCACCGGAGATAAGAACCTTAATACGCTTCCAATTCACCCTGTCAGTTCTATGATAATCTCTGAGAAATTCATACAATGATGGCACGCTGTAGAAAATAGTTGCTTTGTAGCTTTCCATGGCGTTTAGAATATCGTCAAGGTCGGGGGTGGTAAATATCACCAAAGTATAACCTTGAGATAGACCACCCAGCATAACCACTGCCTGTCCATAGATGTGGTAGAATGGCAAATATGCTAGTATGGTCTCTTTGCCTTCTTGGACGATGTCTCCCCAGAACTTTTCGCCCAGATATCTAGCAGCGGTGAGATTGTAATGAGTTATCATGGCACCTTTGGGTAGCCCCGTGGTACCTCCGGTATAGGGGAGGGTTACTAGGTCATCCCTGATGGCAAACTCGATTTTCGGTGGGTTTGGCGGGTATTTTTTAATCAATTCCTGAAGCCGGTAGAATCCCTCTCTTTCGTAAAGCTCGGTGGGTGGTGCTGCCATCTTCTGATATACTGCCCGGAGGACACTGCTGCCTAGGAATTTCTTCGTTCCGGGCAAGTACTCAGTAATGCTGGTCAGGATGACCCTATCCAGCTCAACTCCTGCTCTTTCAACATTATCATAAAGGATATCCTGACAGACGAGAGTCGTAGCCCCGCTGTCCTCGATTTGATGTTTGATTTCGGGGCTAACGTAGAGAGGGCTGATTGCGGTTAAGGTAGCCCCAGCTTTTAGGGCTGCGAAATAGGCTATGATGAACTGCGGGGAGTTTAGCAGTAGCAGGGCGACCTTGTCACCTTTTTTGACTCCCAGGTCATGCAGCGCGGTAGCTAATCTATCAACCTGGTCTCTTAACTCGCGGTAGCTTATTTTCCTGCCATAGAATACTATTGCGGTCCTATCTTTCCATTTGTCTGTGCTTTCATCAAAAGTTTCCACTACCGATTTCTCTGGAATCTCAACATCAGGCGGCACCTCTTTTAGATAGAACTTTAACCATGGTCTTGCTTCATATTTAGCTTTGTTAGGGTCGGCTGTCACGTGTTACCTCCTACTTTTCTTCGAATGAAGACTATAGCACAACGTTTGGGTTTTGACAAATGTTGTATAGTAGTAATGAGTAGTGGTGATTAGCAAATCTCCCATAAGACTATTGACAAGTATTGTATAATTATCTAAACTAGGTGTTTACACTTAATAGTTTCCTCTGAGTTTGAGTTCATATGGGCTTTGTTTTGGGGACACAGGATCAGGTTAAGCTAAAAGTTGAAAACATAGGTTTGTACTTCGGGCAACTCCGCGCTTTGGATGGTGTTGATGTTGAGGTCATTGGGACAGAGATATTGGCTATCATAGGTCCGAATGGTGCTGGGAAGAGCTGCCTCCTCAACTGTATAAACGGATTCTATCGCCCTCAGCAAGGTAATATCTTTTTTGAGGGGAAGAATATCACCCGATTGGCGCCCCACAAGATTGCCGAACTTGGCATCTCTCGAACCTTCCAGAATATCGAACTTTACACCGGGCTGACCGTATTAGATAACATCATGGCGGCCCGGCATGTTCGCATGAAACAAGGAGCATTGGCTGGCGCTATCTATTTTGGGCCAGCCTATCGAGAGGAGATTGAGCACCGGAAGGTGGTCGAAGATATAATAGACTTCCTAGAGATGGAACCGATACGGAAGAAGGTGGTGGGACTTCTTCCTTACGGGATGCGGAAGCGGGTAGAATTGGGTAGAGCTCTGGCTTTAGAGCCCAAGCTTCTTTTGCTCGATGAGCCCATGGCGGGGATGAACATAGACGAGAAAGAGGATATGGCTCGCTTTATTATAGATACTATAGAGCTTCGCCGTATTCCCATCGTCCTCATTGAACATGATATGGAAGTAGTTATGGACATTGCTGACAGAGTGGTTGTCCTCGATTTCGGGCATAAAATTGCTGAGGGCTCACCTGATGAAATAAAGGTGAATCCTGCGGTTATCAAGGCTTACCTAGGTGAATAGGAGGGCGTAAATGGTGGAAGCACCGGTTTTTGATACTGCAGCAAAATATTTGAGATATAACTATCAAAAGTGGGGCGACAAGAAAGTGGCCATGCGGGTGAAGGACAGAGGTATCTGGCAGTCATATACATGGAAGGACTACTACGAAAAGGTGAAGTGTTTCTCCTTGGGCTTAATCAGCCGTGGTCTGGAACGGGGAGATAAGGTAGCGATACTGGGTGAAAATAAGCCTGAATGGTTCTGGGCTGAGTTGGCGGCTGGTGCGGCGGGCGCAACTGTGACCGGTATATTCGTTGATTGTCTGCCTACAGAGGTCAAATATTACGTTGAGAATTCTGAATCTAAGTTTGTCATAGCCCATGACCAGGAGCAGGTTGATAAGTTTCTAGTCCCTTACAAAGATAGGGAAGGCAATGAGCATCCACCTCTTAAAGATGAACTGCCTCTGGTGAAGAAGGTCATTTTCTGGGACCCCAAGGGGATACTGGGCTATGAAGGGACTCCTATCGGTGACTATGCCGACCCGATTTTGATGAGCTTTGACCAGGTTATCGAGCTGGGCAAGGATTATGAAAAAAGCCATCCTGGCGTATTTGAAGAGAATATTGAGAAGGCCAGCGGCGATGATATCGCCCTTTTCATGTATACATCTGGTACTACCGGTTTACCCAAAGCCGCCATGCTCAGGAACAGGGTATCCCAGCTAACTAATAGGGCATGGGGCTCCGTGGACAAGTGGCGTGCTGACGAGCAATATGTCTCTTTTTTACCCCCGGCCTGGATAACGGAACAAGGGCTTGGAGTAGGTGCCAACTTGCTTACAGGTATGGAAATAAACTTTCCTGAAGAGCCGGAGACGGTACTGGAAAACATCAGGGAAATCGGGCCTGGTATCCTTTTTTGGGGGCCGGCTAACTGGGAAAGTGTAAGCCGGCTGATTCAGGCGAAGATAATCGACACCGCTCCGCTGAGGAGACTTCTTTACCATATTTTCCTGCCGGTAGGCTACAAGGTGGGTGACTTGAGAATAGCTGAGAAAAAGGCCAACTGGCTGTGGCGAGCGCTTTATGCTCTTGCTGACCTAGTAGTCTTTCGGCAGCTTAAGGATAAAGTTGGCCTGTTAAAGGTCAGAATTGCCTACAGTGCTGGGTCAGCAATAAGCCCTGAAATCTTCCGTTACTTTCAGGCTCTTGGAGTAAAACTCAAGCAGCTATACGGCAGCACAGAAATGGGGCTGGTTACCATTCACCCTGATGATGATGTCCGGCCGGAAACATGTGGTCCTCTCATGCCCGGGTATGAATGCCGACTTTCTGACGACGGTGAGATTATGGTCAGGAGCGAGATGCTTTTCGCCGGCTATTACAGGAAGCCCGAAGCCACCAAAGAAAAATACCTGGGCGACTGGTATCTCAGTGGTGATTTCGGTCACATTGAAGAACATGGCCACCTCATCTGTATTGACAGGATGGACCATCTGAAGGAATTGAGCGGTGGTCGCAAGTTTTCGCCACAGTTTGCTGAAATCAGATTGAGATTCAGCCCCTATATCAAAGGAGCCTTGATTGTGGGTAGCGAGGACAAGGATTTTGTCACCGTTATAATAAATATTGACATAGACAATGTGGGAAGATGGGCTGAAGCCAAGCGTATCCCGTACACTACCTTCACTGATTTGTCCCAGAAGCCGGAAGTCATTGAGCTGATAAAGGGCGCGATATTGAGGGTTAATAGGCACCTCCCTGAATGGACGAGGATAAAGAGATTTGTCAATTTGCACAAAGAATTTGATGCTGATGATGCTGAACTAACACGAACCAGAAAGCTGCGGCGCGATTTCATCGAAGAGCGATATGGCTATTTGATAGACGCACTCTATGGTGATAAGGAAGAGTTGAAGGTCGAAGCTCCGATTACCTACCGCGATGGTCGAACGGGGACAATAATAACAAGTGTCAAAGTCAGCACTGTTGAATAGAACAAGATGAGTTGAAGGAGGAGAAGTGCAGTTTTTCTTGGACCTGAGCTTTAACGGTTTGATTATCGGTGGGCTTTATGCTTTGGTGGCGCTGGCAATAGTCCTCGTTTGCAAAGCTACTGAGGTAGTAAGTCTAGCCCACGGTCAGTTGCTAGCTTTCGGTGCCCTATTTTTCTATGTTGGCTATATATTACTGGGATTGCCTTTGTGGGCAGGTTGGATTCTAGGTTTGGCGATGGGCGCTATTCTTGGATTTGCTGTCGAGCGTGTTTGCTTGCGGCCTCTAATTGGCCAGCCGTTGTTCTCCGGCTTCCTTATGACCTTTGCCATATTTATGGTGCTCGACGGGATTTTTGCGCTCATCTTGAAGGGCGAAGCCTGGGGATTTCCTGACTTTCTACCCAAGGGTAACATCAACATTCTTGGTTCTAGTGTACACGTAGGTGGTTTATACAGTCTGGGTATCTGCATTTTGGTTTTCTTGTTGACTGTGGCTTTCTTCCGTTATACCAAGGTTGGTCTGGGAATGAGAGCTACTGCTGAGTCGCATCAGCTAGCCCAGAGTGTGGGCATAAACGTCAGGACGATATTCTCACTTGTTTGGATTCTATCAGCGATAGTGGCTGTCGTGGCTGGTGTCATGCTGGCACGGTATTACGATATCCGCTTTATGTTGACTTTGGTAGCCTTCAAGGGTCTGGTTGTGGCTATGGTGGGTGGTCTGGACTCGTTGCCTGGTGCTCTTGTCGGTGGGTTTATATTGGGGTGGGTGGAAAATGTGGCTTCTGGCTATTTGGACCCGCTTGTTGGCGGCGGCATCATGGAGGTAGCGGGTTATATCCTGCTTCTTCTCATTCTTTTAGTTAGGCCCTACGGAATCTTCGGCTTAGTCAGAATAGAGAGGATATGACATGCTTCCCTGCGGTACTTTTAACCAAGACTACGGTAGAGACACGGCGGTTATCAGGACTAGGCTGCAGTGGATTATTACAATCCTGGCTCTTGTCGTACTGCTTACTTTTCCACTTTACGGCGACCATTACTTCATAGGTTTAATCAACAAGATGTCCATTACTATTGTCGCCGTGTTGGGGTTGCAGTTGATGATGGGTTATTGTGGGCTCATCTCATTCGGTCAAGTGGCGTTTGTGGCAATAGGTGCTTTCACCTCAGCTATCCTCACTTCTACCTACGGTTGGCCGTTCTGGCTGGCACTACCAGTTTCCGGTATCGTTGCTGGGGTGATTGGCGTCCTCGGTGGTACCCCTGCACTGAGGATTAAGGGCTTCTATCTGGCCTTGGCTACCCTGGCCATTCATTACATTGTCGCCTGGCTGATATTACACATGAAAATCACCGGTGGCGTTGTAGGCTTACATGCGCCAGCACCGACGGTGTTTGGTTTTGCTTTCGATACTGATGAAACCATGTATTACATCGTTGTGCCCATGATGCTGCTGATGACCTATTTTGCCAAGAATTTAGCCAGGTCAAGGATAGGCAGAGCTTTTGTGGCTATCAGAGACAACGACCTGGCGGCGTCGGTTATGGGGATTAGCCTGTTTTACTATAAGCTACTCGGCTTTTTCATTGGTTGCTTCTTCGCTGGTATCGCCGGCTCGCTATTTGCTCACTGGATGCAGTTTGTTCATGTGGAGCAGTTTCCGTTGGCTGATGCTGTTTTCTATATTGGTATGCTTATCGTCGGTGGCCTGGGCACCATAGTGGGAGTGTTCTTCGGCACCGTTTTTATCAGCCTGCTTATCGAAGCAGTTACCTTTGCTTCGCCAACACTTACCGGATGGTTCCCGGCTCTGGGTATCGCACCGGCAGCAGCGTTGGGTGCCAGTGCTTTCGGTGTTATAATTGTCCTCTTCTTAATTTTTGAGCCTAGAGGGCTTGCCCATCGCTGGAGCATCTTCAAAGCTTCCTACAGGCTTTTCCCGTTTGCTTATTGACGGCATAGCTGGAATAAAAATATGGGGAGGTTGAAAATGGGAAAGAAGAAGTCTCTGCTGTTCAGTGTCGTCCTGCTTTCACTTTTGCTGATGTTGGCTTTAGCATCTACATGTGCTCCCGGGGCAGCACCACCACCGAAGGAGAAGGTGGTTACCTTTCTTGACTTGGCGGATTATACCGGGCCGATAGCTGGACTTAATGTGCCGGCGGGAATGGCTGCCGAGGACTCGACTAAGGAGATTAATGCCAAGGGTGGTGTTGATGGAGTGAAGATAAATTATCTCAGTGTTGATACTCGTTATGACATCGCCCGTGGCGTATCAGCCTATAAGAGGTATCGGACTGAGCCCAAGCTCATGACGGTGGTGGCTATCAGTACGGCGCTTAGCAAAGCTATCACACCGATGACTGCCAAAGACAAGGTGGTGCAGAATGTAACCGGTGATGGTGAACCTCAAGCCCGCCTTGGTTGGGTGTTCATCATAGGTGCTGCCTACCAGAATGCTTTTGGGGCCAGCGTTGATTTCCTGTTAGAAGACTGGAAAAATAAGGGTAAATCTGGTATGCCTACTATTGGCTACATAAACTGGGATAGCGCCTATGGCAGGGAACTGCTGCGTGGCGGCAAGGAATATGCTGAAAAAATGGGTGTCAAGTTGCTATCGCCGGAGTTCTTCCCTACCGGTGCTCCTGACCACACCGTCTGGCTGCAAAGGCTGGCTGCAGGTAATCCCGATTACATACTCGTTGCTGGCGTAGACCCGACGCCAAGCAATGTCTTACGGGACGCCTATAAGCTAGGGCTGACCAGGAAGATTCAGTTTATTGATACCAGCTACTGGGGGCCCACTGAAGCAGTTGGTATCAAACTGCATCCTGAGGCTACGGAAGGATGCTGGATAAACAGCTACTATCTCCGGGGGGATGAAGCCTGGTCGCATCCGCTGGCCGCCTATATGGTGCCAAAATATAGCGGAAAGAGCGTTGAAGAGTTCCGTAAAACGACAGCAGCGATTTATGTTGCTGGTCTAACACGGATACCTATCTTCGCTAAAGCTTTAGAGATAGCCCTGAAAAAAGCTGGTGGTTATGATAAGTTGGATGGCGAAGATATGAAAGCAGGTATGGAGGCAATTACTGGCTTGGATCTAGGCGATGGACTAACAGGCCCTGTTGCCTATAGTCCTACTAGCCGCCAGAGTGTCGACCAAACCAAGTTCTATCAGGTTAAGAACGGCAAAGAGGTGCCTATCAGCGGCTGGAGAAAGGTGCCTGATTGTGTGTCACTTCATGACTGGAGCCAGTAGCGTGAAAGGGGGTGATAATGGGCATTGTATGAATTGAAACTTAAAAGCGAGGGACTAAAATGAAGGAGGTGAAAGGCTGCAAATGAGCAAAGGAAAGTATCTATTAATTGGAGCAATTCTGCTTGTGGTAGCGTTAACACTGCCAGCGATTTCGGGATGTGCTCCCGGGGCAGCGCCGCCACCGAAGGAGAAGATAATCTCCTATCTGAGTCTGGGTGACTATACCGGGCCGATAGCCGGACTCAATGTCCCTGCTGATTTGGGTTGTGGGGACATGTTCAAAGAGATAAATGCTACGGGTGGTGTTGATGGCGTGCAGTGCAATTTCATTGGCGTCGACACCCGCTATGATACTGCCCGTGGTGTGTCGGCCTACAAGAGGTACCGGACTGAGCCCAAGCTGCTGGTGGTCAATGCCATCAGCACACCATTCGGCAAAGCTATCTATCCCATGACCATGAAAGACAAGGTAGTCCAACTGGCTCCGGGCGATGGCGAAGCTCAGGCGCACATCGGCTGGGTGTTCCCCTGGGGTGTCTGTTACCAGAACGCTTTCGGAGCTACCATTGACTTCATTTTGAAAGACTGGCAGGCTAAGGGTAAGACCGGCAGCCCTGTAATTGGTTACATGAGCTGGGACAGCGCCTATGGTAGAGAGCCATTGCGTGGCGGCAAGGAATACGCCGAGAAACTCGGTGTAAAATTGCTGCCGTCGGAGTTTTTCCCTACGGGCGCTCCTGACCATACCGTATGGCTGAAGAGGCTTGCTGAAGGTGGTGCCAACTACATCATGATAGGTGGCGTGGACCCGACGCCGAGCAATATCCTGCGTGACGCTTTCAAGCTGGGTCTGACCAAGACGATTCAGTTTGTTGATTCCACTTTCTGGGGTCCTACTGAGGCTGTCGGCATCAAGCTTCACCCTGAGGCTACGGAAGGATGCTGGATAAACAGTTACTATCTCCGGGGGGATGAAGCCTGGGACCACCCACTGTCCACTATGATGGTACCGAAGTATCGTGGGAAGAGCGTTGACGAGTTCCGCAAGACCACGCCAGCGAACTATGTGACGGGGATGGTGTGGGCACTTGTCTATAAGGAAGGTGCCGCGAGAGCTCTAAAGGCTGTTGGCTATGATAAGCTCACTGGCGAGGATATGAAGACAGCCTACGAATCGCTCACCGGCATGGACATTGGCCAAGGTTTGGTAACTGAGTGTACTTATAGCCCTACAAACCGCCAGGGTACTGACAAGACCAAGTTCTATCAGGTGCAGAAGGGCAAAGAGGTCGATATCAGCGGCTGGGTTAAAGTACCCGATTGCGTAGCCCTTCATGACTGGGGTAAGGATTAAGAGGAGGAAGGAGGCAGAATAATGATGAAAATATGTAGTTTTAAGACACTGATTATTGTAGTCATGGTGGCACTTCTGGTGTTGCCCGTAGTTGGCTGCGCTCCTAAGGCGCCACCCCCACCACCGCCACCACCTCCAGCAGGGACGCTGACTGTGGAACCAGCCAAAATTGACCAGGCTATGCTGAAGGGAGTACTGCCAGCACTTGCCAAGGCCCTGGGTCTTCCTGAGGCTGCGGCAGCAGGACTCCCGCCTCAAATGGGCATCCTGGCTATACCGGTGAAGTTTAAGGGCACTGGCTGGCAGCCCAACGAGATAGTCACCGTGGAATTGGTTGTGCCTCCCGATGTTGCAATGAAAGGGCTCGATAGAGAGCGTGGTGAAGATGCTGTTGGCATTGCCTTTGCCACCACCGATGACCAGGGCAATTTTGAAGTGGCACTGGAAAGAGTATCGAAGGTTGACTGGTTGTTGCGGGGTGACTTTCTACCCACGATGGCACTCGATACAAAGTCGCTCGGCAATCCACTGCCGAACCTTGTCTACACTCTACGTGCTGTGGGTGAGGATACGCGTGCTGTAGCTACCACAACTTGGGACCTGCAATTGACACCGCCAGCGGCGCCGCCTGCAGAGAAACCAGCCGAGCCAGGCAAGCTCACTTTTGAAGCTGCTGAGTACACCAATGCTGAACTTGGTTTCTCCGTCAAATATCCCAAGGATTGGGCAAAGCAACCTCCTGATACCCTCCTGTTCTATGCTGCATCGCCGGCCCAGGTTCCAGTTCTGTTTGTTGATGCTGAGGAGGCTGCTACCTTTGCCGAGGCGCTCAAGAAATCACTTGAAGGAGCTGGTGGCTCAGGCTTCAAAGTTGTCTCTGAGAAAGAAACTACTCTGGCCGATGGCACTAAAGCCACCGCGGCAGCGATTGAAGTAACATTGAGAGGTTTTGGGGCTAAAGCCTTTGCTCTGGGTACGCAGAAAGACAACAAGTGGATACTTGTTACAGTAGGCACCGTAGAGCTACTGGCACCGTACAACGAAGCCAAGTTCTCAGAGATAGTACACACCTTGCAATTCAAGAAGTAGACACGGGTACATCTGAGAGAGGACACATAGACTGAAAGAAGTAAGGAAAGGAGAAGCCTTTCCGAGAGGTTTCTCCTTTTGCCTCGAGTATGTAGGGAGACTGTTTATAAACGATTCAATGTCATTCTGAGCGAAGCGAAGAATCTCCGAGATTCTTCGGCGCCCTAATTTGTTGGGACTCCTCAGAATGACATTGATAAACGACTTCCATGTATGGTTGCTTGATGCAAATTATGTATAGGTGTAAGATATATAATACTGTTTATCAACATCCTGACACAGACGAGAAATACAGCGACAATAGGGTGCACCCTGTCTCGATTATAGAAACGATAATAAAAGGGGTACAACATGTTAAAGTTGAACAATATTGAAGTTATCTATCTCAATGTGATATTGGTGCTCAAGGGAGTATCGCTGGAGGTGCCTGATGGTGGTATCGTAACGCTGCTCGGTGGTAACGGTGCCGGCAAGACAACTACGCTTAAGGCAATTTCCGGACTGCTTTATACAGAGGAAGGCGATGTTACCGATGGCAGCATTGAGTGGGATGGCCAGCGAATAGACAGGATGAACCCTGAAGATGTGGTCAAGTTGGGAATCGTTCAGGTTATGGAGGGACGTCCCATGTTCGAGCACCTGCATGTGGATGAGGAATTGAAAGTAGGCGCCTATACACGTGGTGATGCTGCAGGGGTAAGAAGAGACCTGGACATGGTATATGATTATTTTCCAAAGCTGAAAGACCTGCGTCATGCCACGACTGGTTATCTTTCCGGGGGTGAGAGGCAGATGGTGGTCATGGGGCGAGCGCTTATGGCTCGCCCGAAGCTGATGCTTTTGGATGAGCCATCTCTAGGGCTCAGCCCGATACTGGTAAGAGAAATCTTTGACATAGTGAAAAGGATTAACACCGAGGAGAAGACCTCTATTTTAGTGGTGGAGCAGAATGCTAGGGCAGCACTGGAACTGGCTAACTATGGCTATGTTATGGAAAATGGCCGCGTGGTTATGGATGGACCGGCTGAGAAACTGAGAGATAACGAGGACATAAAGGAGTTTTATCTAGGGTTGAGCAAGGTAGGGCAGAGGAGAAGTTACCGCGAGGTAAAACATTACAAGCGGCGGAAACGTTGGCTGGCGTGATTTGCTAACACACTTTTCTGTCATTGCGAGCCCTGTGCATTAGGTCATTCTGAAGAAGCCCTTCGCTACGCTCGAGGGTAAACTCCGCGACTGAAGAATCTTGGAAATGATAGTGATATGATGAGATTCTTCGCCCCATTCTATCGGGGCTCAGAATGACAGATAAGGGAAGATGATTGCTTCGTTGCTGGGCTCCGCGCAATGACATTGGGGATTAAGATAAGGGGGAATTATGAGCAAGGTTATAATCACCGCAGCTATTACTGGCAGCATTCATGTTCCCAGCATGTCTCCGTACTTACCGATAACGCCTCAGCAAATTGCTGATGAGGCAGTAAGAGTGTATGAAGCTGGTGGGGCAGTAGCCCATATCCATGTCCGCAATCCGGAAACCGGTCAGCCAAGCTCTGATATGGAGTTGTTTCGGGAGGTAGTCACCAAGGTGAAGAGCAGGTGCAACATTGTTCTTTGTTTGAGCACTGGTGGTGGCGTGGGCATGACCACGGCGGAGCGGGTGAAGGGGGTGACAACTTTTAAGCCAGAACTGGCATCATTCAACTTCGGTTCAATAAATTTCGGGCTATTCCCTATAGCAGAAGCTGTCAGAAAATTTAAATTTCCCTGGGAGAAACCGTATTTACAAGGAACGGAAGATTTCATTTTCGCCAATACTTTTAAGACGCTGCGAGAGTTCAGTCAGGCTTTTGAGGAAAATGAAACAAAGCCTGAGCTGGAAATATATGATGCAGGAATGATTAACAATGTAGCTTTTATGCTGCAGAGAGGATATCTTAAGAAGCCTGTTTATTTGCAGTTCGTATTAGGCATTCTAGGTAGTATGCCTGCGTCACCGAGTAATTTGCTATACTTATTCAACAGCGCTCGAGAGCAAATTGGCGACTTCGTGTGGTCGGTATGTGCTGCTGGCCGCCATCAGATGCCGATGTGTACTATGTCTCTAGTTATGGGCGGTAATGCCAGGGTTGGTATGGAAGACAGCCTTTATGCTGGTAAAGGTGTCTTGGCCAAAAGTAATGCTGACCAGGTAGAGAAAATAGTGCGCATAGCTCGAGAGTTAAGCCTGGAACCAGCGACTCCTGATGAGGCAAGGCAGATATTAGGGCTTAAAGGCCTGAATAAAGTGAACTGGTGAAGCTAGAGCCCTAATTCTTGGGCTACGATAGCGCGTTGAAAATCGCCGTCGCCGAACATTATCTCACCAGCTTTGGCTCGCCTGTAATACAGGTGTATATCATGGTCCATGGTAAAGCCAATTGCACCGAATATCTGATGTGCTAACAGGGTAACCCGTCCACAAGCCTCGCTAGTCCAGGCTTTGGCTATAGCTATATCCATATCAGCCGGTAGCTCTTCGCTTACCTTCCAGGCTGCCTTGTATGTAATGAACCGTGCACCATCAACATCGGTCACCATGTTGGCACAATAATGCTGGATAGCCTGAAAGCTACCAATAGGCCGGTTAAATTGAACTCTGTCCTTGGCATATTGGACAGCCATCTCTAATGCAGCCTGGGCACCCCCGACCATCTCAGCACATTTGGCTACCGTTGCCTTTTGGAGAACCTGTTTTACTATAGGCCAGCCCTGGTCTAGCTTGCCCAAGATGTTCTTTTGTGGCACACTCACATTGTCGAAGATAACCTCACATTGTTTGTCGCGAGCTAGAGTTTTGAGGAGAGTACATTTGACTCCAGGGCTTTTGGCATCAACAAGAAAAATGGTGGTCCCGTCTTCTGGTTTCTTTTCCTTTTTTGTCCGGGCTACGCATAGTATGTGGTCAGCTATGTTAGCATCAGGAATAAACAATTTGGTGCCGTTGATAATATATCCGTCAGTACCTACGGCCTGAGTCTTCACTGACGATGCGTCATAGCTGGCACTGGGCTCTGTTAATGCTAAGGTAAGGAGCATCTTACCGCCGGCAATTTTGGGCAGGAACTCTTTCTTTTGTTCCTCGTCTCCTGCTGCCATGATAGTAAGACCACCGAGAATTACGGTTGAAAAAAATGGGCCGGGCAATATATTGTGTCCCATCTCCTCGAGAAGGACTATCAAGTCCAGGAAGCTACCACCACTGCCACCATATTTCTCAGGGAATACCAGCCCAATCCAGCCCAGTTCAGCCATTTTTTGCCACAGTTCAGGGGAGTAGCCAGTGTCGCTTTCATCTAATTGCCTGACCAATTGCTTGGGGCATTCTTTTTGCAGAAAGTCACGAGCTGATGTCTTCAGCATCTCTTGTTCTTCAGTCAGACCAAGGTCCATCTTTTCCCTCCTATTCTACATGAGTTTACATAATTTACTTCAGGCTTCATCTATGGTCGGGGCAGCCCTAGCCCCCTCATGGCAATGATATTTCGCTGGATTTCAGAAGTGCCAGCACCAACGAGGGCAGAAATACAATCCATGTATCCTGCCGGAACTCTCCCTATTAGGGATGCCCATTTGGAATTCCTTTCTAATGGCCCATAATGTCCCATAACCTGCATCCCGGTATTTGCTAGCTTTTGGCTTAGCTGGGTGGTAAACAGCTTTAGCACAGATGCTTCGATATTTGGGATAAGTCCTTTGTCAAGCATCCAGGCTGTTTGCCAGAAGAACATGTAGGCTACTTCAATCTCGATTGCCATCGCAGCTAGTTTATTCCTTATTAGAGGATTCTGGGTCAAAGGTTGTCCGTTGTGTTTTGTTTCCCTGGCATACTCTGTTATCTCTTCGAAGGTCCGCTTGAAGCCCCCTATAGGGATTACAAGCCTCTCAAAGTCTAGGGCTACCATTACATAATACCACCCTTTGTTCTTCTCCCCAACGATGTTCTTTTTGGGTACACGTACATTATCGAAGAATACCTCATTAAAAGAGTGGGTACCACATATATTCATCAAGGGGCGGATAGTAACACCTGATGATTGGTTGTCTACCATGAGTAGTGTAATCCCTCTATGGGGAGCAACATTAGGGTCTGTCCTGGCAATCATCCAGGCATAATGTGACACGTGAGCGGCAGTACCCCAGATTTTTTGTCCGTTGATAATGAGGTCATCACCGTCTTCGACAGCACGAGTCTGAATAGAAGCAAGGTCAGAGCCAGAGTTTGGTTCGCTGTAGGCCAGCCAGAATCTCGCCTCTCCTCTGGCTATCCTTGGTAGCCATTCCTTCTTCATTTCGTCGCTGCCGAAAAGCATGATGGTGGGGCCGCCGATTAGTGTGGCTACTTCACCACCGGGTGCCCTATAATAGCTCATCCGCTCGTGGAAGATGGCCTGTTCAATATTGGTGCGCCCTGCGCCGCCGTATTCTTTAGACCACGAGATGGTAAGCCATCCTTTCTCGGCTAACTTACGTCTGAATTGCTCGATTTGAGTGTTCACCTCCTCAAATTCTGATAAAGTGCCATATCCCCCTGGCCAGTAGATGTTTTTCTCGGTCCAATTTGCAGGCAGCTCTGTCTTTATGAAACTCTCGACCTCTCTTCGAAATGCCTCTTCCTTCTCATTAAATCTAAAATCCATAGTCGTCCTTTTTCAGAAGCTAGTGTGTGCAATGATTAGTGCCGAGGTAACCCTAAACCTCTCATAGCGATAATGCTGCGCTGAATCTCGTTAGAGCCGCCTCCAACGCCTATTGAGACTGAGCATAGAAACATCCGCATTATCCTAGCATTAAGGGGAGCCCACTTGGAGTCCCTGTCAAGTTCACCATAATGTCCCATGATACGCATACCTACGTTGGCTAACCGTCTCATTACTTCGCTGCCAAAAATCATTGCCATTGACGATTCATAGCTGGGATGAAGGTTTTTGCTGTACATCCAGGCGATGCGATAGCACATCATGCGGAGGACTTCATTTTCGACTGCCATTTCTGCCAATTCATTCCTGATCAGCAGGTCTTTGGCAATCGGTTTCCCATTGCGCTTGGTTTCTTTAGCATATTTGACTAGTTCCTCAATGATTCGTTGCTGTGCTGCAGCGGTGCCAACTGAGGAACGTTCATAGTCTAAAGCTATAACTAGTTGATACCAGCCGTTGTTTTTCTGTCCTACCAAGTTATCTTTGGGGATACGCACATCATCAAAGAAGACCTCATTAAAAGAGTGACGGTTCAAGATATTCACCAGAGGGCGAATGGTGATTCCCGGCGTCTTCATGTCGACAACAAACATACTGATTCCTTTATGCTTGGGGGCATCTGGGTCAGTTCTGGCAGCAAGCCAGCAATAGTCGGCTAAATGGCCATAGCTACACCATATCTTCTGGCCGTTAATTACATACTCATCACCAGCTTCAACAGCGCGAGTTTGGAGTGCAGCAAGGTCGGAGCCAGCATTTGGTTCGCTATAGCCAAGACAGAAAATAATGTCCCCCTTTGCTACCCGAGTTACATAGTCGTTCTTTTGCTTTTCGGTTCCAAAAAGCATAATGGTGGGGGTTACCCAGTTTACTGTTATCTCCACCTCTACGCTGACGGGTGCCCTGTTGTAAGCCATCTCCTCAGCGAGTATGAGCCGTTTTGTATGGCTCAATTCCAAGCCGCCGTATTCCTTGGGATATGCTGGTGCCAGCCAGCCTTTCTGCCCAAGTTTGCGTTGGAACTGGCGGGAAATCGCCCAGGACTCTTCAGTTTCCTCCCACATGCCGGGGTCAAGTTCAAACCATCTTGGCGGGATTTCCTGTTTCAGCCATTGGCGAACCTCTTTCCTAAATGCCTCCTCTTCTTCGGTAAATCTAAAGTCCATGCTTGCCCTCCATATCACAAGTAGGTTGCTTACTACTCAATAATGGCGATAATGTCGTCTTCTAGAATTGAATCGCCCTCTTTTACCCGAATTTCCACCACCTTCCCGTTGTGAGGGGATTTCACTCGGATTTCCATTTTCATAGATTCAAGTATAACGATAGTCTCACCCTCGCCAACTTGTGCACCAACTTCTATCACAATTTTCCAGACGCTGCCTGTGATCGGTGAAACAACTTCTGTCATGGTTTGCTTAACTCAGGTTATTTATCTCCACTCGTTGTTTCTACCAACCGCAGAATGGTTCTAGCCTCTTCCACCGTCGCTGGCTCTCTGCCAATGTCACGTGTCATTCTTACTGCTTTTTCTACTAAAGGGCCATTTCCTTGTGCCATCTCTCCAGGCGATAGATAAAAATTATCTTCAAGTCCGACTCTGACATTTCCACCAAGAGCCAGAGCGGTAGCTATCAGCAGCCATTGGTCCTCGCTGATACCTATTACTTGCCAGGGCACACCGGGGGGTACCACACTGGCCACATGAGCTAGATTTCTAGCTGTAGCCGCCATACCCCCAACCACCCCCATAATGAGGCTTACCTCAAAATTCTTGAGTAATCCGATGTCCATTAGCGGAAACACGCTCTCCAAATGCCCAAGGTCAAAGCATTCGCACTCCGGTTTCACACCACTCTTATTCATGGTGTCCAAAAAGAACATTATATCATCGAATGGGTTCTGGAAGACAACCGAGAAGACGAAGTTCCTCCGCCTTTGACTGTATTTGGCATAATTCATTGTTCCCATATTCAGTGCTGCGATCTCCGGCTTCAGTTCGCGAATATGAGCGATTCTGTTGTCCCTGTCTACGCCTACAGCACCGGTGGAAAAGTTTATTATGATGGGGCACCTTTTCCTCGTCTCTTCCATAATCTCTCTAAAAATCTCCACTCTCCAAGACGGACGGCCATCATATTCTCTGCCATGAATATGTACTACCGAAGCCCCGGCGTTGTAGGCACTTAGTGCCTCTTCAGCAATTTCCTGAGGGGTATATGGTATCCACTTGCATTGGTCTCTGTTAGCTGCCACACCGGTCAAAGCCGCAGTTATTACTACTTTGTCCTGTAAGCTCATGGTTACTCCTCTCCGTTATTTTCCTTTCCATATTGGTTCACGCTTTTCCAGAAAAGCGGCAATGCCTTCAGTTACATCTTCAGCCATTGTATTAATGGCCAGCATCGATGCTAGATATTCTAATGCCTTCTCATACTCCATATCTCGCATTGTGTAGAAGGCTCTTCTGCCGAGTCTCAGAATGGCTGGACTTTTATTGGCTATTTTCTTGGCGATTTCGTCAACTTTTACATCCAGCTGTTCTCTGGGCACCACATGGCTCACTATGCCCAGCATCTGGGCTTCTTTGGCAGGGATTCTTTCTCCAGTAAGCATCATCTCTAGCAGTCTCTTTGGAGTCGAAGTGAAGCGAACTAAAGTTGCCATAATAATATAAGGGAATAGCGCCACGTTTATTTCCGGTGTTCCAAAGAGACAATCATCGGCAGCAATTACTATGTCGCAGGCACAGGCCAGCCCAAGCCCACCACCGAGGGCATGGCCATTCATCCGGCCGATCAAAGGTTTCTTCAAGCCTTTGATTATCTTAAAAAGCTCGGCAAAATTTCTTTGTCCTTCATAGCGGTCAAGGAAACTTGTTGCAGCACCCATAGACTCGGCAAAATCAGCACCGGCGCAGAAAACCTTACTACCAGCTCCGGTCAGCACGATAGCGACTACTGATGGGTCATCGTCATATTTTTTGAAGACATCCAAAAGTTCGGTCATCATCGTTGGCGAGATGGCGTTTCTTCTCTCCTCTCGAGATAGGGTTATTGTGGCTACTTTATTTCTTATTTCGACTGTTATAGTCTGATACATTCGAGTCCTCCTTAGACAGGGTAAACGCCGTGTTTTCTGGGATGCCGGTATATCCTCTTGTCTTTTGTAAACTCGAGAGCTCTGAGCAAGACTTTTCTGGTTTCTCTAGGGTCGATAACGTCGTCCACGATGCCAAATCTGGCTGTCTTGTGGATGTTAATTTGTGGTCTTATCTCATCGGCAAGACGCTCTATCATCTCTTGAGGATTTTCGGCCTCCGCTAATTGCTTCCTGGCAAAAATAGACACCATTCCCTCTGGGCCCATGACTGATATCTCAGCTCCGGGGTAGGCAATCAATAGGTCTGGGTCGAAAGCCCTACCACACATTGCATAATACCCCGCCCCGTAGGATTTTCTGGCAACCAGGGTAAATTTGGGAACCGTAGCTTCAGAAACGGCGTGAATCATCTTGGCCCCATGTCTGATAATACCTGATTTCTCAGCTTTAGACCCGACCATGAAGCCCGGGACATCGGAGATGAAAAGGAGCGGTATGTTGAAAGCATCGCAGAGCCAGATAAAGCGGGCGGCTTTGTCAGCGGCATCTATATCGATGACACCGCCATAGAAAAGAGGGTTATTGGCTACAAATCCTACTGAATAGCCGGCTATTCTCCCAAATCCAACAATGATATTTCTTCCCCACTTCGGCTTCATTTCGAAAAAGTAACCGTCGTCCACTATGTATTTTATGAGGTCGTGCATGTCGTAAGCTTCTCGAGGACTGTCCGGAATAACATTCAATATACCGCCGGAAATCAAAGCTTCAGGGTCTCCGGTCCATTCCTTTCGGAGTGGTTTTTGGTCGCAATTCTGGGGAAAGAAGGCAAGATACTGCTTTATTGCTTTGATACACTCCTCATCTGATTTCACTTCCAAATCCCCACAACCACTTATCTCGCAATGAACCTTAGAGCCTCCTAGCTCATCTTCGGTAAGTTTCTCGTGGATTACCATTTCTACAAGAGATGGTCCGCCTAGCCCCATAAAGCTAGTTCCCTTGACCATGGGCACAAAATCGGAAAGCCCTGGGATATAGGCTGTACCAGCATATCCTGGTCCCATCATAGCGCAAATCTGCGGGATTATGCCGGACATCAGCGATTCTTCCTTAAAGAGGTAGCCGGAATCAGCGAACAGTGGTATTCTTTCACCGGAAAGGCCTCCACCGCTTACTCTGGCACCCCCGGAGTCACTCAGCCATATCATAGGAATCCTCTGCTTAAGAGCGATTTCTCGTATTCTGGTTACCTTGGTCTCGTTGGTTATGCCCATGGAGCCGCCTCTTACTGTGAAATCGTAGGCTGCCACAGCTACATCCCTGAGAGTAACTCCATCATTCAGTTTGCCATAGCCGGTAATGCATCCATCGGCAGGGACAAGCTCAGGTACCCCGAATTCGCTCCCGAGCATGCCGACTTCAACGAAAGTTCCCTTTTCAATTAGGAGGTCCAGTCGCTCCCGAGCAGTCAGCTTTCCTCTATCGTGATGTTTTTTGACGGCTGCTTCACCGCCCATCTTTTTGATTTCCTCGCGGAGTTCTGAAAGTTTTTCAACTTCCTTTCTCATCACGTCACCCATTTTTCATCTCCTTTAACCTTGATATGAAATGTGTATCGTAAGTTCCCGATTTGAACATTGCGGAATCAAAAGCTTTCTTCAGGAAGAGGATGTTGTTTTTAATGCCAGTGATCTCATAATCATTTAGAGCTTTTAGCATTCTCGTTATAGCTTTGTCTCTATCTGCACCCCAAACGATTAGCTTGGCAATCAGAGGGTCGTAAAACTGGCTGATGGTGTCACAGGCCTTGTAGCCAGAATCAACTCTTATTCCATCACCATGAGGCTCTACATAGGAGATTAGCTTGCCTGGGGAGGGATAGAAGTTTTCCGGGTCCTCAGCATAAATTCGAGCTTCAATGGCCCATCCCTTCCATTTGATGTCCTTTTCCCCAATTGATAAGGGCCTGCCAGAAGCAATCTTGATTTGGTGTTCCACAAGGTCGAGGCCTGTTATCATCTCCGTAATAGGGTGCTCTACCTGAAGCCTGGTATTTATTTCCAGAAAGTAGAAGTTTCGGTTTTTGTCGACGACGAATTCTACAGTACTGGCATTGGTATATCCAAGCTCTTGAGCTAGTCTTTTAGCTGCTTGCCTGAGTCCCATTCTTAGCTCAGTGGTGGCGAAAGGTGAGGGTGATTCCTCGATTACTTTTTGATGCCGTCTTTGCACCGAACATTCTCTTTCGGGAAAGGTGACCACATCACCGTTTTTGTCACCCAGAATTTGGATTTCTATGTGGTGAGGTGACTCTAAATATTTTTCGATGTAGACTCTGTCGTCGCCGAAAGCCAATCTAGCCCGATTTGAAGCCTGTTCGAATGCTTCTGCTACCTCTTCCATTGTTTCCACCTTTTGCATGCCTATGCCTCCACCTCCAGCTGATGCCTTGAAAATGACAGGAAAGGAAAGTTTTGCTGCCCATTCTTTTGCCTCTTCAATACTGCCTAAGATGCCACTCCCTGGTGGGATCGGTATACCCAGGCTGGTAGCTATTTCTCGGGAGCGAGCTTTGTCGCCCATTCTATGGATTACCTCAGACTTTGGTCCAATGAATATGAGGCCTTCTTCTTCACATCTTTGGGCGAATTCCCACCTTTCTGATAAGAATCCATATCCGGGGTGTATGGCACTTGCTTTCACCTCTTTGGCTATTCCAATAATATTGTCAATATTAAGGTAACAGTCTCTAGGTTTAGCGCCGCTAACTCTTATAGCTTTATCTGCTTCCTGGGCAAACAGAGCCGTTTCGTCTGCATCAGAATGTATGGCTATGGTTTCGATGCCTAGTGTTTTGGCTGTCCTGATTATCCGCCGTGCAATTTCCCCACGGTTAGCGATTAGTATAGATTTGAGCATGCGAGAACCCACTTAAAATTGGTGAATTAGCCTTTATAGTAATCCAAGCTCTGCATTAGGAGAGACCTGTGAGCAAGTTGTTTGAGAATTGGCACATTGTTAATAAGGCGAAATATTGGGGATTTTCTCGACTCTTAAATATACTTGACTTTCTGAGGATTGTCAATATGTTTGTGCCCATTGTGCTTTGTGCCCATTGACAATCAGGGCAGTGGCGAGTATATTAACATGTGGCAGTTTAAAGAGGGTGACCAGCAATCAAGTTGGGAACGCGTAGCAATTGCTGTAATAAAACCGCTTGCTTCGGATATTAAAACATAAGGAGGTGGTATCATGGCAAATAGAGTAGCCATTGTGGCCGTTGCCCAGATAGGACATAACGATGCTTTAAACAAAAACATTCGGGATCTGAGTTATGAAGTAACCAAAGATGTACTAAATCAGGTTGGCATGAAACGTGAAAAGCTGGGCACAATCATTTCTTCCTCTTCAGACTTCTGGCAGGGTATTAGTTGCTCCAATACCTATTACCTAGATGCTATAGGAGCTTATCTGAAAGACACCTCCAAAGCCTCGGAAGATGGTGCCGCAGGTTTTATCTATGGACTGATGAGGGTGATGAGCGGGCATTTCGATAATGCCTTAGTTCATGCCATAACCAAGTCATCCGAGATTCCAAGCTTAAGCACATTGACCAATCTGTATGCTGACCCTTTTTTCCAGCGTCCGATTGCGCTTGATGATATCTCCGCGGCAGCTATGCAAGCAAGACTGTATACGGAGAAGTACCGAATAACTGAGGAACACGCGGCAAAGGTAGTGGTGAAAAATCTCGGCAATGCCATAAATAACCCTTATGTTCAAAAGGCGGGAAAGGTTACTATTGATGAGGTTCTGATGTCACAGGTTATGGCACATCCGATAAAGGCATTAGATTGTGCGGCATATTCTGATGGCACTTGTGCTATGCTTCTGGCATCTGAGGAAAAGGCGAAGAAGTTAACCAAAAATCCGGCATGGGTTAAAGGGGTCAGTTGGTGCGTTGACCATCAATTCTTTGGTGACAGGGACTTGCTTGATGGTGTGCTGAGAAAAACAGCTAAGAAGGCTTATGATATGGCTGGCATTAAGAACCCACGAAAAGAGATAGATGTGGCGGAGATTTGCGAGCCCTATTCGTTTCAGGAACTCCTGTGGTATGAGCAATTAGGCTTCTGCAAAGATGGCGAAGGGGCAAAACTAATAGATAGCGGAGTTACTGCTATGGATGGTGAGCTACCTGTTAATCCATCCGGTGGTCTTTTAGCTATGAATCCATATGTCGCCAGGGGGCTTTTTAGAATTGCTGAGGCCGCTCTTCAAGTGATGGGCAAAGCCGAAAAAAGACAAGTGTCCAGTGTGAAAACAGCACTGGCACATGCTACTTATGGCTTTGCCGGGCAACATCACTCCGTAGTCATTCTAGGTAAATAGGAGGTAATAAGAAATGGCGAGAGCAGTAGCTATTATAGGAGTCGGGCAGACCAAACACGGACGAAGGGAAGACGTTAATTATGTTGAACTTGCTTACGAGGCGGTAAAAGCAGCTCTGGAGGATGCCAGCATTTCGCCTGAAGATATAGAAGCGGTGACTCATTCATCTATGCCTTCGGCAATGGAAGGCATAAATGCTGCCCATCTGTATCTATCAGGTGCCATGGCAGCTTTAGACAGACCGTTAATGCATATAGCTACATGTGGTAGCACGGGGATGTCTGTTGCCCATTCCGCCTTCTATCATGTAGCTTCAGGACTTTTTGATGTCGTAATGGCAGTGGGAACTGAAAAGATGTTTGAAAGTGACCCTCAAGGGACTATGAACACTGTAGCTGAACCCTTCTTCCAGAGACCTTTTATTCCTGGAGCCCCCGGTATTTTTAGCATGCAAGCTATCCAGTATGCTCACAGATATAATTTGCCAGACGAAAGGGTGAGGGAGGCAGCAGCCCGCATTTCTGTCAACCATCATGATAATGCTCTGGATAACCCTTATGCCCATATTAGGATGAAAATTACAGTTGAAGATGTGCTGAAATCGCGGATTATCGCTTATCCAACGAGGCTGATGGACGTTTGTCCCTCTTCAGATGGGGCTTGTGCTGTCATTTTTGCCAGTGAGGAAAAGGCAAAAAGGTTTCCGAAAAAGGCAGCTTGGGTAAAGGGTCTTGGTTATGCTGGCGATGAAGCCTTTTTTGGTGATAGTGACAAGGTAGTCTGGGAATCAGCCATTATCGCAGCAAAGGAAGCCTACAAAATGGCGGGCATTACAAATCCGCGAAAAGAATTCGATGTCGCCGAAGTATATAACCCGTTTACTTATCAAGAGCTTATCTTTTACGAGTGCTTTGGTTTTTGCGACTTTGGCGAAGGCTGCAAACTTGTAGAAGATGGTGTTGTTTTGAGAGGCGGTGAATTACCCTGCACACCTTCTGGAGGTGTTTTGTGTACTAACCCCATAGGAGCCACAGGGTTGATTCGAGTTGGTGAAGCAGCGTTGCAAGTAACTGGTAGGGCTGGCGAACGCCAGATACCCGGAGCCAGGACAGCTCTTGCCCATGCTATGGGCGGGATGGACCAGCTTAATGGAATTATGATTATTGGCAGTCAATTATAAAAAGGAGGCTTAAGATGGCAAAAGCGGAATCAAGAATTATAGAAGGAAAGATTGCGTTGCCCTACAGATGGGCAATGGGCCCGGTAATCACTAGGTTTTTTGAAGAGTTTAAAAATAAGAGAATAATGGGAACTAAGTGTCCTAAGTGTAAGCGTGTGCTTGTTCCGGCCAGGAAGTTTTGTCCTCGCTGCTTTGAGGATGCTACAGAGTGGGTTCAAGTGAGCGACAAGGGTAAAGTAAAGACTTGGTCACTGATTACCTTTGAATTTTCCGGGCAGCCTATGGAGCCCCCGTACATAGCAGGGTTGATAGATTTGGATGGTGCCGATACTGCAATATCTCATTTCATCGGCGGCGTGGATCTCTCCAACATTGAAAAAGCAAAAGATAAAATCAAGATTGGCATGACGGTGAGGGCTAAATGGAGGGATAAACCTGAGGGGGATATCCGCGATATCGAGTATTTTGAGCCTATTTGAGATTTGGCTTCACCTTATCAGTTCTTCCAGCGTGGGCTATTTTCTCCTACCAAACACTTGAGAGCTCTCTAAACAGACTTTGGTGATAAATAGCTTCCGGAACAGCAAGTTTTCGTGAGCCAGTCTTTCTCTTATTGGTGTATCAACACCCCGAATGATAGCCTCTTTGCATGCTTGCACTGCAATCTGCGAATGCTAGCAAATTGTCGCGACTATTTTGGTTGCTATAGGTATAAGCCGTTCGGCAGGCACGTGAAATTGTTCACATGATAGGTGACACTTTATCTACAACGCTGTATAATCAGACAAAAGTATTAGCTAGTAATACTATAAGGAGGTTTAAGTGAGAAGCTACAGAAAGTGTTGGGTTTCGTTCTTGGGACTTATTATTTTGTTACTTAGTTCGTCTGTTGCTTGTGGTAAGCCTGGTTATGCCACGTATAAGAATGGCGAGATGGGATACGCTATAAGCTATCCATCTAATTGGCAAGTCGAGGTGTCTGAAGATGGGACAAAATGCTTTATAGTATCTCCGACCCGCCGAGCTTCGGTTATGATAGATGTAGCAGCGCCTATGGCTGCACGAGATGCTGCTAACCGTTGGATTATGGCTCTGGGGACGGCGCATAATGAATTGACACAGTTTGAAAACGAGCCCAGGCAGGATTTCTGGGATTGGTATCTCTCCTATGATTGGGAGGCTGAGTATGGCCTCTATCATGGAGAGGCTTATTTTAAGCAGACTGAGAAGCGACTTTACAAAGTGGACACAGCAGCGTTCAAGAATGAATACGAGTATCATAAATTCAATTCAATAATCTCAACATTCAAGCTATTGGGGAGATAAGGTGAGCAAACTCCCATCCGGGGGGCATAAGTGATTGACGTCAAAGCCAGATATAGCTGGTATTTGGTCTCTTTTTGGTGGCTAGTTCTCCTATTGATTTGTTGTTCGGGTACTGCCTGTCGACCGAAACCACCAGCTATTGTTGATTTCAGTGCTGCACCGAGTGAAATTACGGTTGGTGAGTCAACAATTTTAAGATGGTCTATTGAAGGGGCAACCGCTGTGAGTATTGACCAGGGTATAGGTAATGTTGCTGCTACCGGGTCAATGAAGTTGTCGCCTACTAAGACTGTTGCCTACACTTTAACTGCTACAAATGCGGGAGGTACTGTCAGCAAGTCTGTTGTTATTAGTGTCGGTGCTGCACCGTCACCGGCTCCTGACGTCAAGGCGCCTGTGATTACAAATGTGCTAGCTTCGTATGAATCAGAGACAAAGGTTCTTATCTCTTGGGTAACAAATGAACCCAGTACTGGTCAGGTTGAGTATGGGAAGACTACAGATTATGGGTTTGTGGTCGCTTCAAACGAGAATCTGACTACTACCCACAGTATAAACTTGAGTGGTCTTGAGCCTAATACTATTTATCATTATCGGGTGAAGTCAAAGGATAAAGCTGGGAACGAAGCCGCGTCGACAGATTACACTCTGGTCACACCGGCGCCAAAGTCGCCATACGTGTTGGAACTGCAATGGTCTGAATGGGGGCGGAGGACGGAAGATGCTTCGGGCTTTGACGTTGAGCCGGTGAATATGAGAAAGTTTCTCTTTATTAAGGGCTCAGTAAGGAATAGCAGTCGTGCCACTTTGAGAGGTGTGATATGTACCATGAACTGTTGGCATGGTAACACACTTGTAAAATCCGAAATATATGTTCATCACGGTCCTACTATGCCTGGACAGGTATTCAATTTTGATATTGAAACTGCTGATGACCCATCAATTGACAAAGTGACCATAGAATTTTCCGATTCTTTAGGACAAGAAATCCAGGTTATTGAAAAGTAATCAAAACAGCTCTTGTATTATCAGCCTGTGATATAGCGCCTTGATTGTTCCGACGTTCAGTTTAGGTGTACTGCCTTTGGGTTACAGTGTGTTTGATGTCATGTCTGGAGACTTTGTCGCCTACTGTGACGCCCTGTAGCTGACCAAAAGAGAAAAATCAGATATCGGGGTGGGCGGATTTGAACCGCCGACCACCTGAACCCCATTTAGCCCGTGGAAAAGGCGGAGACCGCTTGCCTCCTTTCCGATTTCAAGTATAGCCGGGTCGCTCCGAAATGTCAAAGATAGGTATAGGCGCAAGAGGGGGCTAAATTACGCCTCCTTGCCTTGCCTTCTTATCATTCTTATCTGCTACTGTACAATGGTTGCCCCATATCTTCTTATCAGCCTAATATCTTCATCCACTTCATCACGGCTCCGGCATATCTTCCCTATCCTTACAGCTTCTCGCACATCTCTTGATACTTCCCAAGTCTGCTCAGCTATGTAAGCAGCTAGATCAGAGGCAACATTCTCCCTTTCGACAAGCACCTTCGTAGAGGCATGAATGAACTCTTCTTTGGTGTACTCTGGTAGATAGAGCACCCTAAACCTTGACAGAAGTTCCTTCGGCATACCTTTGGCCGAGTTAGCCGCGGCAAAGATACTCGTGTTTAGCCTAGCTTCCCTCTGTTTTGATACCTTGGTCTCTCTTACAATGCCTGTTTCAGCCAGGGAAAGAAGAATAGCTATGTCCTTACTCTCAAATTTATCTATCTCATCAGCGAGGAGAATGCTCGGCCTTTACTCATAGAGGATTTCCGCAATTCCAGCCTTAGTAGTCGCCGAGCCTAGGCAGTAGAAACTCCCAGGTAGGCGTGCCAGCTCCAGAAGAAATACAGTCTTCGCTGAAGCAGGAGGTCCAACCAATAGAACATGAAACCTTTCTGCTTTAAGCACTTTCTTAAGGAAGGCTTTTATCTCCTCGTAACCGGAAACCGTTGAGAAAAGGTTCTCAGGGATTTCTATTTCTTTATCGGGAATTGGTAGAAGGCTTTCTCTTTCCCTTACTCTCTTAATTTCCTCGAGCACTTTCTTAATCACCTTGCGCCCAACCAGGGCATAATAAGTTGAACTTCGTGAAGAGAAGACAATGCCCAAAAGACCGACATTGACCAGAGGCATGATTTTCGATGTGGGTATTCCTACCTTGTCCCATGTCCATGATACATCTGCCGTGGCACCAGATATATCCCTTGCCCAATCTTCAGGAGCGTGACTTTCTTCAAACTCTACAAGATAGCGAAGAAGCCCCACTTTTTGAGGGTCTTCATTGATAAAATCCGAAACCTGTCTGGCAAGACATTCCTCGTGAACAGAAGCGCGGTCATCTTTTTCACCACAATGCCAAGAAGGGACAGGGACGCCGCCTGTTACTTCCTGAAAGCAAATCCTGCATAGGTTCACTGCATACCTCCGTTACTCGTCAGGAGAACCTTGAGCTGACTTTAGAGCCAGGCTATGCACCAGCTTGGGGATTTCCTCCTCACTAGTTGGCTCAATTGTCCCCTTTAGCAACTTATCTTTAAGCTTCTGGGTGATTGCCATAAACTCCTCATACGTCGCGAAAATCGCTCCGGGCTCTCTATACGGATTACCTTCCCAATCGGGTTCTATTTTGCCCGATGGTGGAATGGTTACACCGAGCTTCGGGAGAGACGGTGGCGCTATTGGCTGCATCCCTCCTGCCTTTAGGACAATGTCTATTCCCACTGTCATGAACTTGCCAATGAAGTCTGCTTTCTGAGCTTGAGCCTGAAAACTGTCATAGTCTGCCCTGACCGTTTGCAGCAAGGCTTCAACACCAGAAACCCAGAAGTGACGTTCAAACTCCTCAGGTAAGGCTGATACCTCCTTAAACAAGGCTATATATGAGGGAATGACCTGTCTCACCTTCTCTTTTAGCTCACGAGTTTCATTGACGAAACTGTTTAAACTGCGTTCTCTTTGACTGGACATGTTTAGTGATATCACCCCATTTTATCCCCCAGGAAAAGCCCAGGCTCTGTTTTGGCAGCCACTTGTCAATACAGCCAACCACGATTGAGGCAAGCTTAAACTCAGGGTCATCAACTTTATCTGGGTAGCGGAGAAAAGGTAGTATTCCTTTAGCCCATTCCATATCCTTGACCTCCGCTTCATACCTCCCCTTCAGCTCAGCTATTTCAGTAAGCTCCTGCCTCGCTTGTCTGATTAGTTTAATGTCTTGATCAAAGTCTGCTGAAGCCTTCTCCATTTGAGAAGAGAGTTTTTCATGCCTCTCAATTAGCGTTTCTATCTCACCTCGTAAGCGGTTGCACTCACTGCGCTTACAGGCTATCTCAGCATCAAGATTGGCCAGTTCCTGAAGTTTTGCCTCAAGCTCACCTTGAGGAATACCAAGCTCCTCAGAGCGCTTCTGAATAAAGCTCTTCAGGGAGTTTACTCCAGCCTCCATTCGTTCCCTCTCCAATGTGAGTTGGCTAAGTCTTTTCTCGTTCTTCTCTATTTCCGCCTTAAGCTCACCGTGCCTTCTCTCTTTGGCTTCAAGCTCCCCTACGGCATCAATGAGCTTCTGTCGTCTATCGGTGAGGCCCTTTATGTGCGAGGTCAACTCAGCATAACTTAAGCCGGTTTTTCTCTCAACATTGAGTAGCTCCATAGCTGCAGGGACGAAGTCCTCTGTCGGGGTAGGACTCATTTCAGAGCAAAACGCAATCCACTCCTCCAGCCTGTCCAACTCAACTCCTATACCCAGCAGCCGCTGAAGAAAGCTAAACCCCAACCTCGTCTGAGTCAAGTCTAGGTTCTGCTTTCTTAATCTCACAGCCACGTTATGAAGTTCATCAATTCTGCCTTTGAGCTCAAGTTGAGGGTATTTTCCCTCTCTGGCGTCTTTAATAATGGATATTACTGCTCCTTTGGAAACTCCGGTCTTTTCTGATACCTTATCACCAGAAAGCCCTTGAAGATAAAGGTCTAAGACTTCCATCTTGGTCTGAGAGGGAATCTGTTTCATATGCCACCTCGGTCATTTCATCGGTCGGTCAGAAAAACTCTCACTCTTACCCAGAGCCCACCAGAGAGGGGGTCACCCAGTCAGATGCCACCACACGCAGTTATCGAGCGACCGCTATAAGGAACGGGGTATAAACATCTGACCGTCTATTTGACCGACCTTTTGACTATTATGACCGATTTTTCTGACCAGGTCAAGTTCTAAACAATATTGTCTTATATGATGTAATCAGGTCTTCTTTGTGGCAAAACCTCTCTGTATTCCTGAGGAGTCGGCCGTCCTTGGTGAGCTACCGCCGAGCTATCTAACGGCGACGGTCGATTGCACCACCGTCGATTAGTCATCGTATGTTGAGGGACTAGAGTTGTCTTTTTCAGCAAAAGCGTCAAGGCAAATGCACATGAGTAAGTATTAGCGGGTCCCGAATAGGTCCACTGCTAGTGGCTCTTGATCCACTGGATAAGGTCATCCTTGAGAAAGACTCGCTTCTTTCCAATCTTGTGTGATGGCAACCCTTGGCTCATCAGTTTATACAGCGTTTGATGGCTGACTCCCAGGAACTCTTGGGTTTCCTGAAACGTTAGAAATATTCGCTCTATACCCGACGGGCTTTTGTTCTTCTCTCTTTTGGCCACCTAATTCCTCCACTATTATTGAGCTAGAACATAGATTAGCTATCTGAAGTGAATTAGGCACAAATAGAGTTACATAGACCATACTGGACAATAATTGTAAAATCAGTTATAATTGGTTTACTGGGGCCTGAATTAGGCTGCAAGCATCAGTCGTTATCCGCTGAGCAGATACTCGGCTAATCTTTATGGCAACAAGGAATAGTCCGATGAGATGGCTAAGAATCGTGCCTCTTCTTTATCTTCTAGGTTTTTTACCCATCGTTGCAAGTTGCATTGAACCTACTTCAATACCGATACAAACAACACAACCATCTGATACTACCACTAAACCGCCGGCCTCAACTTCCACAGAACGACCCACAACAACGCCAGCCCCAGTGCAATCACCATCTATCAGGATTGCCCTTGACTATTTCGGCGTCCGGAACACTCGTTGGATACCCCAAGTTGGTGGGGAACCTCTAGCGAAGATTCAATTGGTTGTAGTAGTGAGCGATGCACAAAAGAATCTTGCCACACGCTCTATACCACCAGAGGGCATTCCTGGTTTTGACATGGACTTCTTTCAGGTTAGGGCAGTTAGAGAAAAGACGGACCCAGTAATCTTCACTGGCTCGGCAACCGGGACACTGACAGTCTATGTTGCAGCCTACAACATAAACAAGGGACCAGTCACAAAGGCTCAGATAGATGTGCTTAGCAAATGGCTTGGATTTCCTGGCCTAGACATCCTGAAGACCACAGTCCCGGATAAGGAGCTTATCGGATACTATTGGCATACTTGGTCGCCATCATTGAACTGGGGGGTGGGTCGTCATGACGAACAAGGTGAGGGTGATCTGAGAGTGTGGTTAAGGATTGGGTCCGGCCAAATGCCTGAGCCAGCTCAACAGCCGGTACTCAAGCCGAACGCGAAGATTGAAGACGTAAAGTTGCCAAACGATGCGAAAATTAGAACGTCACTGGATTATCGTTCGTCAGCTTTTTCATTCACTTTAGCAAACTACGAATCATTTGAATTGCCAATATATTGGCGCCTGGAATCATCACCCAACCGCCCTGGGAATGAAATCAATTTCGTTATCTATCCAACGGATGGTAAGGTAACTGTTCCGAGTAAGGGAAAGGTGGCTATAAATGCCAGGTACTGGTTCACGACTTCAGGTGACTATCAGTGGAAGTACATTGCAGAATGTCCCAAAGGAAATCAGGTGGATTTCTGGATAGGGACGCTAAGAGTAAGTAAATAAGACGGACAGGGCTTACGCCACGAGAGGTCTTGTCAATAGGTGTGTAAAAAGGTTAGGCGACGGCAAGTACCTCCTCCCGCTTAGCTTCTTGACTCTCATGCAAGTCAATGCCGAGATAGACGAGCTTGATCTTCTCTGGCGCATCCAATCTGCAAAATCTCTGCTCTGCAAGCATGAGCATCTTCCAGATGACT
>VGNY01000001.1 GCA_016865895.1 Chloroflexota bacterium | reverse complement strand
CCGAAGGCAAGCCTTTTTCTAAGGAAACTGTTGGCATCTTGCTTGCCCTTGCTGAGAAGGGTATCAAACAGCTGCTTGAGATTCAGAAGGCAACTTTGGCTGAGCTATCTTAGGGACGGACGTGCCCGTCGCCGATAATAAGCCACTTGTAGCTGGTCAGCTCCCTCAGTGCCATGGGACCGCGGGCATGGAATTTTTGTGTGCTTATGCCTATTTCAGCTCCCAGTCCGAACTGACCGCCATCGGTGAAGCGTGTGCTGGCATTGGCATAGACACAGGCAGCATCCACCTCGTTGAGAAAGCGTGCCGCAACTGATTTATTCTCGGCAACTATAGCCTCAGAATGCCCTGAACCGTAGCGCTCGATATGCTCCAAGGCTTCATCCAGCGAATCGACCACCTTAATTGCTGCAATCAGCGACAGAAATTCTTTGCCCCAGTCCTCAGCCTTCGCCGGAACGAGTTTAAGGGAAGGAACAGGTCCGAGAATAGATAAAGTACGCTTATCGCAGTGCATTTCCACCCCTGCCTTTGCCCATTCCTGGGCAATTAAAGGTAGATATTGTGGGGCGATTTTAACGTGAACCAGAAGCGTATCCAGAGCGTTACAGACAGTCGGCCGCTGAACCTTGGCGTTATAGGCAATGGCCACTGCTTTTTCTAGGTTAGCGCTTTTGTCCACATAGGTATGACAGATGCCAATACCGCCGGTAAGCACGGGCATGGCGGCATTTTCGGCAACCGACTTTATCAAGCCGGCACCACCGCGAGGGATTATGAGGTCTATAGTGTCTTTCATCTTGAGCATCCGGTCAACCAGCGTCCTATCTGTGGACTCTATTATCTGTACAGCTCCCTGGGGCACGCCAACTTTGTAAGCAGCTTCTTGAACAACCTTGGCTAGAGCCAGGTTGGAACGGAGTGCCTCTTTGCCACCGCGAAGAATCACGGCATTGCCTGATTTGAGGCATAGGACAGAAATGTCCACGGTGACATTGGGGCGGCTCTCGTAGATGGCACCGATAACGCCAAGCGGTACCCGTTTTTTGCTCAGATGCAGGCCGTTGGGCAGCGTGCGCTCTTCAATCACTTCACCTACAGGGTCGGGAAGCGCGGCTACAGTTCTTACATCCTGGGCTATAGCTTCAAGACGACCTGATGACAACATAAGCCTATCGAGCATAGCTGTGCTCATACCTGAAGCTTCGGACTCCTTATAGTCGAGCTTATTGGCTGCCAGGATTGCGTCTTGCCTGGCTATGAGGGCATCGGCGATAGCAAGCAAAGCTTCATTTTTGACCTCAGTAGGCAGAAAGGCAAGCTTCCTTGAAGCCGCCTTGGCTGTTACCCCTTTTTCTTCAAGCTCGGTAACTGCAGATTTCATGTTTACTCCTCAATGCACAAGCTGATTTCAGGTGCTTCACATTGATAACTGTTCGCCTTCTTCAGTCGAAACTTTCGGCGCTTTGGCAAAGGTAATACCCGTCTGTGTTAATGGGGGCATATCAACAGTTTTGCCCTGTAATAGTTCCTCTATAGTCAATATCTGTATTTTGGGGTAGTCTTTATCCCACCCCGGGGAATGATAGATACCGGTGCTTACTGCTTCAGTCAGCATCGGTTGTGTGGGTGGCTCAAGGGTGATGAAAATGCCTAGTGCATCATGCACTGCGACTGCTTTCAGCTCCCTGACGGCGTTGACGCTGACATGCCCGCTTTTTACCTGAACCACGGCCCGTTTTGCCTTGCCACTGGCGTCATCTATGAACTGGATAACCCCATCAATGCCTTTATCAGCGCCCTTCTTCTTTTCTCCAAGCGGTCTGGCTTTAATCAGTCCCAGTGCCCAGTACTGGAATTGGTATCTGTCCTGGTGGGCTAAGGCACGAGCCCCAGCCAAATCCTCAGGTTCGCCGATAACTTCGATTGGAATGTTGCCAAAGCTGTCTTGAATACGATTTTTCATCAGAGTAATAGCCAGGTGTGTGATGTCAATGCCTATCCATCGGCGATTGAGCTTTTGAGCTGCTACAATAGTAGTACCACAGCCACAGAACGGGTCAAGGACTACATCGCCTTCTTTAGAGCTTGCTTTAGTGATTCGCTCCAATAGGTCGAATGGTTTCTGGGTGGGATAGCCTAGGCGCTCTTTTGTTGCCGAGCCGACTGCCGGGATTTCCCAAACATCTTTTGTATAAACCCAACTGTATTGTCCAAGTTCATCTTTTTGGAAGTTGCTTTTCTTAAATCCGTACTCATGCATCATATATGATTTTTCTTTTTGGGGGTTGAATCTATATCGGCCTGATTTCGTGTAGAAGAATATTGTATCGTGTTTCCGTGCGAATCTTTTCGCACTAGCACCACCAGTTTTATAAAACCAAATTATCTCGTTCTGGAAATTACTGGCGCCAAATATCTGGTCAAGGATTAGCTTTATATAGTGGCTCATAGTTGGGTCGCAATGAAGATAGAGCGAGCCTGTTGGCTTGAGGACGCGATGCAGTTCTATCAGCCTGGCGGTCATCATCACCAGGTATGCCATGACATCGTTCTGTCCTATGGCATCGTGCAAGGCGCCAATCAATTGTCCAACTTTGAGTGGGCCGGTGGTAACGATGTCATGGTAGGTATTTTGTGCACTTTGGGTCCAGTGCCAGGTATCGGTGAAGGCTTTTATTTGGGCTTCGGACTCAACTCCACCATTTTCCTTGAATAGGATGTTATAGTCTTTTTTGCTGTTGAACGGAGGGTCGAGATATATCAGGTCAATAGAGTTATCAGGTATGTGCTCGCGCAGGATTTTCAGGTTATCGCCGTAGTATAGAACATTGGTTTTCAACTTATCCATATCATTTCCCTCAAAATGGGGTATTGACAAAATCTAGTATTATGTTATTATATTAACATAAAGAATTGGTGCATTGCCTAATACGCAATGCCGCGAGCTTCTTTGAAGCTGCCAGTTCTTTTTTATTTTGTTTCTCTGGCTGGTTTGTCTGGTACGTCAACAAATCTGAATCCTCTCAGAGGATGCTCAGCATCAAGCCGGTTGCTTCGCCATTCTAGCTCTCGTATTCTGTCACAAATTTTCTTCAGCTTTGGCTCTTTGCGTTCTAGGTTCTGTTGTGCCAACGCATAAGCGAAGAGGTCTGCTATTTGAATTCCAGGTGTAAGCGAGGAGCTAACAAAGAAAGGCGTTTCGACAATCTTTTGGACGCTTTTGCCTACTTCATGCCCATAAAGAAAGTTGCCGAAGGCTAGCGCACGGCGTTTATTAGTTTCCTTGTCACTGGAATCAAGAAGGACGATGGCCATATCGTCAGGATAGCTTTCTTGCATCATAGCCTCGACTCTTTCTAAGAGGTAGTGGTACACTCTAAATATTCTAGACTCCTCTCTGCTAAAACCCTCCAGCATCTGTTCCTCAAACTGTCGCATACCTATTGCGAAGGCAGATAATTGATAGCGCTTGCAAAGACTTAAAATTTCGTCTACAAATTCCAGTTTCTTAGGGCTGGTAAGTGCTCGTTTATTCAGGAGCATCCTGCCTTTAATTTCAAATTCATGAGGTTCGCTGATTCGCCAAAACTTTCTTTCTAAATTAAAAACTTCCCTAGAAAAGGTTTTGCTTAACTCTGGGTGTAGAGCGGCTGCTGCCCAGACTGTGTAACCACCAGAGGCAGATGGTTTTGGCCATTCAGATTCATCAACAAACACTAGCATTGCTTCATGCCCTACAATAGAACCATATTATTCCGATGGATTACCTCAGTGCCGTATTCGTAGCCGAGTAGGCTTGAGATTTCATCGGAGTGGGCACCTTTGATTTTAGCGATATCCTGCGAGCTGTAGTTGGGTATACCGCAGCCGATGTGGTTGCCTTTCGAATCGAAAATATCTACCACATCGCCGCGCTGAAATTCACCATCCACGTCTACAACGCCGGCGGGAAGCAAACTTCGGTTCTGTTTTTTTAGGGCCAAGACAGCCCCGTCATCGATTGTCAATTTGCCCTTGGAGGCAAGCCCGCTGAGCATCCATCGCTTCTTGCTTTCCAGTTTGCTGGTCCGTGGCGGGAATATGGTGCCGATGCTTTTTCCATAGGCAATTTGTGTCAGGATATCGGGTTTGCGTCCGTTGGCGATGACCACGGTTACGCCGGAAGCCGTTGCTAGGTTAGCAGCCTCCAGCTTGGTTATCATGCCACCGACGCCATAAGCGCTGGCAGTATCGCCAGCCAAGCGCTCGACCTCGGCATCTATCCTTTCAACCCTGGGTATGAGCTTGGCTTTGGGGTCACGCTGTGGGTCTGCAGTGTACAGGCCGTCTATATCGGTAAGCAGTGTCAGAAGGTCGGCATCGACCAGATTTGCCACCATAGCAGAAAGATTGTCATTATCTCCGAAAATAAACTCACCGAGTTCGTCGGTGGCAACTACGTCATTCTCGTTCACGATGCAAATAACACCTAGTTCAATTAGAGCCAGTAGGGTGTTGCGAGCGTTCAAATAGCCGGCGCGGTCAACCAGGTCAGACCTGGTCAGCAGTGCCTGAGCTATAATCAAATTATGTTGGCTGAAAAGCTGCTCATAAGCATTCATAAGCTGGCTTTGGCCGACTGAGGCAAGGACCTGTTTGAATGGGATGCCTTTTTGTTCCTTGGTTATGCCCAATTTCTGTCTGCCGGCAGCAATTGCCCCAGAAGACACGATGATTATCTCATATCCCTGCTGGTGAAGCTGAGCCACCTGTTCAACCAGACTTGACATAATACTAAAATCAAGGTGACCAGTGCCTCCCGTAAGCAAGTTAGTGCCTAACTTGGCGACCACACGTTTATATTGCATTGTGTCTAATTATAACGTGACAGGAGATAACCAACAAGTTAGGAACTGTTCTTTACAATTTGCCTATCACGGGCTATAATTTGACGCAATGCCTGACATGAAACAAGATTTGCTTGGTCTGCTGACCAAAGTATCCGCTATCGCCACCCAACACAATCGCCTAGCTTATGTGGTTGGTGGCTTTGTCCGCGATTGGCTGCTGGAGAGAGAAACGAGGGACGTGGATATCGCCGTTGGTGGGGACGCCCTGACCATAGCTCAGGATGTGGCTAAAGCCGTTGGTGGCCGATGTGTATTGTTGGATGAAGCTAATAGCGTAGCCAGGGTGGTAGCTACTGAGGATGATGAGCCATGGCATCTGGATTTTACTTCATTCTCAGGCAACATCCAGAATGACCTGGCACGGCGTGACTTCACTGTAGATGCTATGGCAGTGGAGCTTCAAGACCTTCTCTCTAGCTCTTCTCAAATTATTGACCCCTTCTCCGGGCAAATCGATTTGAAGAAGAGACTGATGAGGGCAATGAACCGGCGGATTTTTGTGGAGGACGGGGCCAGGTTGCTTCGGGGGGTCAGGCTGGCTACCGAGCTAGGCTTTGAGATTGAGCCAGGAACTGAGGAGTTGATTCAAGAAAATTGCCACATGGTCAAAGTTGTTTCCGGAGAGCGGCTGCGTGAAGAGATGGTGAGGATGCTGGCTTTGCCCGGTTCCGCAGACATAGTGCGTTATCTGGACAGGTTAGGACTGCTCACTCGACTGATTCCTGAACTGGAAAGCATGAAAGGGGTGGAGCAACCCAAGGAGCACTACTGGGATGTCTTTGACCATTCTGTGGAGACGGTGGCTGCTGTAGAGTTTTTGCTCCGAGAGAGCCTGTGGAAATATGGTAAAGAGGATTTGTTGAAGGTAACACCGTGGTCGGAGGAGATAAGTCGGCATTTCAGTGAGGATGTATCCAGCGGCAGCAGCCGGAGACTGCTGCTCAAATTGGGAGCACTGATGCATGATATTGCCAAACCAGCGACTAAGGCAGTTGACGAGACGGGCAGGATACGTTTTCTCGGGCATACTAAACAGGGCGCAGCGATGGCGGTAGCGGGTTTGGAGCGATTGCGCTTCAGTAACCGGGAAATAAGGCTGGTGGAGAACCTGGTTTATCATCATTTGCGTCCCGTGCAGATGACTAACGATGGTTTGCCTACCCGCCGGGCTATTTACCGGTATTTTCGTGATACTGAAGATGCCGGCGTTGATGTCCTTTTTTTAGCTCTGGCTGATTATCTGGCTACCTGGGGGCCTCGCCTCGATGTTGAGGAATGGCAGCAGCATAATCAGTTGATTTGCTATATACTGGCGGAGCACTTAAAACAGGAGGCTGATGTTTTACCGGTCAGGCTAATTGATGGTCATGATTTAATGGATGTTTTTGGGTTGAAGCCGGGACGTCTGCTTGGGGAGCTTTTGGCTGAGGTGCGTGAGGCTCAGGCGGCCGGCGAACTGAATACCAGGGAGGAAGCGATAGAACTCGTGCGCAAAGAATTGGAGAAGCGGCAGTGTGGCATGGCTTGTTAACATGCCACTTGTTATTCTGAGCCCTGTGGGCGAAGAATCTCTGGAGACTCTTCGCTTCGCTCAGAGTGACAGTGGGGGATTTAGAGTGACAGTGGGGGATTTAGAGTGACAGTGGGGGATAATCGATATTGTGAAGGATTGACAGGAAATTGAGAAAGGGAAACGCTCCTCTGCTCATTTTCATACTGATTCTTTTTGGCTTTGGCCTTTGGGCAGTGCTACCTGTTGACAGCGAGAGGCTGGGCAGGCAAGGGCTAACGCTTGGGCTAGATTTAAGAGGTGGTAGCTATTTGGTTTATGAAGCTGACCTCTCTGCAAAAGACCCATCGCAGAGTGATGATGATGCCTTGGAAGGAGTGCTGGGTAAAATCGAGCGGCGAGTTAATGCCTACGGTGTGACCGAGCCGATAATCCAGCGGCAGGGTCATAACCGGATTCTGGTTCAGCTCCCTGGAGTCAAGGATATTGACGAGGCGGTTAGGCTGATAGGGCAAACGGCTGAGCTTGATTTCAGGGAGATTAAGCTGGATGAGGCTGGTAAGCCGGTGCTTGATGAGGAGGGTAAAGAGCAGTGGATTAAGGCTACAGGTACTGGAAGTGATGGAAAGGAGAGGGAGCTCACCGGTAAGTATCTAAAGCCAAATGCTCAGGTGGTTCTAGAGCCTCAGACTAATAAACCTGAGGTGGCTTTTGAATGGAACGAGGAAGGTGCGATTCTCTTTGAGCAGATTACAAAACGCAACTTGCAGAAGCCACTGGGTATATTCCTAGACAATCAACTTATCTCGGCACCGACAGTACAGGCAGTGATAAAGGACAGGGGGGTTATTACAGGTTTAAACATTGACGAAGCCAGGACACTAGCCATACAGCTCAATTCTGGTTCATTGGATGTGCCGTTGAAAATCATCCAGGAGCAGGATGTGGATGCTACGTTAGGAGCTGATTCTCTTCGCAAGAGCCTTATTGCCGGGGCTGTTGGTATGGTACTCCTTGTGCTGTTTATGATTCTTTATTATCGAATGTCTGGCTTTGTAGCTGTATGTGCCCTAGCTGTGTATGGTGCTTTACTGCTAGCGATTTTTAAACTGGTGCCGATAACCTTGACTTTACCGGGTATTGCGGCTTTGCTTTTGTCCTTGGGTATGGCGGTTGATGCCAACGTGCTTATTTTTGAGCGGATGAAGGAAGAATTACGGTCAGGACGTACTCTAGGTGCTGCAGTTGAAACTGGATTCAACCGTGCCTGGCCAGCCATCCGCGACAGCAATATTACTACCTTTATTGCCTGTATTGTGCTTTTCTGGTTTGGTGGCGCTATGGGAGCTTTTATGGTCAGAGGCTTTGCTCTGACTTTGTTTATCGGTGTTGCCATGAGCATGTTTTCAGCGATTATAGTAACTCGGACATTCCTGCATTTTGTGACTCGTGCCGTAACTAGCCCATCGGCTTACGGAGTTCAAAAATGATGGACATAGTAGGCAAGCGGCTCTGGTTTTTCTTAATATCGGCGGTGATACTCATCCCGGGTCTAATCTCGCTTGCTATCTTTAGACTTGAGCCGGGGGTTGACTTTAGCAGTGGCACTGCCATGACTCTTCGATTTGCTACTGAAATTGACCAAAGTCAGTTACGTGGAAAGATGGCTAGTTTGGGCTATGGTGAGGCGATGATTCAACGCACTGGTGAGGGTGACTTCCTTGTCCGTGTCAAAGCGATATCACCTGAGACAAGGGAGGAGTTGGTAAATGGTCTTAAAGCAGGCCTAAATACTGAAATTACCGTGCGTGATTCTTATACCGTGTCGCCGGTTATAGCCACTAAAATAGGTCGAGATGCCGCTATCGCTGTAGCGGTTGCTTCAGTGCTTATGATGCTTTATATCGCCTGGGCGTTTCGTCGTATGCCTAGGCCGTTTCGCTGGGGCGCAGTTGCTGTCATAGCTCTGGCGCATGATGTGTTGGTGGTCATGGGGGTCTTCTCCATCTTAGGCTGGTCAGCAGGTGTTCAGATTGATGCCATGTTTATCACTGGTATGCTTGCGGTGGTTGGCTATAGCGTTAACAACATTGTCGTGGTGTTTGACCGAATTCGCGAAAATGTCAGCAAGGGCATAAGCAGGGACTTCGAAGATACAGTGAACTCAAGCATTCTGGAGACGATGGGGCGGTGTATAAATACCAGCCTGACGACTTTGTTTGTTATCTTAGCTATGTTCCTTCTCGGCGGAGTTACTATCCGCTATTTTATCTTAGTGCTTCTTATCGGCGTTGTTGCTGGCACTTATAACTCCATATGTCTAGCTGGTCAGCTGTTGGTGGTTTGGGATAAGCGTGATTGGGGCAGGTTATTCCCACAAAAGAAGCAGATTGAGACTTCTACCTAGTTGAGTATCCTCTCAAGCTATGGGCTAGGCTTATATATTGTGCATCTCCTTAACCATCCGGACGAAGTTGTCGAAGTGAACCGGCTTTGATTTTGCTTCTCGTTTGCCCAGAGGGTCAACGATTTCACGGCTTCCCCGAAGGATATCAAGGGTGGCGCCCACCGACAGGGACAATGCCTCGAGGTTATAGCCGCCTTCCAGAGTGAAGACCATACGTCCTTGACATAACATATCAGCCAGAGTCTTTATGATTTCTACCAAGCGGGCGAAGCCAGAGACGCTTACCTGCATTAGAGCCAGGCTATCGGCCCAGTGAGCATCGTAGCCAGCGGAGACCAGAATAAGCTGTGGTTCGAAGCGTTTAGCTATTGGTGCCAGGATGTCTTCGAAGACTGCCTGGTATTCGTCATCTCCCCAGCCGGCTAGAAGTGGCACATTGACGGTAAATCCTTCACCGCCTCTGGCTCCGGTCTCATCAATGCTTCCGGTTCCGGGGTAGAAAGGGTATTCATGGACGGAGAAGTAGAGGACATTTGGGTCGGCATAGAAAGTGTCTTGCGTACCATTTCCGTGGTGGACATCGAAATCTACGATAAGTATTCGCTTGATATCGAAGTTGGCCAGGGCGTACTTGGCAGCTATGGCTATGTTGTTAAACAGACAAAAACCCATGGCTTGCCAGCATGTAGCATGATGTCCTGGTGGTCTAACCAAGGCAAAGGCGCTGTTAACTTGCCTGTTCATTACCGCGTCAACTGCGGTCAGAGCACCACCGGCAGCATAGATAGCTGCTTTGTAGGAACCTGGTGACATTACTGTATCAGTGTCAAGCCAGCCGCCGCCTCTTTCCGCCTGCCTTTGGATGTGGGAAATGTATTCTGGGGCATGCACTGCTGACAATTCGTCAACTGTTGCTTCGCGTGGAGATAATAAGATGAATTTGTCCTGTTGCTGGTTTTCCTCAAGGTGGGACATAGTGGTTACCAGTCTCTGGGCGTTTTCGACGTGAGTCCCGGTATCGTGCTCAAGATAGACCGGGTCGTAAATCAGGCCGACTCTCATTATGGCTCTGTCTCTCGATGGCTATTTAGCAGGCAATCTGTAGGCAAAAGCAGCCATATGATAGCAAAGCTGGGTCAGTTAAGCAATAAATACATGCACTTTGTGTTGTTACGAACCTTTCTCCTTGCGTGATTTTCAGAGAGCGCTTCGCCTTTTCTGTCATTCTGAGTGTAACGAAGGATTTCACATAGTCCTTTTTGCGGAGACTGCCCCAATCTAGATTCTTCGGTCGTCCCGATAAAATCGGGACTCCCTCAGAATGACATAAATTGTAAATGACCTGTCTATACCGGATTTGTTTTATTTAAGCACAGGTGATAAACTCGTAGGCCAACGAAAAAGGGTAAATAGGGAAGAGTAGCTAATGTTCTCGACGGAAAGAGGGGCTGCTAACCTTTTAATTGGGGTTGTTATCGGGCTGATAGTGCTCAAGGTCACTGTTGGCTGGCTCAGTGGCAGCATCAGTGTATTAGCCCAAGCAGCAGATAGCTTTCTCGACCTCTTCGCTGGAGTGGTTACATTTTTCGCCATTCGCATCGCTACCAAGCCGGCTGATAGAGGGCATCCCTTTGGGCATGGTAAGGTGGAGGATATGGCTGGTGTAGTACAAGGGGTGCTTATTTTCATCGCTGCCGGGCTAATAATCTTTTCATCAGTTCAACGCATAATAAATAAAACCAGTGTAGAGTTGGCTGAGGCGGGCATAGGTGTGATGGTAATCTCCGTAATCACTAGTGTGTTTCTCTCACGTCATCTGCGCAAGGTATCTCAGGCTACCGGTTCGATTGCTCTCGAGGCCAACGCACGCAATATCAATGCTGACATCTACTCAGCCACAGCAGTACTAGTCGGGCTAATAGTAGTGCGCCTTACTGGCCTGAACATTCTGGATTCGATAGTGGCTATCGGTATGGCAATTTATATTGTGAAACTTGCCTATGATACATTAGGTAAACCACTTCTAGGGCTGGTGGATGCCAGTCTTCCTCCTTCTGAGCAGGCGGTGATAGAATCCTGCCTGGCTGAATGGCGTGGTCAGGAAATTGTTGGCTTCCACGAGTTACGCACCCGCCGTTCTGGAAACCAGCGCTATGTAGACCTCCATCTGGTAATGGCTAAGGATGCTAGTCTGGAGCAGACTCATCAGGTGTGTGACTTATTGGAACATGACATCCAGGCAAAATTGCCTCGGTCTAACGTTACCATTCATGTCGAGCCTTGCGACGGCAAATGTAAGCAGTGCCCTATTGATTCCTCTGCATGTCAGACAAAGTAAGTGGCTTTGTTACTCGAGTTGCAGCGCCGATTCAATAAGACTTTTGGCGAGAAAACGCAGGATTATATCCTGGGCACGTTGCATTGCATTTCGCAGTTCAGGCTTACCGAATGCTGGTTGCCATTCGTGCCATAGCTCGTCGCTCACTACCAGGAGATTACAGATTTTGACTTTGCGAACTTGTCCCAGCGTGTACATTGCTGAGGTTTCCATGTCCACACCTAAAATTCCCCGCTTACGATATGCCTCGACCTTGGTCACAAGCTCTCGATAGGGAGCGTCCGTGGTCCACAGTGGACCAGACAAGACTTTTATATCCTCTGCCTGGCAGCACTCTAGGAGGATTTGGCGAAGTCGAGGACTGGGGCTAAAGGATGTCTTGTCGTCAAGATAGTGGGCAGATGTTCCCTCCTCACTGATACAAGATGTGGGGATAAGGAGGGTTCCCACAGGAGCTGTGGGCTGAAGGCTTCCGGCGAACCCTATGCCGATGAAAACACGTGCACCACAGGCAATCATTTCTTCCATAATCATAACAGTGCCTGGTGCGCCCACCGGGACGAGTGCGAACGAAACACGATGTCCTTCCAGCTCTCCGGTATAAAGAGGATATCGTCCTCTGTACATCCAGTCTTGCGATAATTGAGCACCAATATTCTCGGCTAGTGATTGCACGACTCTTCGGCTCCAGGAAAGCACTACCATAGGCGCCACTCCGAGGTCATCTATAGCTACCTGCCGCTGCGCTGCGTACCAGCTTACAAACATTTGAGCCGTAAACCGTTCATCCATTGTGTTTATCTCCTGCTTGTCCTCATTATACGCAGCATCCAAAAGTTGAATATTTTGTCTGATTGTAGTGTTCAGTTCTTGGCATACTGTGCCTATCTAGTGGGCAGTTTGTCAGTCGACTGATATGACGTTGCCGCAATTATCAAAAGCATCGCTGCAAGTAAAGAGTAAAATTTGATTTTCTTTAGCTAACTCTTGCAGTAGTGGTATGGTTTTTTCAAGTCTCTTAAGGTGAAAGTTGACAAATGGGTCGTCAAGCAAAAGCGGCGGTTGCTTTCCTTTAGTGATGAGTTTTACCAGTGCGAATCTGGCACAAATATAAAACTGGTCTTGTGTTGCACGGCTCAGTTGTGTAACATCAACCAATTCTCCCTTTTCAGGAGAAAAAGTCTGGATGGACAAGTTTCCCTCGTCTATTTTAACTTGACTATATCTTCCATTAGTTATGATAGACACATACTGGCCAAGTTCCTGTTCCAGCACATGAGTTGCTTTTGAAAGCGTCTTTTTGTGAGCTTCATCAAGGGCCTCCCTCGTTATCTCGAAAACGTTTCGTTTTCTTTCCCAGAATTCCTTTTCTTGCCCTAGCCATTTCAGCTCCTCTTCTATACCTGTCAGTTGGTCTGTTGCATCCGCATCTGTGTATCCAAAAAACGTATCAAGCCCTCGTTTTTTGCCTTCTAGTTCAGCCTTTTTTCGCTGGAGTCGGTCGACTTCATTTTTGAGTTTCTGTAGGTCGAGGGGGTCCTTTTTGAACGGAAGAAGTTGTTTGAGTTCCTCTTGTTTGGCACTTATTCCTATTTCTAAATCCGCATTCTCCTTCTCGAATTCGCTCCAGTCCCTGTCACCTGTTATTCCGCGTAGCATGTCTGCAATCTCTTTTCTCTTCTTTTTTAAGGCATCATATGTTTTGAACTGGCTAAGGTATTCGGTATAGTCGTTAAAGCCAAACGAGCTCAGGATGCCCTTTACAGCGTGGTCCTTTTCTTGCATCTTGCTTTCCAATTCGGCTGCGTCGCTGGATATTGACCTTATCTGTTGTTTCCATGCCATGTAGGAGATTAACCAGTATATCAAGAGAAGAAAACCTGCGGCTGCCAAAATGCCAAGGTATTTGCTGGCAATTAAACCTATGAGTCCTGCTACCAGCCCGCCTATCCCAGATGCCAGTATCCATGAGGCAGGTCTTTGCGTTAGTCGTTTTCCCGCTCTCTCTCCTAAGCTACTCTTTTGCTGGTCAAGATTTTGAAGTTCGTTTTTGGCAGTTTCCAGTTTATTTATCCTGTCTTCCGAGCCGATGAAACAGGCGAATTCTTTTTCAAGGTCATAATCTATTTTGTCTAAGTCGTGCTTATGTTTTCTTGCCCGCTTCACATTATCGTACTGTGTTTTATCTCTTTCTATGTCTTGCTGAAGCTTTAATATCCTGTCATTCTTTTCCATCACTTGTTGCTTCGGAGGCAATTCTTTATTCACTTCTTCTAGCTCTTTTTCTATCTTATTCAATTCCCTCCTGTTTGCCATCACCATATTAACTTTATTTTCATGGGGTGATTTTTGGCTGTGGAGGATTGCTATCCGGTCTGCGATTCTTTCCAGTTGCCATTTGGGGCCTCTGGCATCCTTATGATGGGTCTTACTGTATAATCTTGATAAAATGTTTGTAACATCCGCTTCTTCTGAGCCACTAATTTTGGCCTGCAATCTCTTGTTTATTGTCCCGAATGCCTTTTGCCATTCGGTGTCTGTTGTGCCCTGCGGGATTAGCCTAATCATTTCTTCTTGTTCTAGGCATGCTGTGCTGACAAAGAAAATTTCTGAGGGGCAACCCGTGATTTCAGCTATCTTGGCAGTAATAGCATTCTTGTTCGTGGTGATGACTTTAGAAGAGCCGATATCAATCAGTTGGCATGACCTGTCTCTAATGCTCTTAGTTATTCGGTAAGATTCTGAATCGGTTTGAAAATCGAGCTCAATTTCCCAGGGCTCGTCTGTACCCCAGCTTGTCAGCCCAAGTATGTCTTTGCTTGTAGTCGTAGGGTCTTGGAATAGTGCTTTAGTTATCGCTACCCGTAATGACGACTTTCCCGCCTCATTATCGCTTCCCTTGACGATGTTTAAGCCCGGAGAGAAAGATATAGTCCGACTTTGCGTGATAGCTTTGAGATTTTTGACTCTTATCCTTGTAAGAATCATTCTATCACCTGTGGATGCCCTTGTAAGAGAGCAACGCCGAGCTTCAAAGCTTCCTGGTAAAGCTCTTTATCGTCCTGGTTCGCTGTTGCAATTCTCTGTTCCATAATCCTCACAAATTTACCAATCACTGTTTCCTCGGGAAAGTCCTCAACTCTCACTTCTTCCAGTCCAGAATGCGACTTGTCTATAACTCGAACGACAAAGAACAGGTCGCCGAGTCGGTCTTCGATTTCTTGGGGGTTCAGATGGAAGTCCATGCTGGACAGCCCTTCCAATGTTACCTGAAGGATAAGATTCGGGTCTGCTTTGTCTGCGACTATTTTTGTAATATCCTCAACGGATTTCATGAGTCCAACATCTATTGTTACTGTATCAAATCTCTTGCTTCCAACACGAATGGGTTCGACCCGAACATCGCCCTTTTCATGTATGGTAACCAAGACTATACTTCCAGCACCTTTCTGGTCCATATATACAGGTTCAGGAGAGCCACAGTAGAAAGCCTTTACGCTCCCCTGGCTGAAGTCTTGGAAGGAATGCCAGTGACCAAGAGCTAGGTAGTCGAATCCAGAGTTGGCTATTTCGTTTCTGTCGAGTATCATGGTATCTTTTTCAACTAATCCCTCAATTTTTATAGAGCAGTGAGCCAGGCCTATATGAAATTTTGACTCTTTGGTTAGTGATAGCCCTTGGATATGGCTCTTGCTGAATGACTTACTGTCAAAAGCTTTTCCATATACTGTTAAATCCAAGTCTTCATAAATCTTATGGTCAATTTCTGGGGTAAACACTGTCACGTTTGGTGGGAAGTGTACGAATCGGTATATTGAATCATCATTGTAAGCATCGTGGGTTCCAGGGAGGATACATACTCGAATGTCTTTCTCTTCCAGTCTCTTGAAGGCAGCTAGCACTCTCCCAGTAATTACGCCATACACGCGGTTAGTGTCGAAAAGGTCACCGGCGATAAGAACAAGGGAGACATTTGCATTTATAGCTGAGTCTATTATTCGGTCAAATGTTATAAGTAGTTGGTTTCTGTATTCTCTGCCTTTTTCATGCAGGAAAGGGAATTCTCTGCCAAGGTGGATGTCTGCTGTATGTAGTACTTTCAGCATTACTGATGGCAATTTGGGTTTTGAATTACTGGTAAGCCTGTTTCGAAAGTAGCATCAGTATAAATCAAGCCACAACAATAAGCAACACTTTGCACACTTACTACCTTTTTGGCATTCGAGTTATGGGATAGCCGTGCCGTGTGGTGGTGGTGGTGATTAAGACCTGAGGATATGGTTCGTCACTACCTGTCATTCTGAGCTAAGCGAAGGATCTCAAGGTTAATGGGTGAGATTCTTCGGTCGTCCCGATAAATCGGGACTCCCTCAGAATGACATCAGCGAAAGGTTCAGGCTGCTGAACTGAAAAAAAGCCAGAGAAAGATATGGGAAATTTGTTGAGTCATCAGAGATGATTATTTTTCCAAGTAGGCTTCGCTTAATGTCGGGATACCCTGGGCATCCAGTTTGTAGTTCTTGACATAAGGTTTAATTAGAAGGTAAGTCCTGCCGAACCACAAAGGCAGACAGGCGGCTTCGTCTACTATTATCTGCTCGGCCTGTTGGTACAGGGTGAATCTTTTGGCTTCGTCTGCTTCTATTCCTGCCTGGTCAAGCAAGGCGTCTACATCCGGGTTACTATAATTACCGGTATTATACTCAGCACCGGTGTGGAACAGGATGTCTAAAAAATTCTGCGGGTCCGGATAGTCGGCAATCCATCCGGAGATAAACATCTCATCGGCCTCATCTTTCAGGTAGTAAGAAAATACTTCTGGTTCAAGCTGTCTTACGGTTACTTCTACCCCGATGTTCTGTTGCCAGTCCTCGATGATGGCTCCGAGGTATTCAGGTATATTGCCTCCCCAGCCAGAGGTGGTGAGCCTGATGGGTGGCAGATTGGCAGCACTGCCATATTTTGAGTTAGCGATGAGTTCCTTTGCCTTAGCTACATCGTAGCTGAGCCCTTCTAGGTTTTCGTTATAGCCGGGCAGGTTCAGCGGCAGAATGCCATCGGCTTTGGTCACCATATCTTTGAGTGTCAGTTTGATAATTCGCTCTTTATTTATGGCATAGCAAAAAGCCCGGCGGACATCCACGTCATCAAATGGCGGTTTCTGGGTATTGAAGCCTATATAAAAGAGGCTCAGTTCAGGGAATATCGCTAGTTCTTTGTAGAAAGGTCCACTTTTATCGGTTGCAATATCTATGTAGTTCTCGTCTACAGGAGCTACGTCGATTTCGCCCAGCTCATACATCGCCATAGGCATACCGGCCAGAAGATGAAAGGCTATGTTGGTGGTAGCGAGTTGACCGTAGTAATACTCATTTAGCTCCAGTACCAATATCTCACCTGGTTTCCATTCCCTGAGTCTGAATGGGCCAGTTCCGTTTGGCTTTTGCCACCATTTCTTGCCTGTTTCCACATTAGCTCTATCAACAACAAAGGCAGTGGGATAGGTCAGTTTAGCCAGGAAGTAGGCTTTGGGAGCATTAATAGTGACCTTCAAGGTGTAATCGTTGATGACCTCGATGCCGCTTATTTTTGTGGTTTTGCCTTCAAGTACATCTTTCACGCCAACGATATCACCTAGATAGGTAGCTGCTGTTTGTGACCTTGTTTCAGGATGACAAGCTCTTTCCCACGAATATTTGAAATCTTGAGCGGTAACCTTCCTGCCGTTGTGGAATTTTACTTCCTTGCGCAAGTAGAAAGTGTATGTCTTGCCATCGTTGGTTCTGTCCCATCTTTCGGCGATGTCTGGTGCTGGCTTTGAGCCATTAAGGCGAACCAGGCCACTAAATATTTGCATGACATAGGGGTGTGAAGTCATCTCGCTGGAGATCGCTGGGTCAAGCGTTATTGGGCCGGTATCCCAGAGATTGAGAGCACCCGCCTCTCTAGCAGGTGAGAGTATTACCTTTGGCTGGCAGCCAACAATAAGAGGCAGCGCTGCCAATGCACAAATAAGTATAGCTAGTAATGTTAGTTGCCAAATCTTTTTCATTGCCTTTTAAGCCTCAAAATAGGTTTTTCGCTTTCATGCTTAGATGGTCACTATCGCAGATGATTATATGGTCGAGGACTTCGATGCCCAGGATTTCTCCGACTTCGACAAGGCGTTTAGTTAGCTTGATGTCGTCTTCGGATGGTGTGGGGTCACCGGAGGGATGGTTATGGGCGAAGATAACCGAAGCAGCGCTGTCGGAGATAGCCTCCTTGAATACTTCGCGGGGATGCACGATGCTGGAATCAAGGCTGCCGATAGAAATCTTGTGTGTCTCTATTAGATGGTTTCTCGTGTCCAGCGAAAGCAGCAGGAAATGCTCCTTCTTTTTGCCCTTTAGCTGACTTTTGACCGATTTGACGACATCCTCCGGGGATTTGACTGTGATTTTTGGGCGCTCGTCAACAGGGTCTTCCAGCCGTCTGCTGAGCTCAAAGGCAGCTTTAATCTGAGCGGCTTTGGCTGGGCCAATGCCTGTTATTTGGGTCAGCTCTTCTATGGATGCTTGCGCGATGTTCTTAAGATTGCCGAACTTGTGTATTAGTTCTTCAGCGATGTGAATTACTGATTCGCCTTTGGTGCCACGCCCCAGAATCAGCGCTAGAATTTCTTGACTGGAGAGAGCTTCCGTGCCCAGTTTTAATAATCTCTCTCTGGGCCGTTCAGAAAGAGGCAGGTCATGGACGGTAAAGGATTTTTTCAATTGCCATACTCCCCAGCGGCATTGTATTCAGTTGTCACCCTGAGCGACAGCGAAGGGTCTCCGGGTATTGCTTTGGACTGGGTGAGATTCTTAGCGGAGCTTGCCATGACCAAAATTCTTCGGTCGCGGAGTTCATCCTGAGCAATGTGAGATTCTTCCCCTTCACTTCGTTCAGGGTCAGAGTGACAGAAGGTGAAGGGCTCTTTCAGAATGACATAAGCAGAAGGATTTAGAATGACAGGGTAATGTGCTAAGGCGTTGAACGCTCTAGTGATTATCAACTCGGCCGGCACAGCTTCCCAAACAATCCGTGTCTGACTTGTCTCCTGTGCCAATATATACTCAAATCCAGAGCGGGATTGTGTTTGACCGGTTATATATTCTCTCCACAGCTTATCAAGGCCGTCCTGGTCGAAGCCGTAAACTTCGGTCAAAGCTTCGTCACAGGTATTACCTTCCTTTAATAGGTTCAGGAGTTGGAGCATTTTATCTTTGCCATAACTTTGGATGAGGAATTCAACCAGGCTTTGGCTCTGAGCGTATGAGATGTATGCCTGTTCTGGTTTAGCTGAAAAGGGGCTGGACAAACTGCGTACCGAAATGAGTTTCTGTTGGGTAATTGCCTTTTTGAGCATCGACTTGAGATAGGGGTCAGTTTCACCTTCGGCGTGCATGGCCAAGCCCTCATCTAACCAGGTGGGTAGCATTGCTCCATATGGGCTAAAAGTTATTTGATGGGTCACCGTGTGGCCTAGCTCATGAGCTAAAGCTCTTTTCCCCCAGTCCAGTTGGTCAGTAGAAACACCGATGGCGATAATGTTGAATTGAGTAAAAGCAACGCCGCCGGTCCACTCTCGTGGGAAAATCATGGCACTCCTGAGATCCTGACTGCTGGCATAGATGTATATGTTGATAGGTGTTTCAGGGTGCACACCGGTATCTTGAGACAGCCTTTTTAGTGCCTGTTGGCAAGCAGCCATTAGCTCATCGGCGAAAGACTGATTGCCTTTATACCAGAAGAGGTTTAGCTGTCCTACGGTTAGCTTTTGCCATGAATGGCGGAGGTCGTCAAAGCGGATTGTCTTAGCAGAGGTTACGAGTTTATCCCCGGTTTTATCTTCAACCGTCCACCAGTATCGGATTGTTGCTCCGGCTGGAAGACTAACCTTCCTCATATCCCATGTCCATTTTGTTTCCACTTTCGGCGATGGCGTAAAGTCTGGCCAGGCTTCACTGATAACATTGGCGTAGTTCATCCTATCGACCTGGTAATGAAGACGAATTCTGGTGATATCGTTTGGGCTTTCAGCTTTGATTTTGAAGACCAAAGCCGAGGGGAAGAATATCTCGGCGGTGCTATCAACTAGTGAAATTTTTTCTTGGGCGTAGGTAGCCGTCGGTGTGATGAGTAAAACTGCGGCCAGGATTATGGGAATTAGCTGTTTAGTCATTTTTTCTCTCCCAGTCTATAACGCAAATAGGCGGTGATAAAATCATCCAGCTCTCCATCAAGGACAGCCGTAGTATCGCTAGTTTCGTAGTTAGTGCGGTGGTCCTTGACCATTCGGTAGGGGTGTAAGACGTAGCTGCGGATCTGATTACCCCAGCCAGCCTCAATTCGTTCGCCTTTGAGTCTGGCCTTTTCCTTCTCCTTTTCAACACGTTTTAGTTCAAGAAGGCGAGCATAAAGCACCTTCAGGGCACTCTCTTTGTTCTGGCGTTGAGAGCGTTGGCTTTGACTGGTGACTACTAAACCGGTGGGGAGGTGAGTTATTCTAACAGCGCTGCTTGTTTTCTGCATATGCTGTCCTCCGGGCCCGCTTGACCTGAAGGTATCTATTTTCAAGTCGTCAGGATTTATCTGGATGTCTATCTCCTCCTCAGCTTCAGGAAGGGCTTCAACTAGAACAAAGGAGGTATGCCGAGCATGGTCAGCGTCGAACGGAGATAAGCGAACCAGGCGATGGACACCATGTTCTGATTTTAGATAGCCATAAGCATATTTCCCCTTAATCTCCACCGTGGCGCTCTTAATACCAGCTTCATCACCTGCTGAGGTGTCCAATATCTCGGCTTTATATTTGTGCCGCTCTGCCCATCTGAGATACATTCTCAATAGCATTTCTGCCCAGTCCTGGGATTCAGTACCACCGGCACCAGCATGTATAGCTAAGATAGCATCTCTAGTATCATATTCGTCACTTAAGATTAACCGTGTTTCCAGCCCATCGAGGTGAAAAGCTAGCTTATCAGTATCACGCTGAATCTCCTCTTGAAGGGACTGGTCGTTTTCTTCAATAGCTAAAATCGCCATGTCGAGAAGTTCAGTGACTTTTTTCTCTAGCTGGCGCCATGTTTGAACCTCGTCTTTGATAGCTCCCAATTGGCGCATGGTTGATTGTGCTCTAGCCGGGTCGGACCAGAAGTCACGGCGAGTAGTTTCAGTCTCTAGCTTAGCGATTTCCTTTTCCTTGCCCGGGATGTCAAAGACGCACCATTATGTCTGAGATTTGACGGTGTAGAGCTTCGAGCCTTTCCTTTTCCTCCTGCATGCTAACTCCTATTTAACGGATTTAATTTAAAAAGAAGAATCGAATAATCTTTGGCTGTAACTATGATGGACGGGTAGTGCTTTACCACCGGCTGCAAGGTGGGCCAATCGAGACGGCTCGGGAAGGCGATGGTCGTGGCAACACTCCATCACACAATGTATGGCTGTGGGCAGGTCAACCTTGTGACCGATTGAGATGTAAATAGGATTTACATCAACTTTGGTTCGGAGAGCAACTCCGATAATTTCGCCGTTGTCAGTGAGTTCAGTATAAGCACCAGCTTCGTTAATTAGTGGCTTATGAGTGCCACACAGACGGGATTTAGCGCAGCCTATAGTGGGTGTATCAAGGAGCAAGCCTAAATGTGCGGCGAGCCCAAATCGCCTGGGATGGGCAATGCCTTGACCATCTATTAGAAGAAGGTCGGGATTGGTGGATAGTTTTTCACAAGCTGCCAAAACCAACGGAGATTCCCTAAAAGATAAAAGTCCAGGTATGTAGGGGAAATTGAGCTTGTCCTCTGCAGTCTTGACCTCAATCACGTTCAACTCGGGATAACTAAGTACGACCACAGCAGCACGGGCAATCCCTTTGGAATCCGGGGCTGATATGTCAGCGCCAGCAATAAAGCGAAGGTTAACAACTTCACTCTCCTTTGATACTTGGCTAGCCAGCTTCTGTTGTATCTGTTGAGCTTGGGCAATGCTTATTTGCCAACTGTGCAACTGATGTACTTTCACGACTCTGATTATAATGGCTATGTATCTTATTGGCAATATTCATATTGACAGATATGGTAACTTGGGGCATAATAGCGTACGGAAAATTGCCAAGGTGGTTAAACTAGACAGGATAGAACATGGTAAAGATAAGATTACGCCGGGTAGGTACTAGGAACAGGCCGATGTACAGGGTAGTAGTGGCTGATGCCAGGTCGCCACGTGATGGTGCTTTTATTGAGATTATTGGACACTATAATCCATTGACTGAGCCGGAGACTTTTGCTATTGATGAGGAAAAAGCGCTGAAGTGGCTTAGTCGAGGTGCTAAGCCGACAGACACTGCGTTAAGGTTGCTTTCTAAGTCGGGAGTGATGGAGAAATTCAAGCCGACCTCTGTAGAAAAGGCGAGATCAGCAAAACCGAAAAAATCGAGGACCACGACTAAAACCAAATCAACTACTGAGGAGTCATCGTAATGAAGGAGCTGATAGAGTACATCGCTAAGTCCATCGTTAGTACACCTGAAGACGTAAAGGTGACTGAGGAAACTGATGACAAGAATGTGCTAGTGGTGAAGTTAGAGGTTGCCCCAGATGATAAGGGGAGAGTTATTGGAAGGCAAGGCCGCGTTGCTGAAGCGATGCGTACTTTGCTGCGGGTGGTAGCCACCAGAGAAGGTGTTCGGGTTAGACTTGAGATAGTCTGACCGAGCTAATAGAAGGCCTTTAATCTTTAATTTTTTATTATTGTAACCTCTGCTATTTCAGTAGACTCTCGTGCGCTGGTCAGATGCCTGTGTTTATAGACTTGCTTTAGGTTTTCGGCGCCTGTGTTCAGCTACTTTAAGTCGGATGAGAGCACGACGAAGAGCAGCTTCAGCTTGACCTACGTCTACTCCTGGTGGATGGGTTTTGAGCCGTTCTTCAGCGCGTCTCTTAGCTTCTTCAGCACGGGTGATATCGATTTCTTCGGCACGTTCGCAGGCATCGGCCAGGATAATGACTTTATCGGGGCGGACTTCAAGAAACCCGCCTGTAACAGCCAGATATGTTTCTTCACCGTCTTTCCTGATTAGCAGCTCTCCGGGCTTGAGCATGGTCATTAAGGGGGCATGGTGAGGTAAGATGCCTAATTCACCCTCTATGCCTGGAGCGACTACTGCATTCACATCATCAGCAAAAACCTGGCGCTCGGCGGTTATAATTTCAAGCCTTAGGGTTGCCATTATCCTGCCTCAAGTTTATTAGCCTTGTCCACTGCTTCTTCGATGGTGCCAACCATCCAGAAAGCAGCTTCAGGAAGATGGTCGTGCTTTCCTTCTAAAATCTCTTTGAAGCCACGAACTGTCTCTTTAATAGGGACGTATTTACCTTCAGTGCCGGTGAAGGCCTCAGCGACAAACATAGGCTGCGAGAGAAATCTTTGAATGCGACGGGCTCTGGCTACAGTGAGTTTGTCCTCTTCGCTTAGTTCTTCCATACCTAATATGGCGATTATGTCTTGCAAATCTTTGTAACGCTGCAATACTCGTTGTACCCCCCGTGCAACCTGGTAATGGTCTTCACCCACGATTTGAGGGTCGAGGATGCGTGAGAAGGAAGCTAGCGGGTCTACCGCTGGATAAATGCCAAGCTCGGCAATGGAGCGCTCTAGGGAGATGACAGCATCAAGATGGCCAAAGGTGGTTACTATTCCGGGGTCAGTATAATCATCGGCTGGTACATAAATAGCTTGAAAGGAAGTAATAGAGCCTCTTTTGGTGGAAGTAATCCTTTCTTCGAGTTCGCCAACATCGGTAGCCAGTGTGGGCTGGTAACCAACGGCTGAAGGCATGCGGCCGAGAAGCGCTGAGACTTCCATATTGGCGAGGATATAACGATAGATGTTGTCAATGAACAGAAGCACATCTTGCCCTTCGGTTTCGCGGAAGTACTCCGCCATGGTGACGCCAGTCAGACCCACTCGGGCTCTAACCCCCGGTGGCTCGTTCATCTGCCCGAAAACCATCATAGTTTTATCCATAACTCCAGTTCGTTTCATTTCCAACCACAGGTCATTGCCTTCTCTCGACCTTTCTCCGACGCCGGCGAATACGGAAAAACCCCCGTGCTCAGTAGCAATGTTGTGAATTAATTCCATTATGATGACTGTCTTGCCTACTCCAGCGCCACCGTAAGCTCCAATCTTACCGCCTTTAGTAAATGGGGTAATTAAGTCTATTACCTTAAGTCCTGTTTCCAGCATTTGAGTGGTAGTTTCTTGCTCTTCTAGCGGTGGTGGTGGGCGGTGTATCGGGAGGCGCTCCTTAGTCTCTACTGGACCAAGGTCATCTAGAGGTTCACCGAAGACATTAAATAGCCGTCCTAGAGTAGCTCTTCCCACTGGCACAGTTACTGGGGCTCCAGTGTCAATTGCCTCGGCTCCTCTTATTAGTCCATCAGTAGGGCATAAAGCTAAGCAGCGAACCCAGTTGTTGCCTATGTGGTGCTGAACTTCAAGGACGATTTTGTTCCCATTTTGGTTAACTTCGATGGCATTGTAAATCGCTGGCAGTTCCTCTTGAGGAAATTCGATATCAACTACTGTCCCGATTACTTGAACTACTTTGCCTTTTGCCAAAATTTCACCTCCTCTAGTGCAGGACTTCAGCGCCTCCTGTAATGTCAAGGAGTTCTTTAGTAATCATCTCCTGGCGTGCTTTGTTTAAAGTCAAGGTCAATTCTTCGATAACCTCTTTAGCGTTATCACTAGCATTACGCATGGCCACCATTCGAGCAGATTGCTCACTGGCAATGGCCTCGAGAATAGCGTGGTAGATTCTCATTTCTACAAAGCGAGGCAAAAGCTCGCTTAAAACGAATCTGGAGTCAGGCTCATAGATATATTCCTTGGTTTCAGCCTTGGGTATTACCGCTGGCTCTATGGGAAGCAAAGGCTCAAGGGTAGCATTTTGAACCATCGTGGTAACGAACCGAGAGTAAGCTACATACACCTGGTCAATGTAGCCGTTGGTATAGTCGTCAATAACGACGTGTGATATAGGCAATGTCTCCAACAATGTAGGACGATCAGTAATATTAGTGAACTCGGCCCGTATAGCGCATTGGTGACGGTGCATGAAGTCCCTCCCCTTGCGTCCAACGGTGACAAGAGTAACTGGCACATCTTGTTGCAAGATGAAATTAGCTGTAAGACGATTCATATTGGCATTCAGCCCGCCGCAAAGGCCTCTGTCTGTGGTGATATGAACTACAGCTATCTTTTTAACCTCTCTTTTCTCCAGGAGGGGGTGCATAGCGATGTCTTTGCCAAATTCTGCAGCGAGGTCAGCAATCACCTGGCTGATCTTATCACTGTATGGTCGTCCAGCCAGTGCTTGCTCCTGAGCTCGCTTCATCTTGGCCGTGGCAATCATTTCCATTGCCTTGGTGATTTTGGCAGTGCTTTGAACGCTTCGTATACGTCGGCGTAGGAGACGTGGGCTAATCATTGCTTTCCTTTAGTAAGTTGCGCTTTGTTTAAACTCCAGTATTGCTGCCTTTAAAGCCTCTTCGGTTTCCGGCTTAATCTCTTTCTCGGTAGCGATGCGCTTGCCTATTTCCGGATGGTTGGTTTCCATAAAGCGATGGAACCCTTGTTCAAATGCGGTGACCTTCTCTACCGGGATATCATCCATATAGCCATTGACCACGGCGTAGAGAATGTTTACCTCTTTCTCTAATGGCATGGGGGCATATTGTGGTTGCTTTAGTACCTCGGTGATACGTTGTCCTCGCTCTAGCTGTGAACGAGTGGCTTTGTCTAAATCAGCAGTGCCGAACTGGGCAAATGTAGCCAGCTCACGGAATTGAGCCATCTCCAGTCTTAATTTACCGGCTACCTGTCTCATTGCTCTGGTCTGGGCATTGCCGCCAACTCGAGATACTGATAAACCTGCATTCAATGGAGGGCGAATACCACTGTTGAACAAATCTGTCTCCAGATAAATCTGACCATCAGTGATGGAAATAACATTAGTTGGGATGTAGGCAGCTAAATCACCAGCTTGGATTTCAATGATAGGCAGGGCGGTAAGAGAGCCACCACCCTGTTCTGAATCCAATTTAGCAGCCCGTTCCAGAAGACGGCTGTGAAGGTAAAAAACATCTCCCGGGTAGGCTTCTCGGCCTGGCGGACGTCTAAGTATCAGGGATATCTGTCGGTAAGCCCAGGCATGTTTGGTTAGGTCGTCATAGATAATGAGCGCATCTTTTCCTTGTTCCATGAATTCCTCACCAATGGCGCAGCCGGAATAAGGGGCTAAGTACTGCAGAGGCGCAGGGTCAGAGGCATTAGCTAAGACCACTACTGTATGTTCTATAGCTCCATACTTCTTAAATATGTCTATTACTTGTGCTACCTTGGACGTTTTTTGCCCGATAGCTACGTAAATACAGATGAGATTGCCGCCCTTCTGGCTGATGATAGTATCGATAGCGATGGCCGATTTGCCTATGGAGCGGTCACCGATAATAAGCTCACGCTGCCCTCGTCCAATCGGGATCAAGGCGTCTACGATCTTTATTCCGGTGTGAACTGGCGTGTTTACAGGTTGTCTCATTACAACGTTAGGCGCTACCCTTTCCACCGGCCTGGTCTTTGTTGCTTTAATTGGGCCTAGCTCATCTAAGGGGTTGCCTAACGGGTCAACCACGCGGCCTATAAGTCCGTCACCTACAGGCACTTCAACTACCCTTCCAGTGCATCGGACCTCGTCCCCTTCTTTGATATGGCTGTAGTCGCCGAGAATGACGGCAGCAACGTTGTCTTCTTCCAAGTTTAGAGCTAATCCCATAATGTCGTCAGGAAACTCCACCAGTTCGTTATATTTGGCACCGCGAAGTCCATGGATCCGGGCAACTCCATCACCTACTTCGACTACGGTTCCCACGTCTACCATAGTCACAGTAGGCCCGAACTGCTTGATTTGCTCTTTGATTATTGAGACTATGTCTCGTCCGCCAGTTGTCATTTTTTCACTCCCCTTAAAGTAATTAGCCTCTAGTTTCAGCTAGATTTTTCTTCAGTTCATTCAATTTATTGCGAATACTACCATCAAGAAGGCTGTCGCCAATTCTGGCGATAAAGCCGCCCAGAATATCCGGGTCTACTTGAAGGTTAACACTGACTTTTTTTCCCACTATTGCGTCGAGTTGGTGACTAAGCCTTTCCTTGTCTGTGTCGTTAAGTGGAATAGCGGTAGTGACCTCGGCATGTGTTATTCCATAATGGTCGTCTAATAAACGTTCGTATTCATTCGCAATCTGGTCGGCGTATTTTAGCCTGTCTTTGGCCATTAGAAGGTAAACAAGATTCAGAGCCATCGGATTTATTTTGCCTAACTTTTCTTGGGCGAGCTTTGCCTTTAGCTCAGTCGGCAATTTTGGGGTTTCTATCAGGGCTGCGAATTCAGCATCTTCCATTAATTGAGCGATTTTTCCCAAGTCAGAATGCCACTCTTCTAACTTATTGCTTTCAAGGGCGAGCTCGAAGACAGCTTGGGCGTAACGCTTCACGAAAGTTGTTACCGGCATTGATTTTTAGCCTTCTAGGTTTGTTTAAACGTAGTGCTCTCCTTGAGCACTTCCTCAATTAGTTTGCGATGCTTCTTTTTGTCCAGTGTTTCGTTAATCACCTTCTCCGCAGCTAAAATAGCTATATCGGCAAATTCCTTACGCAGTTCGTCAATAGTCTTATCTCTATCTCGTTGTATTTCAGTGCGTGCTTTGGCAATTACAGATTCAGCTTCTTGGCGGGCGCCTTCTTTGGCCTCTTCTTTTAGCCTTTCTCCCATTTGTGCCGCCTGGGCTATTATGGATTGGCCTTCTTTGCGGGCTGTTTCTAAATGGGCTTTGATTTCCTCTTCGCTGTGTGCTGTTTGTTGCCTTATTTGCTCGGCTTGTTCCATACCTTCTTTTATCCTAGCCTGTCTTTCGTCCAGCACCTTAAGCACCGGCTTATATAAGAATAAGCTCAATAGTCCAAACAAAATAATGAAGTTTACAACAAATGCTATTAATAGTGGTAGGTTGATTCCAAGACCTTCCATATATTCACCCCGATCTTTTTGAGCGACTCTCTATATCGTGTGTGGCCGATTATGTGGGTTATTTCGGCTTGGTGCTTTTGAGTTTAGGCGAGCATGAAGGCGACTATAATAAAGCCCATGCATATTATGACTCCACTTACTATGGCCGCCCCAACAAGAGCTCCTATAAAGGCCGGCAGATTACCATCTTCCATTTCTTTCGGTCCCCCTTTTACACTACTAGGGCAAGCAGAATAGCCACTATTAGAGCATAGATTCCAATAGCTTCTGCTAGAGCGCCTATCAAAATCATATTAGTCAGGATTGGCCCTCTAGCCTCCGGGTTACGTCCGATGGCCTGCATGGCCCCAAAGCCAATGAGCCCTAGACCTATGCCAGGACCGAGCATGCCCAATCCCCCGGCTAGCCCTGCAGCTAACATTTTCATAGTTTCTGCATCCATCTATGTCCTCCTTTTAAGTTGTATGTTCTGACTCCTCAGTGTGGGGAGCCATTGCAATAACACCAAAGACAAGTGTCAGACCGGCAAAGATTAACGCTTGAAGTACACCAACAAGCAATTCTAACCCATAGAAAGGAATAGATGCCACTAATGGTATTAGAAACGCGACGACCAGCAGCAATATCTCACCGGCGGTCATGTTGCCAAAGAGACGGAAAGTGAAACTGATGATTCGAATGAAGTGACTGAGAATTTCCAGTCCGCCTATGAATAGATTGATAAAGCCGAACATTATACCACTGATGGCGGGCCGGATTTTTCCCTTAAACAAGCTTACGAAGCCATCGCGCAACTGACCGAAGTTAAAGAAGCTGTTTAGGTAACGGAAAAACCCTAAGGCGCGCAGCCCCCAAAATTCAATGCAGACAAAGGAGATTAGGGCAATGGAAAGAGGAAGATTGATGTCAGTATTCGCTGCTCGGAATAATGGCACAAAAGTGCCATCATGTTCGGTGATGCCTATGGTGCCGAAGAAAGGTAAAAGGGCTAGGTAGGCATTAGTTAAGACATAAAGGAAGATGGTAGCTACAATTGGGAAAAGGGTGCGAGCATGGTTTTCACCAGCTACACCTTTAACAAAGTTTAAAAGCGTTTCTACGAATATTTCGGCCAGGTTCTGGAGTCTGCCTGGGATGAGCTTCATCCGACGGGTGCAGGCATAAAACAAGCCAAACAATATGATTATAGTAAGCCAGGAAGCAATGAGCGTATTGGTAATGGTGAAACCGGAAACGTGAAATATCCCTTCTGATGGGAGTTCCACATGTGGTTTAGAAACGCTCAAGAAGCCAGGTGCATTGATGTGCAGTAGGGTGGAACCTAGAGGACCAACAATTAAACCGGTTAAAAAAAGCGCTAAAAGGATGATGGTTACCCAAGCCAATATTTTTATTGAGCAGCCACACCCCATGTTCATCGCGCTATTTTGCCCCCTTGTCTTGCTCTTTTCTTTGTTCCATATAGAATCGGCGGAGCATGCGGTAGAGGCCATAAAAGGCAATCACTGTGCCCGCGCCGAATCCAATAAGGGTATATAGGGGATGGCTGTCAAACTTGTCCGGGCGGTCAAGCCACCAACCAACCCCAGTCGGTACGACAACGCTCAAAGCTACATACCAGCCAACAGTAAAAAGGAACCAGAGAGGCCTGACCCATTCCCTCGATGTCGATTTATTAGGTTTAGGTTGTTCCCCCATATAGTAGGTATTCTCTTGCAATGAAGTCATGTTGCTATTTCTGTAATCTGCTTTCTAGTTTGTGCCGGAATTTGAATTATAACGTTATCGAAGCTATGAGAAGCCACTTCTTGCCTCGGCACTTTTTTGTCCACACACTTAATGTAGCAAATTAAGAAATAGCTGTCATCGACCTTAGGACTAATTTTCATATGTATTAAAAGACGATGCCAAGAATCGTTGATGGGCTATATACGATTAAGTTTATCAGTTAGGTGTTTACCCCTGCGGTTTGTGCACACAGCCACCGTGTTTGCTAGGCACAAAGTTTTGTTGTTGCCCCCGTAATTTGGGTGGGAGGCTCAGATGAATCGCCATCGAGGCGTCGAACGGACTCTGTAAATGCATAACACCTGTATGTCTATTTATGATTTGTGCTTCCCTAAATCATCCAGGTCAAGTGTATTAATGAAATCGTAGAAAGCTGACAGTTTCTTGAGTTCCTGCTCGTCAATCTTACCCTTGCCACCCGATTTATCAGCGCTTTTATCTATAGGTATAGGTTTTCCTGTTTCCCGGTCGAGTATAATACCGGCTTTGTCCATAACCATTTCCTCGACATAGATTGGTACCGTTACTCTTACTGCTAATGCAATTGCATCGCTGGGGCGAGAGTCGAGCTTTATCTTATTAAGTAGCCACTGCTCGGTTTTCTTGTCAAAGCGAAGTTCAAACATTAAACCATCGTCATTCACTGCTTCAAGGCATCTCTCACCTGATTCCTGCCATTCACTGGTTATTTTTGCTTTGTGTTCTCTACGTTGCCAGGTGAGAGATATCCAGCTCCCTTGCTCATATCCTCGACGAGAATTGCCTTCAGGCAAGGACTTTACTTTGACTGGTATTGACCCTTCGGTGGATTCAAATATTATTTGAGCGTAGAAGGTGTCAGCGCGCAGGTCGTTTACCACAATTCTGCTTACTATGGTTCCTGATGTAGACTCCAGCGCAAAAATTGCGTTCTTCAGCAGGTCATGAGTCATAGGCCGAGTTAAATCCACATTCTGCAATTTTATTGATATAGCGTCTGCTTCTGCTGGGCCGATCCAGATGGGCAGATAACGGTCTGATTCCTTCTCCTTTAAGATTACTACGTGCTGGTAATTCATCAGGCTTACGCGAATGCTATCAATTGTCATCTCTATCATGCTTTGTCCTCCATGTCCTCTCGCAGAAACCATTGTACTCTATCAAATTTTAGCTGTCAATTTGTTTTAGATGGGCTGCCTTTCGTAAAATATGAGAGTGTTTCTAATGTAGTGCGAGGCTTTAGCCTAGCTGTAGAAAGGCGACCCTAAAGGGTCACACTACATTGAAAAAAATTGTTCATAAACAATCTCAAAGTATCGTTGTGGTTTTCTTTTAGCCCTATATAGATTGGAGACGTTTTGAAAGCATTAGTGCAGCGTGTCACCAGAGCATCGGTAAGTGTCAGTGGTGAAGTGGTTGGGAAAATAGGTCGTGGTTTGGTTGTCCTGGTTGGGATAGCTCGTGGAGATGCGGAGAGAGACGCTGTTTATCTGGCAGACAAGATAGTCAATCTTCGTATCTTTGCTGATGAGGCCAGCAAGTTTAATCTCTCGGCGTTGGAAACCCGTGGTGAGATTTTGATTATCAGCCAGTTTACTCTTCTCGCTGATACGCGGAAGGGGCGACGGCCTAGTTTTGAAGAAGCAGCACCACCGGAGCAAGCTGAAGCTCTAGTCAGCTTTTTCGTTGACCGGGTTCGAGCTGCTGGATTGAAGGTGGAGACAGGACGTTTTCAGCAGCATATGTTGGTGGAAATATGTAATGATGGTCCGGTTACCATAGCGTTGGATAGCAAAGAGAAATTTTTTTGAAATTCAATTAGTTGCTAATGCAAATAGTTGCAATAATTTCCGAGCTGTGTTATAATCTTGTGGTTATGAGTTGTGGTCATACGCTTAAGGGAAAGGGCTATCGGTTGACTCCGCAGCGGATGATGGTGGTTGATGCTCTACATAGTGCTGATGAGCATGTTAGCGCTGAGGAGATTTATGCTCAAGTTAAAGCCAGGTATCCTTATGCTAACATCTCTACGGTTTACCGGACACTTGAATTATTAAAGGAACTTGGGTTGGTTACCGAAATCGCTCTGGGTGACGGATGTGTCCGTTTTCACCCTGCAGAAAGAGGACACCATCACCATCTCGTGTGCCAGAAGTGTGGCAGACTAATTGATTTGCCTGAGTCGGCACTGAACCCCTTGGAAGAAACTCTGACTGATATGTATCAGTTTAAGGCTGATTTGAAACACATGGCTGTTTTTGGTTTGTGTTCTAAATGTCAAGGTGGCTAGGAGGCTTTTTATTTTTAGTACTTAGTGCAATTAGTTGCAGTTGCATTTAATTGAATAAATTTGATAAGGGAGGATTTCGATGCATATTCCAGATGGTTTTGTCAGTATGCCGGTAGCAGTAGCCGGGATTGCTGTGGCTGCTGGCAGTGTTGCCTATGCAGTTAAGGCGACGAACAAGAAGATGGGCGAGAAGTGGATACCGCTGATGGGGGTATTGGCTGCTTTTATCTTTGCCGCCCAGATGTTGAATTTTCCCATAGCTGGGGGCACATCGGGGCATCTTATAGGAGCTGCTCTGGCTGCTATTTTGGTGGGGCCATGGGCAGGTGTGCTGATAATGACCTGTGTGCTGGCTGTGCAAAGTCTGATTTTTCAGGATGGGGGGCTGCTCGCTTTAGGAGCTAATATCGTAAATATGGGTGTTGTTGCCTGTTTTGTTGGTTATTATGTTTATCTGGGACTAGCTTCGCTTTTCAGCAAGCGGAAGTTAGGTATAATGGTGGGTAGTGGTGTTGCTGCCTGGCTCACGGTGGTGGCAGCATCTGTAGCCTGTGCCCTGGAGCTGGCAGTTTCAGGTATTGTACCATTAGGCGTAGCTTTGCCGGCAATGGCGGGTGTTCATGCTCTTATCGGCATTGGTGAGGGGTTGATAACAGCAGCGGTGCTCAGCTTGGTGTTAGCAGTCAGAGCTGACCTGTTAGAACTGCAGAAGGCTTAAAGGAGGTTGTTCATTAACAGTTTATTTTTCAATATAGTGCGACCCTTTAGGGTCGCCTTTCTCCAGCGAGGCTAAAGCCTCGCACTACATTAATAAAAACTCTTTTTAAGGAGGTCAGATTGAAATGAAATGGTGGCATGGCGCTTTGATTTTAGCTTTTATTTTGGCTATATTATCTCCACTGGCTTCTTCGTCTCCTGATGGACTGGAGAGGGTTGCTGAGAACAAGGGGTTTATCGAGGCAGCTCTTGAGCCTGTCTACAAAATTATCCCTGACTATGTTATACCAGGGGTCACGAATGAGGCTGTAGCTACGATTCTGGCTGGAATAGTGGGTACTGCTATTCTTTTTGGCATCGGTTATGGATTAGCCAAACTGTTGAGTGTAAGACGTGAAGCATAGTTTTATTGACGAATATAGTGACCTTGACAGTTTTATCCACAGACTTGACCCGCGGACTAAGCTCATTGCCAGTCTGGCTTTCATCGTGGCGGTGGTATTGACACCGGCCAATAACTGGCGGATTTTTGTCTGCTACTTCTGTGTCATTGCAGTGTTGCTAATTCTTTCCAGGTTGCCGCCTCTTTATGTTCTAAAAAGGTCTCTGGTCATTTTCCCGTTTGTTTTGCTGATTGCTGTATTTATTCCCTTTTTCAAAGAGGGGGAATTAGCTGGCAGCTATAACATCTGGATGTGGCAAGTCTCGGTAACTTACAGTGGCCTGTTTATTTTGGCAAATGTGGTGGTGAAAGCTTGGCTCTGTATTTTAGGTTTAATTTTGCTGTCATCGACAACAAAGCTTGCTGACCTGTTAAAAGGTTTGAAGCAATTGGGCACGCCTCAGGTGATGATATTGATTCTTTCTTTTATGTATCGCTATATCTTTGTTCTGGTGGATGAAGTGATGCGGATGCAGCAGGCTCGTGACAGCCGCAACTTCGGTGGCAACCGGTTGCATCAGCTGAAGACTATCGGCAACATGGTGGGCACCTTGTTTATTAGGAGTTATGAGCGGGGGGAGAGGATTTATGCCGCCATGTTGTCCAGAGGTTTTGATGGTCAGGTTCGAACGTTGCACAACTTAAGTTTCAGGCCAGCCGATGCTTACTTTGGTGTAATCTTTTGCATGGTGCTCGTTTCCCCGTATATTATCTGGTGGTTAGGTTGAGAAGTCATGGATAAAGTTGTTGACATTAAGAGCGTTTCTTATACCTATCCTGATGGGAATCAGGGGCTGAAGAGCGTTGACCTAACTATTTACCCTGGCGAGAATGTAGCCATGATAGGCCCGAATGGTGCCGGGAAATCAACGCTGTTGCTTCATTTGAATGGTGTCCTCCGTGGTAACAGTACGGTGGAGATTTGTGGGCTACCGATGGAGGAGAAAAATCTGAAGGAGATAAGGAAAAGGGTTGGCCTGGTATTTCAGGACCCGGAAGACCAGCTTTTCTCGCTGAGCGTTTTCGATGATGTTGCCTTTGGCCCGATAAATATGGGCTATTCCGAATCTGAGGTGAAGCAACGGGTGACTCAAGCCCTGGAGTGGGTGGGGATGAGTGGCTATGAACATCGTTCGCCACATCATCTCAGCGTCGGCGAGAAAAAGCGGGTAGCTATTGCCACTGTTCTGTCTCTAAACCCGGAGGTTCTGGTCATTGATGAGCCCACCAGCAACCTTGACCCGAGAAGCAAGTGGTCTCTGATAGAACTACTGAAACAGTTTCCGATGACGAAGATAATCGCTACTCATGACCTGGATCTAGTCAGGGCTTTGTGCCAACGGACGGTGGTGATGGATGGGGGGGAGATTGTAGCCGATGGCAATACCGAAGACATTTTGGATGATATTCCTTTGCTCAAGGCGCATGGGCTAGCACCTCGGTAGGCTGACTGGAGTTGCGACTTTCCCCTGTTGCTATTGTCAGGGGCGTAAGCCCCTTGACCGCTCTCGATTTCCCTCCATTGTCATTGCGGAGTTTATCATGAGTGGAGATTCTTCAGTCGCTTCGCTCCTTCAAAATGACAAAAAGCGAAGGGCTCGCAATGACATGAGGAAGAAGTCGCACGATGACATGAAGGCGATTGGTTATAGTTTCCTGAGTTTAGCGATTGTCTGGAGAAGGGCGTCCACTACGGCTGGGTCGAACTGTGTTCCTTTGCCCTTCTCCAGCTCGGCGCAGGCAGCTTTGTGGGACATTGCTGGTCTATAGGGCCGTTTGGATGTCATGGCATCGTAGGCATCGGCAACTGCCAAAATCTTTGCACTCTGTGATAATACAACATCATATGCTTCTGCAACTGCCATGATTTTAGCCCCGGGTGATATTTGCTCTGCCGATAGCCTGTGGGGATAGCCGGTTCCGTCATAACGTTCGTGGTGATGTACCACTATATCCAGTATTTCCTCGTCCTCTATGATGGGTGATAAAATGCGTTGTCCTATTTCGCAGTGAGACTTTACATGCTCAAATTCCTCATTGGTAAGCTTGTCCGGCTTGCTCAGAACCGACTCCATCACCCCTATCTTCCCGATATCGTGGAGCAAACCGGCAATGCGTATCTTTTCAATCCTGTCTTCCGGCATATTCATCTCCTCGGCAATGGCAACAGCTATCTTTGTCACCCTCTCGGAATGGCCACTGGTGTAGGCATCTTTGGCTTCCAGTGCACGGGCTAGTGAGGTGATGGAGCTGAGAAATGACTGGCGTATCTTCTCAGTCTGTTCTTTGACCTTCTCCTCGAGGTGAAGCTGGTAGGCTTTATTCTCCAGTATCAGCCTTCTCTTTTCTAAGGCTCTGTCGGCGCTAATCAGGAGTATCTTGTGGTCAACAGGTTTGATGATATAGTCATAAGCCCCTAGTTTCATTGCGTTGATAGCCGTTTCTACTTCGGCTATGGCGGTTACCATGATGATTGCGGTATCTGAATACTTGCCCTTGATTTCTTTCAGCACCTCCACGCCGGATTTTCCCGGCATGTTGATGTCCAGCAAAACCAGGTCTATCGGCTTGGTCTTTAGTTTCTTTAATGCGCTGCTGCCATCGGAGGCTGTGGTGCATTGGTAACCTGCCTCAGTTAGCCTGCGGGACACGATTTCCCTTATCCGTGCCTCGTCATCCACCACCAGGACTTTCGCTTTATTCGTACTACCTTTAGCCATCTTTCTGTTCTCCATTATATTTCATTCCTCATGTTATTGCGAGCGCTTCGCCCCTGTCATTCTGAGCGTAGCGAAGAATCCCATTGCATCACCCCCAAGATTTTTTGGTCGCGGAGCCTGCCCTCGGGCGTAGCGAAGGGTTTACCCGGAGTTGAGATTCTTCAGTTGCCCTTCCATGGAAGGGCTCCTTCAGAATGACAGAAAGGGGAACAGGGATCGCCATGTCGCTTACGCTCCTCGCGATGACACTTCAAATTCTTGACATAGGAGCACGGAATAGCCTATGCTGCATCGGGAGTAGGAGTACCTGTGGCAGAGCAAGTTAGAACCATTGAAAAGAGAGAAATCTCGGAGCGGTTTAGGCGCATAAAGAAAGAACTCCTCTCCACGCCTGTCCACCTATGCTCGGAGCGGGCATATCTCATTACCGACTTCTTTAAGCATCACGATGACCCAACTGAACCGATGATAGTACGCAAGGCTAAGGCTTTGCGCTATCTTTTAAGGTATAAGTCGGTGCGAATTTATCCTGATGAGCTTATCGTGGGCAATATGGGCAGCCAGCGCATCTCGGCGATTATCCAGCCTGAACTGAGCGGTGTGTTCATGTCCACAGACTTGCTGTGGATTGATAAGCGGAAGACTACTCCTTTGCGCATGCCCTGGCGCGACCGTTTGAAGCTGCTGTTTGGTGTCTTCCCTTACTGGCTTTTCCGCAATATGCCGGTGCGGGCTTTCTCAGGGCGGTGGCGGGAGCTACTGCGTTATGTGTTAGAGCAGCTTAATGCTGCTTGTTACCTGATAAACGAAGCCGGCGGCATCGGACATTTCCTGCCTAATTACGAAAAAATGCTTAAGCTGGGTGTGAAGGGTTATTTAGAAACCACGGCGGGAAAAGAAGGTGACCTGTACCAAGCGGCTCGCATTGCCTGCGAAGGTCTGGTTGATTTCGCTGGGCGCGTTGCCGATGAGGCTGAGCGAGTAGCCCTTGAGGAGAAGGGTGCTGAGCGTGCTGCTGAGCTTAAAGAGATAGCACGTATCTGTCGCAAAGTCCCATGTAACCCGGCTGAAACCTTTCATGAAGCCTTGCAGTCGCTGTGGCTGACGCACATGGCAGTTTGTCTGGAGGGGCTGAACTCGGCTATCTCCTTCGGTAGGATGGACCAGTATCTTTATCCTTATTACCGAGGTGACCTGGAAGAAGGGCGAATTACCTCACAGCGAGCCAGGGAACTCCTGCTTTGTTTTTCAGCTAAGGCTACCGAGCATGTTTTCCTGCTTTCTGAAGGAGTCAGCCAGTATCATGGTGGTTACTTGGTGGTGCAAGCGGCGATAGTCGGGGGTATGGACAGAGAGGGCAGAGATGTGGTTAACGACCTTACCTATCTCTTTCTTGATGTGATGGAGGAATCTGGTTTGAGAGACCCTAACTATCAGGCTCGAGTTCATGCCGGTTCCCCAGACAATTACCTGAGGCGAGTAGCTGATGTGGTCAGGAAAGGCAATGGGGTACCAGCGCTGTTCAATGACGAGGCTGCTATAGCCTCGCTTGTCGCTCATGGCTATCCGCTGGCAGAGGCACGAAATTATGCCGTGGTAGGCTGTGTTGAACTATCCTTGCCAGGGAAAAGCTTTTTCTCCACGGATGCGGGGTTGTTCAATTTACCCATCTGCCTCGAGCTGGCGCTTAGTCAGGGCAAACGACTCAACAGCGGTCGCAGAATCGGCGCCGCCACTCCAGAGCCTGCCTCGTTTATAAATATTGACCAGGTGATTGAAGCCTTCCGTGTGCAGGTGGAGTATATGGTGGAACGCATGATTTATGACCTCCAGGTGATTGAGAAAGGGAATTGTGATTATCACCCCACGCCATTTTCTTCTATGCTGGTGGACGGCTGTCTGGAATCGGGGCGTGATATAACTGCAGGTGGAGCTTTGTATAACTCCAGCGGTATTCAGGGTGTGGGAGTGGCGGATGTGGCGGATTCACTGGCAGCTCTGGACGATGTGGTTTTTCAACGCTGCAAGTATACTATGGCTCAGGTGTTGGAGGCTTTGCATGACAATTTCGCTTTGGTCCCTGAGCTTCAGGCTGAACTGCTTAAAGCACCGAAATATGGCAACGACCATCACCTTCCTGATGGCTATGCCAATCAGGTGGTGAATATCTTCCATTCGGCTTTGTCCCGACACCGCAACACGCGAGGTGGTCATTATGTGCCTGGATTTCATTCCGTGACCTGCCACGTAGCCTTTGGCAAGCAAACCGGCGCTTTACCCAGTGGCAGAAATGCTGGGGAGCCATTTGCTGCCAGCCTGGGGGCAACCAATGGCTGTGACCGCCTTGGTCCTACGGCGCTGCTTAACTCGGTGGCGCATGTGGACTCTACATTGTCGCCAAATGGGTATGCTATGAATCTTCGTTTTGACCCTCAGAGCATGGCCGGTGACCGGGGAGTGGACATACTTACCGGTCTGGTGAAGGGCTTTTTCGGTTCAAAAGGGCTGGAGATGCAGTTAAATGTGCTTGACCCTGAGATGCTGGAGGATGCCTGCCGCAATCCGGACAAATATCCGGAGTTGGTAGTACGCGTATCTGGTTACTGTGCCTATTTTGATGACCTCCCCGATGCCGCTAAGCGGGAGATAATCGCCCGCACCAGACTACAGGTGTAAGGCAATATCTGAAGTTTCACCCTCACCTTGTTCCTTCGCTTCGCTCAGGACAGGCCTCTCCCGTCAAGGGAGAGGAGAAAAGCAAAAAATACTCTCTCCAGGTGGGAGAGAACCAGAGTGATGGGAATTAGACTCGTAGTTTTGGTTATTAGTATTTGGTGCTTTGAATTTGTTTGGTGTTTGGGAATTGGGAATTGGAAATTGAGATTTGTGTAAAATGAGGTGGTATTCTCTCGGGTGTTCTCGGTCACAGTGCTTAAACAGTCGGTTCTATAAAGATCGTTTCTGTATGATATGGTTCAAAGGAGCGGTTGAAGTAGAAGACCATCCCCAACATCACTGCGTGATAAGTTACCCATGATACATTGACCACCACTGCCCAGTCTAAACTGGATGTTAGCTTATATATGCCAACTACCACTGCGGTCAGGCTCAGTATCATCAGTATAAGTTGAGGCATTATGTATTTAATGCTGAGCCTTCCGGCTTCTCCCTTTGGAGTGACGCCGAAAGGACGCTTGATGTTGAAAAGAGCCATTACTGCTGCGTTCATCAGCACCCAGATGCTAATGAAGCCAAGAGATTGGCCGGCAAAGAGGGCTCTGGCGTTATATCCCCGCCGCCCCATGCTCAAATAGAAGGTGCCCATGGAGAAGATGAAGTAGGGCAGAAAGGCTGCTGCATAGAATAGCGGGTCGGCGATGAGCGGCCTTACATTTGCCAGAAGGAAGGCTGCAGGACAGAGGATGAAAATGAAGTTAACCCAGCCCACCAGATAATAAGAGCCAGAAAGAAAGTACTCCCACCATTGGCCTAGCTTAAGTGCCCACGGCTTTTTGAAGAACTCAAATATGACACTCTTGAATACCCCTAATGTACCCAGTGCCCATCGCATCTGCTGGGTGAAATAACCGGAGAGGTTTTCTGGCCCCAACCCATACACATATACATAGTTGTAGTATAGAGATTTCCAGTGCTTCAGGTGCAGTTTTAGAGCGGTAGCGAAGTCTTCAGTTACATATTTCTCATCGAAACCACCTATGCTATGCAGGGCATCAGCTCGGTAAACAACGTTGCTACCGCAGGAAAACATGGCATCGCTGACATTCTTGCCTTCGCAGATGTATTCATAAAAGACAGCCTGTTGATGGCCAGCGCCGAAGGCAACCGGACTATTTTCTGTGTTGTTATAGAACTGAGGTGTCTGTATGAATGCCAGTTCAGGGTCCTCCTCCAGGAATGGTATGGTGCGGGTCAAGAAATCGCGGACGGGCTTTTGGTCAGCATCAAAGACGGCTACATATTTTCCCGAGAGAGTCTTCAGCAAATCGTTGATGGCGCCGGCTTTGTAGCCTCGTCGGTTATCTCGGTGGACGTAAGCACAGTTATATTTCTGTGACAGGTCTTGAATCCCTTTGCGCAAGTCCTCATTGGTGGAGTCATCGACGATGTAGACCTTCTTTTGCGGATAGTCCATGGTTACTGCTGAGATGATGGTCTCTTCGAGGATGCCCGGGTCCTCGTTGAAAGTGGTGATGAGCACAGCTACGGGAGACATCACGACAGGAGTGAATACACGTTCTTTGGTGATTGTATATCCTCTTGTAGCCTTCATGGTGGATAAGAAGTAGCCTATGGCATGGACGAAGATATATAGCTCAGCGACAAGAAGCAGTGTGGCAAATATACGGTCGAGCCAGGAATAGCCCGGCTCCAGGAAAGCCATTCCGCGGAATACCAAGTACATAGATAGGGCTAGTATAGCCAGTAGTGCTAGGATAAAGAGGATAGACAGGCCACGTTTTTGTGGCTTGGTCTCGAAAGGCTCTTTGACCCTGGCGGTAGCGTCAATCAGAATATCCCTTTTCATATCACCATGCCCTCTCCTGTTGAAGAAAGGGCGTATTCTGTCCGCCTCTGCGCAAAAAGTAAAATGACAAGTCAAAAATCAAAAATGACTTTTGCGTTTTTATCTGCCATTTTAAATTTTAACTTTTGAGTTAACCTTAGTATTAATAGGCACCGGTCTGATGTTCTTATTCCTTGATTACTATGCCCCTGTGAGGGAGGATATCGAAGACATGCTCACAGAGGTCTGTGGGGGTGCTGCGCATCTTCCGTATGAAGAGCGTGCGAGTACATTCACTGTCGCTCTTGCTCATACCTAGCACGATTACACCTTCGGCAACGAACTCCGCAACACCATAGCGAGATAAAGCTGAAGTCCCGGACGGTATGCCAGAGGTAATCAAAACTGTGCATTGCAGGTTATCTTCGATGGCAAATATAAGATTCCTGATGTACTCCTGCACACAAGCTGCGCATTCCTGTCCAAAGACAAGTGGCCCTATCGGGTCAATAACAATCCGTTTGGCATCTATAGTCTTGGCGTGTTTTGCCAGGTCAGCGACTACGGTGCGGACATCAACATACTTTGTTTTACCAGAACGCAGCTCAGTAAAGTGTGGTGACACATCGAGCAGTCCTAGTTTCTGCTCATGCGCATATTTGCTGAAGTCCCAACCCAATGACTCAGCGTCCACAATGAGATGGCTCGGCTTTTCATCACCGGAGACGTAGATGCCATTTTCGCCTACGATAAGCCCGTAGTAAAGGTATTGCAGTCCGAAGACGGTCTTGCCAGTGCCGGATTCGCCGCTTATCAGGTAGACTTTGTTGGCTATGAAGCCTCCTCCGATAAGCTGGTCAAGTCCTTCGATGCCGGTTGGTATCCTCCGGTGCACCTTAATTTGCCCTGTTACCATCGGCGCTGGTTCTGGAGTCTCAAGTATAGGCTCTGCGGCTACTGTTGGTGCTGGTTCTGGGACTTCAGGTGTTGGTTCTGCAGCACTGGGTGCAGGGATTGGAACAGAACGTAGGTCATAACCACACTCGCCGCAGAAGGCATATTGAGCAGGATTACTTGTACCGCACTGGGGACAGGCCTTATCCAATTTTGCCCCGCAATTGCCACAGAATTCTGCAGTATCGATATTGTCGGCCTGGCATTGTGGACATTTCATTTTTACCCTCCATCAGAAGTGCTGCAGTGCAGCGCATCCCTGTTATTGCAGCTATATGTTATGACTTAAAGCGTTCTGCGTCAATAGGCTTGAGACCTGTTAGTAAGTCATTGACCCATTTATTTCATCTCACAGGTATAGGGATAGATTTTCCCACTGCCTCGGTCGGGAGGTGGCCGACTCGGGGCAGGCAGGTCTATCCGTTTCGGACGAGTTTGAAGACTCGTCCTCACGTTATTTTTTGATTAGGGAGTGAACATATTGATAAGATACAAGTTAGTGAGGTGGCATATGAAGTGTCTCATACTGGCTGGAGGGTTTGCTACCAGGCTTTATCCTTTAACTCTCAATAAAGCCAAAGCACTGCTTGAGTATAAAGGCAAACCTCTGATAACACATATAGTAGATAGAATTCCAAAAGATGTGGACATCCTCGTCTCTATGAACAAAAAGTTTGAAGGCGATTTTCATGTCTGGCAGGAGACAATAGATAGAGCGGTGGAGATTTGTGTTGAAGAGGCTACAACTGATGAGCAAAAGAAGGGGGCTATTGGAGCGGTGGATTACTGGATAAAGAGCAAAAACATAAATGAAGACCTTATGGTTCTAGCTGGCGATAACTATTTTGAGCTTGACTTAAATCAATTAATAAACCAATTCAGTGGTGAAAAAGTTGTGATAGCTGTGTATGACGTCGGTGATAAGAGCAAGGCGTGTGAAATTGGCAAGGCTTGTCAGATTGGACTGGTCACATTGGATGAGAGAAAGGTGGTCAGATTTGATGAGAAGCCACTGGAAGCTACATCCAGCCTTATCGCTACGGGTATTTATATAATTCCCAGGAGAGTTTTCTCGTTGCTCGCTGAGTACTGTGCCGAAGGCAAGAAAGACAATTTAGGCAGCTTTATCGCGCATTTGCTGGATAGAGATGAGGTTGAAGCTTATATTTCAACAGAGCTCTGGATTGATATAGGTGATGAAATCAAGAAAGGGCGTGTTACTTTTTGAGGGTATCTACTCCCGGTCACTGGTGGGCGAGTGCCATAGGATGTGATTGTCTTCCAGTGGGATTCGTGCTGCCGGGTGTGCTGGTATAATGCGGGGTGTGAAATGCTCAAGCGGCCGTGCTGCTGGGACAGCGCCTTTATAGAGGTAAGCGTTCACTGTGCCCGGCAGTTTATTGCCTCTGGTCATCGGTTGACACACGGTGTCGTATCCTTCTATCGGGTCAGCGTATATTTGAACGGTGACAAAATCGGGATTCAGTTCGCCAAGGTAAACTGCTGCCTCATAACTCCATAGGTTCCTTTGTTTTTGAACCTGCACGTTGCCGAGATGGACCTCGGACCAATGTTGTGTCAGCGCTGTCTGCCAGGAGTGTAGCTGTTCAGCCAATTGAGCGCCGTGTGCTGTGCGCTCTTGGAACTTGCTGGCGGCTGGCACGTATACTTTCTCCACATATTCTCGTAGCATACGGTTACTGCTGAAACGAGGTGTAAGCTGGCTCATGCTGGCACGAATTCGGTTTATCCAGCCTACTGGAACGCCTTGAGCATCGCGGTCATAGAACTCTGGGATAATCTCTTGCTCCAACAGTTGATACAATTGCTCGGCCTCCATGGCATCCCAGCCAGGTGCAGGGTGTTCCTTGCCGTCACCCAGCGCCCAACCAAACTCAGGTGTGTAAGCCTCTACCCACCAGCCATCGAGTTCAGAGAGATTAAGCCCCCCGTTCACCAGCACTTTCATACCGCTGGTACCACAGGCTTCCCACGGGCGTCGTGGGGTATTGAGCCAAACATCTACTCCTTGCACCAGTTGCTGAGCAGTGGTTATGTCATAATCGGGCAGAAAGACGACGCGTGACCTGACATTTGACTGTCGGGCGAAGTTAACGAATTGCTGAACCAGGCGTTTACCCTCTTCATCATGTGGGTGAGCTTTGCCCGCAGCAACAATCTGGATGGGGTGTTCAGGGTGCAGAAGAATATTTGTCAATCGCTCAGGGTCATGAAGCACCAAATTTGGGCGCTTGTAGGCAGTAAAGCGCCGGGCAAATCCTAAAGTGAGCAGATTGGGGTCGAGAACATTTTTTGCTTGTTCTATAGTATATGGGTCGGCACCGTATTGCTGGAACTGGTGAACCAATCTCTGGTGCACATAGTTCACCAGCGCTTGCCGTCCTGCATTGCGGAGCCTCCATAGTTCCCGGTCGGGGCGGTGTTGAATTGCTTCAGTCAGTGGCTTGAGCGTGCCACACCAGCATCCTTTACCGGCGGCATCCATCCATAGCTTGTCTGCCCATTTCGAATCCCATGATGGCATATGGACACCGTTGGTTATGTGGCTGACTGGCACCTCGCGTTCTGGCCAACGTGGATACAGCGGCTGGAAGATACGGTGGCTAACTTCTCCATGGAGCTGGCTCACTCCATTTATCTCGGTGCTACCACGCATAGCCAAAATTGCCATGTTAAATTGGTCCTCTGGGTTACCGGGGTTTTGTTGACCTAGGGCTAACAGTTCCTCTAACCGAATACCCAGTGATGCGGCATAGCCACGGAAGTAACGGTTGATTAATTTAGGGGCGAAGATGTCAAAACCGGCGGTAACAGGAGTATGAGTGGTGAATACATTACCAGCACGTGTTGCCCACAAGGCGACAGGGAACGGTTTACCCGTCTTTTGCATAAAGCTTCGAGCGCGTTCCAGTACAGCAAAGGCGGCGTGGCCCTCGTTGAGATGGCATATCTCAGGCCTGATATCCAGTGCTTCAAGTACTCGCCATCCGCTTATGCCTAATGCCATTTCTTGCATTAGCCGAAACTCTGGCCTGTCGTCATATAATTTATAAATAATACTCCGGTCTGCTGGGTTGTTCATCGGGTCATTGCTATCCAGTAAATAGAGTTCCACACGGCCGACCTGTACCTGCCATACGCGTAGTAACAGTGTGCGGCCGGGAAGTTCCAATGGAACTCTGAGCCATCCTCCTGCGGTATTCATCACCGGGCGTATAGGAAAGTTGGTTGGGTCGTTATGCGGATAAGCTTCTATTTGCCAGCCATCGGCACCTATAATCTGGCGGAAGTAGCCTTCCTGGTAGAGGAGGCCGATGCCGACCATGGGCACGTTCAGGTCGCTGGCGGTCTTCAAGTAGTCACCGGCCAACGTACCCAGTCCACCGGCATATAGCGGCAGTGCCTCACCCAGGCCAAATTCCATGCTGAAGTAGGCTATGGTACCGAGGTCTTTTTCAGAATATTCTTCTGCGAACCAGCCGCGGCTGCGCAGGTAACTCTGGCGTATTTTCGCCAGCCGCTGAAGCTCTTCTTTAAACTGCTTGTCTTCACCTAATTTTTCTAGGCGTTCTTCGGATATACTTTGCAGTATCCACCAAGGGTTTTGTGTTGATTCCCATGCCTGCGGGTCAATAGCTTTCCAGAGCTGGTCGCTGCCGTGATTCCAGGTCCAGCGCAGGTCTAGAGCCAAGTCGGCAAGCGGCTCAAGCCATTTGGGGAGGTAACGGCATAGAAAAGGCAGTAATTTATCCATCGCGCACCATCATAAGTTACGTTCCTAATTCGCTGCGGACGTGGATGAAGGATAGCAAGCTGTCACGGGCGATCATGCCGATGATGTTACCATCTTTGACCACCGGAAGTTGGTTGACGTTCTGTTTAGTCAATATCTGTAGGACTGTGGTAAGGTCATCGTCAGGCCCCACTGATTTCATGTTGGCGAAAGGAGTCATAGCTTCCCCAATGGTCTTGGTGGACCATTGTTCGCGAGGCACTGCCTTGATATCATGTATGGTAATGATGCCGAGGACATGGGTATGTTGTACCACCGGAAAACAGCGGCGGCCGGAAGTCAATATTTGTTCGTTTACCAATTGCTGGATGGTGAGCTCTGGTGGCAATACCGGACAATCTCGTGTCATCAACTCACTCACCTTATGGCCTTTGAGTATGTCCTGAAGGGCTAGCTGGCGGTAGCTGGAAGCGGCGGCGTTTTCCAAAAACCAACCGATGAAAGCAAGCCATAGCCCGTTTAACCAGTTGCCGGTGAATATAAGTGCTATGCCGATGACGATGAACAGGTAACCAATCCCCCGGCCGATATTAGAGGCTATCTTGGTGGCGCTGCGTAGGTCTCCGCTTCGCCACCATATCAGTGAGCGGAGCACACGTCCGCCATCCAGTGGGAAGCCGGGTATAAGGTTAAAGCCAGCTAGAACAATGTTGATTAATCCGAGCCAGAAGGATATCGCTTTGAGAAATTCAGGTATGCCTTCTAGCCAGAACCAGATTGCTAGGAATATCCCGCCCAATGCTAGGCTGGTCAGCGGGCCAGCGATGGCCATTCGGAACTCAACCTGGGGCTGTCTGGGCTCTTCGGTCATCTGAGATACACCGCCAAAGATGAAAAGGGTTATGGCGTGAATAGGAATGCCTGCTCGTTTAGCTATTATGCTATGCATCAGCTCATGTGCCAGTACAGAGCCGAAGAACAGCAGGCTGGTTATTACACCAGCAATTATCGAGGTGGTCAAGTTCCAGTGTGGATAGGCGGTGGGAAAGTAACCAGCAGCCAGTGACCAGACTACGAGTACAAAGATGATGAACCAGGAGTAATGCAACCTGAGAGGTATACCAAAAGCCTTACCGATGGATATTCCTTCCGTTAACATTTCAATGCTCGCTTTCCACAGATTGTCTACTAATGTAGCGGCGAGGCTCTAGCCTCGGGAACTCGACCCTGAGGGGTCGAGGCTACATTGGTGAGTTAAGATGTATAGGAATGGATTGTTGATAAACACTCTCTTTATCTCCTTATTTGAAGATTTGTTTCCAGACTGATATCCTTTCCTGTTTTATAATCGTCCTTTGTTTTTCCACTTGGATGGGCACCTCTTGGTATTTGATGGTCTCCTTATACCTTGTTACTTGGTGTGTCTCGGTCCATTTCGTTGCTAAATAGATGTAGCAGTCTTCCCCCCACATCACATTCTCTTGGAATTTAGCCCGGTATTGACCTTGGGAAAGAGGCAACTCGACAGTGCCTCGACTGCCGTATGTCTCCCAGAGGATGCGATTCGGGGTGGTAATGATTACGAAGCTGCCAGGAATCGGGTTTTCGAATTTGCCGATTATCCGGGCATCAGGTTTATCGATGTAAAAAGGAGTTATGATTCCGCTGGGGACAACTTTGTAAAAACCATCGGCGAAGACCATGGCTTTTTCATAAGCCTCCTCAGTTTCATATGGTTCAGTTGCTGTGTAAGGTTCTTGTTTCATCTCGGTGACGTAATAAGTTTCGGTAACTTCGGTGGATATGACCTTCAGTGGCAGAGCAAATATAATGGCAGTCAAGATAAAGGCAGTGATGATACCAGCGACAAATGGTTTCCAAGTGTTTATCTTATCTTTCCAAAAACCTATCTTCACGTTGGCCTCTCCGTGGTGTGATTGTTTCTCACTGTAGCTGTGAGACTTTAGCGTCGCTCACAGCTCTCCACCGCTCAGCGACCTTAAAAGGTCGCAGCTATGTGGGGTGGTCGTGGGTGACCCTCCTGTCCCGACTTGGTCACCCCATGGGCCAGGTCGTGGAAAGGGGTCGCACTACATTGGTGGACTTACCAAAGGATTCTCCATCCCTTGCTGGGGGGTCAGGGGGGCTTCGACAGTATTCACCCTCACCTTGCTCCTCTCCCATAAGGGAGAGGAAAATGTAGTGCGAGGCTTTAGCTTCGCCTCACCCTCTTTTATTTTATTGTTGATGCTGCTTTAAAGTATACCCTACCCGAGCCGCTTCTGGAAAACCAGCTTATCATCACCTGGCGCGTAGAAGTCGGCGATTCGGCAGGCTAATGTGTAGCCTTGGGAGCGGTAGAAACGCCTTGTTCTCTCATATTCCGGCTTGGAGGACGTTTCAATGAGGGCTAACCTTCCCTTAGTATTCTTGATTTTATCCTCGGCGAATGCGAGCAGGGCTTTTCCTACGCCCCGTCTCTGTTCACTGGGAGCAACTGCTAGCCAGTATATGTCCCAGGTTCCCTCGGTCAGGGGAGTAGTCCCGTAGCAAATATAGCCTCTGATTGACGAGCCAGCTTCTGCCACGAAAACGTGGTAACCACCATGATTTGGTTTTTGCAGATAGTCTTCGAGAACTTCCTCAGCTATATCTACTTCGATTGGTTTGAATTCTGGTATTTTGCGTAGCATCCGCATTATAGCTGGTTTGTCCTCGCTAGTCATTGGCCTGATGGTGGGTCCCATCCCTATTCCTTTTCAAGGGCGAGCAGCACGATTTTTTCAATAAACTGGTTGTAGTTCATTCCCTTAGCGCTGGCTTGAAGTGCTGCTCCGGAGTCGGGGGATATGTCAGGATTGGGGTTCAGGTCTATTATCTTAAGTTTGCCTTCGCTATCCAATCGAAAATCTACTCTGGCATAGCCATGGCGCCCCAGCAGCCTAAAGGCGGAAACGGCGGTCTTTATGATGCGCTCTTGCAGTTCAGCGCTTATCTCAGCGGGACAGACAGCTTTGGTATTCTCGAAATATACACTTTGTGGTTCCCATTTAGCAGAGAAGGTGAGAATCTTTGGCATCTCCGGTGGCAGGGAGTAGACTATCTCGGAGATAGGCAGAGGTGTAGGCTTCTTGTCTCCAAGGACTGTAATATTGAATTCGCGGCCATCCACAAATTCCTCCACCAGTGCTCTTCCTCTGAAGCGCTCACTTATTGTCCTCACTTGATTTTGTAACGAGGTGAAGTCGTACACCACGCTTTCCTCTGTTATACCATTGCTTCCGTCCTCTGCGTACGGTTTGACGATACAAGGGTAACTCATGTGAAACATGGAAACGGTCTCGGGGCTTAATAGCTGGTAATCGGGTGTGTCTACGTCTATTGCATCCAGGCGTGTCTTTGTCCTCACTTTATCCAGTGCCAGAGACAGGGCAGTTCCGGGACAACCAGTGTAGGTTAGCCCGAGCTTTGAAAGGGAATTTACTATAGCTGCCTCAGCTTCCGGCTGACCATCAAAACCTTCGAAGAGGCTGAACACCAGGTCTGCTTCAATGTTTTTGAGCCTTTCTCTAGCTGACTCGAGTGGTGGTATTAAAGGTATGCGAATGACAGGATATCCTGAATCGGTTAGAGCTTGATGGATTGCCTCCATCCCTGTGAGGATAGCAAGCGATGCTTTCTTTTCTACTATGGTGCCATAGAGGTCAGGGTTAGGCTCATTATAGATAATCGCTATCCGCGGACGCACTGTGGGTACCTTTGTAGAGCGGCATTGAGTATAGCTGAAATAAGAGCTTGGTATGTCCAGCCAAGTTTATAGGCCATTAGTAGCAAGTCACTGCTCGTTGGATTGAGCCCGGCTAGTGGATTTATCTCAAGGAAGTAAGGTAATCCCTCAGGGCTGAGTTTGAAGTCAATTCGGGCAAAATCACGACAGCCCAAAGTTTCAAACATCTTGAGACTCGAGTTTGTAATTTCCTGTAAAATGTCCTTTCCCAATTCGGCGGGACATTCATACTCCACCAATTGCACCCACTCTCTCTTCACTTCGAGGGAATAAATGAAATAGTCGCTCTTTTTCTTGGGCAGAACACGCATTATGCCTAGAATTGTCGCTGGGGAGTTGCCGAGGACACCAACCGTTATTTCATCGCCGGCGATGAACTCCTCTATCATCACCGGTTGCTGGTAGCGCTCCAGGAGTTCCGCTGCTATTTGGCATGTCTGTGCCGCGGTTTCTGTTCGGGAGCCAAGGCGAATGCCTTTGCTTGAGCCTTCATAGGCTGGCTTGATGAAGGCGGGAAATGGGAAATCATCCCAGATTATTTGATTTAGCTGGCTGACATTAGTGATTACCTGCCATTTTGGGGTGCGAATTCCAGCACTTGCTACTAATATCTTGGTCAGTGGTTTGTCCAAGCATATCGCCAGACACTGAGGGTCTGAACCAGAATAGGGTATGCCGAGCATTTCCAGGATAGAAGGCACCTGTGCCTCTCTGCTCCTATAGTTGCCCCGTCCTTCGGAGATGTTGAACACAAAGTCAACGTTATTATGGATGATGTTAGTTATGAACTCCCTGCCGCTTCCTAGTTTGACCACTGAGTGTCCCTCGGCCTGAAGTGCTGTGGCAATAGCCTCTATCGTCTCAGGCGAATCATATTCCTCAAGGGCATCCTCTGGCAGGTATGCCCCAGAGAGCACGGCTTCTTTAAGGTCGTATACGAGCCCTATTCTCATTTCTGACTCTCACTGGTTGGAGCTGGCGCTGTGCTTCATTAAAACTGTCGACAAATGGATTATCTAATTCTGCTGCAGTAGTTAGTTCAGGGCTGGCTTTATCTTTAGGGTTCCGGTACCATACGAAGCGCCCCTGGTAGTTTCTCAGTACCAGTTCTTCTTCTGTTTGTGTTAACACATAGTTCGGCTGGAGAGGAACTTTGCCACCGCCTTCTGGTAGGTCTATAACAAAGGTAGGTATAGCTAGGCCTGAGGTATGGCCGCGCATCCCCTCTATTATTTTTAGGCCTGTTTCTACTGAAGTGCGCAGGTGCTCAGTTCCTTGAACTTCGTCACACTGGAAAAGGTAGTAGGGGCGTACTTTTATCTTGAGAAGCCCGTGGCATAGCTTTGTCTGTTTTTCTGTGGTGTCGTTTATGTCCCGAAGAAGCACCGACTGATTGCTCACCGGGATGCCAGCTCGTAGGAGGCGGTTGCAAGCCGCTGCTGACTCTGGCGTTATCTCGTGATGGTGGTTGAATTGAGTATTAAGCCATATTGGCCCGTATTTCGAGAGCATAGTGCATAGTTCATCGTCTATGCGCTGCGGCAGTACCACAGGGAACCTGGTGCCAATGCGTATTATCTCAACATGGTCTATTTGCCTCAGTTTGGAGATAACGTCTTCCAATCGTCGTGTGGAAAGGGTCAGCGGGTCGCCGCCGGATAGGATAATGTCTCTGATGGTCTTGTGCTTGTGGATGTAGTCCAACATCGCTTTGATTTCACCTGGAGTGTGTACCCAACCGCCATTATGCCACTCCCTTTTCCGTGTGCAGTGGCGACAAAGCATGGGGCAGATGTCTGTGAGCACCATCAGTACTCTGTCAGGGTAGCGATGGACCAGTCCGGGGACAACAGAGTCTCTTTTTTCTCCAAGTGGGTCTTCAAGACCTACGTGGCCAAGAGTTATCTCTTCAAAAGCCGGTATTGCCTGTTTTCTGATAGGGTCATGAGGGTCGTATACGTTGATTAGGGAGAGGTAGTAAGGTGTTACTGAAAGAGGATATTTTGCGGTTACTAGTTTAAGCTGAGTTTTTTCTTTAGCTGAAAGGGGGATTAGAGTCGCCAGTTTTTCAACAGTGGTGATTCGGTTACGAAATTGCCATTTCCAATCGCTCCAATTTTCCTGCTGGATTTGAGTGGGGAAGCTATTCTCATTTATAACGGCCGTACCATCGGTAACGGCCGTCCTACCTGGAGGTTCTTCTTCCTCCACTATCATTTCATTTCTCGTGGTGATAAGGCCTGGAGGTTCCTCTTCTTCGACTTGACTCCTTAGGGCAGTTGCCACTTTTGTCACTTATTGTTTCTCCTTTAATGAAATATTAAGTATGAAATACTTTTCATTAACAACCTAGCACACTTTTTTCTATTTGTCAACCATCGCAGGCGATTATTAAGCAAAATCTAGTGTCTTCGCAGAAGTGCAGAGTGTTTATTCACTCAGACTGTCATTGCGAGGAACGGAGTGACAAAGCAATCCCCTTGAGATTGCCACGCTTTGCTCGCAATGACGGGTAGGAATTACTAAATGGTCTCGAAGTACACAATTGACAGTCACAGTGATGGCAGAGTATTTAGTGTAGGCTGAATAAGTTGCCAGCTAAGGATTAGAGTAACAAATGCCAAAGTGTGACAGGTAAAAAATGAGTTTAAGTACAATTGCTAAAGAGGCTGGGATATTGTAGAACTCATTCCGGCCATATAATCCTATTATTCGGCTCCCAAGCAAATTGGAATAGTGCCATTTCTATGTCAGCGATAAACCATTCTCCATTCCGAGGTCCAGGCACTAACACTTTCTGTTTTATATGCTCAATGAAGTTAAGAAACTCACAATATCGCTTACCCTCGTCTCTCGATGGGAAGTAGCGCCTGTCTATGCATACGTGAATTTTGCTATCAAGTGCCGCATAATTTCGCGGACAGATGCAACGCAAGGTCTTGGTTCTATATGCCAAGCCCCATTGTCTTATCTCACACATGCTTTTGTAAGCCTCTATCGGTTCATTTAGATGCAAAATTGCATTCTTAGTGGCTCGTATTACGGTTGCTTCAGTGTTTGCTGTCTGAACTCTACCTCTTATGTTATGTGGATTACCAAGCACCCTTGTTATTTCTATGAGGTCAACCATATTTAGATAACCCACACGAGAAGCTTTGTCTGATAGTTTTTCCTCAACCGGGAAATAATTGCGATTTGCATTCGCCCAGATTCGGTACCATTTAAGAACTTGTTCAGCAAATGCGCCGGGGGTAAGATCCATTGTCACCTTATCTCATTCCTTACTAGTGTCTCTTGTTCCACAAATATATTGTTCGACTGCACCCATAACAGATGGCATGCTTAGTTCTTGTGCAGTAGCAGCCGCGCTACAAGTTATACCTCCTCCATCAGGTTCCCAGGTGGAAGCATAGGGAGTTATTGTTGATCCTTTCCTTTCAAATAACACCTCACATATTTTGCCTAGACCCTCACACAACCAGGCTAGGCCATCACATAGCCATGCAAGTAATCTCAGAGACACACATAGTAATAGCAGAAATATTGCCAGTAGAGGGAGGCTAAACAGAAAAAGAACGATAATTCCTCCTATGACCTCCATAGCCCTTTCTGCTCCTTTCCCTTTGTACGAAGGATTATCTTCACAACAGCACATACTCCTATATTTTAAAGAGAATCTTCACCATAACCGGCTGCACAGTGGCAGCAGCTGGTTTGAGCACTGGTCACAGTATTCGCCTAATCTCCAGATATTGGACGAGCTCATTCCCTTGTGCCCCGGTATGTCTATCGCTATCTTAAACTCTATATGAGGATTGCTGGGGTTGACGGCGGAGCTGCATCTCAAGCACTGCCCATCAGTGATTACAGCTGGGACACTGTCATAGATGCCCCCAAGGAGATCAGCTCTATCCAATTCAACAGGTAGATAATCGGTTTCTTCAATGAGGTGTTCCATAAACTCCTTTTGTACTCTGCTGTCAGACTTCAACCACGTTATAGACTTGGCTAACAGGCTGGCATATGCGTAGAAGCTATACAGTTCAACCTTGGTGAGTTTTGGTTTATGTGCCCACTGCAGCTTATCGTAAGCAGACAACAGAGTACACGGCAGACATACCTGTAACGATGCCACAGCTTCAATTACTTTGGGTTTCACTTTATCGCCTTCGCATGTCTGTAGCAGCCTGGATGCACAGGTGAATAACTCTCCTTCACCCATAGTCTTGCCACAGATAAAGCAAATTTCCCCGCCACCACCATCGCCATTGAATGTCTCGTCAAAAGGGAATTTGGGGTATGAGATTGTTATATCGCCGATGCCATGCCGAATTTGGGTTTTTACCATTATTATCACCCTCTCATTGCCATTATGATGCTCATCATGTGAGCAGTTTTTTCTCAGAAACCGCCTCCCAGCCTGTAGAACCCGGAGTTGATATCCCATATCGTCATCTGTGCCAAATCTGCCAGCCTCAAGTGGAGCCCTCTTGAGATTGAATAGTCGTTCTCAGATTCTCCCAAGGTGAAGCCAAAAATGCGCTCAATTCCCCTGGAAACAGCGGTGCCCATAGGTGGAAATAACCCTCTAAAGGTTGGTAGGACCACGTTTTTGGACAGTTTATAGATGGCATACATTTTCAGTGGTGCCAATGCTGTCCAACGAGCGCGCCCACAGGCACTTAAGGCTAGGCGCTGTACTTCTTCCAAGTCCAGCACTCCTCTGGGGCCCACATCTGGCAATTGAACCCTCGACCAGGTTTCCAGACCAGCTATCACAGCCAAAAGTCTCCTAGGTCTTTTCACCTCGGTTTCCTTCTTGCTTTGGTCCAGCAGTTCTATTAGCCGCTGACCTGCCTCCTCGACCAGTCCACCCCTAGCCTCCAAAAGTACCTGCAGGTAGATCACTGGCACGTGCAACAGTCTTTCCTTCAGGTCATTTATGCTGCCTTCCCTCAATACTGGTATTTGTTGAAGCCAGCCAAGTGTCTGTGCCACCGCCTCATAGAAAATTAGATGCTCATTGGATATGGTAGCGGCATCTATCAACTCTTTGACATTCACCCTGTTCCACTCCTCAAACTGTCCGACAAGGTGCCTGTTAAATTCCCGGCCTTCTTGTCCTAGAACGGTTGCTACTTCAGCAATCCTGACTAAGAGATCACCCCCTTTTATTTGCATAGCTCTTTGTGTCAAATATTACCTCCAATTGATGGTGGCATATGCCAGTAACATTATAAGCCTAAAGATTGTCTTTGTCAAGAGGTTCTAGCCGATTTTCATGATAAAAGATGCGGATTTTGGAGTGATTCAATCAGCGGAATGTAAGTGGGGATACTAAACAATCCCGAGTTGTGTGCAATTCGGTACTACCTAGAATTTTTTCATAGCATTGGTATAATAGACCATGCTAATATTCAGAGAGACATATATGGCCAAACAACTACTCATCTTAACTTGCGAAATCTGTGGTGAGAAGTTTGAAGCTCATGCGCGACGAAAGATCGTTCATTGTCGGAAGTGCGCTGAAAAACTGAGGCGTAAAAGACTAGGTTCAATACAAATTAGAGGAAAGCCTGTTGCCAATGCTGTTCTTATCAAATCCGAGGCAAAAGAAATCCACTGGGAACGCTCCGAAAAAGACCTTATCTATTACCTAAAGCGATTCAATAGATTCCCAAAATACGATTGTGTGGTACCGTCTGAACCAGATAAGATAAGCGATGAAGATAGGCGGATAGCGAACCAGATAGCAGCCAGAATGTCGGCCGAGACATGGGCACCAATTGTTGGTGAGTCTATTGCTCAAATTGGCGACTGGGATTTGTTCGGCATGAATGACCTAGAATGGCAAAGTCGTAAAGGAGTCGTTCATGATGTTCTTGCCAAGTTGTTAAGACATTCTGGCATTGGTGTTGCCAGGTTGACCAAGGCGTTGCATCGGAAACGGCCAAAACTCATCCCGATCTGCGACAGCGTACTCCTGGAGGCGCTAAGGGTCGACTTTGGTAGCAAGGCCGATAGAATCGTAACCTGTATGGACAGACTTCGAATATTTGGCCGAAAGTATTTTCCGAGATTGCAGGCGCTACGGGAATTATCGAAGCATCTCCAAACTGAAATGACAGAACTGCGGATGCTGGAGCTTCTATATTGGGTTCAGTTCGGGCCGTTTCCGCCAACCAGCAAAAAGAGCTGAATCCTTGCTCAATTCAGCTAGATTGCACTTTAGCCAGTCTCGTGCAGCGGCAATTCACCTTTTAGCCAAAGCGTGAGAAAGCGCAATCCGAGTGCACTTGACATTCTTGTGATTCCGATGTCTGCCATTCTGATGGTGTGAAGCCCACCGAGGAATGTAATCCAGTTAAACTCTACGTTTATAGCCCGAGTTTTTTCACTGCGTTTAAAACAGGGTTCTGGGCGCTTACCTCACTCTCAATTATTCTTTCTTCTCTTGCTCTGCCTCTTTTTCTAAAATGCGGGTGGCTGCATCCATCGAGGTCTTTTCCAGGCGAGCCAGTAATTCCAGCGCATGTCTTTTTTCTTCGTCCCTTAGTTTCGCTATCTTCTCATCCGAATAATTCAGCAGTCCTTTCAAGATTTCGTCGTTATGCTGCCCTAATGTGGGAGGAGCAGTGTATTTCTCTTCTTCGATGCCAGGTATTTTCATTGGATTTCCGACCAGCCTTACCTCACCGCCAAGATGATGTGGAAGGTTTAATATCATATTTCGGGCTTTCACCTGCGGGTCAGTGGCAGTCTTGTCTATAGTATTTATTGGCCCAGCGATAATATCTTCAACATAGAATAGCTCTAACCAGTCATCCGCGGGTGCCTTAGCCAGATGCTCCTCAATGGCTTCATTGAATTCCTTACGGTGCTTTAATCTTTCCTCTCCCTTTACAAACCTGGTGTCATCTATCATCCAGTCTGCGCCTATGACCTTGGCCAGCCTTGGCCAGGTCGGTCCTATAGCTACATACCCCTCCTTACATTTGTAAACACCGTAAGGTAGAAGAGCCAGATGCCCTGAGCCCATAGGCCCGGGGACGATTCCAGAGCAAAGGTAGTACGAAAACTCATATGCCATTGCTGACATCATGGAACCGAGCATCTCCACATCGATTTTCTTTCCCTCTCCAGTTCGCTCCCGATGAGCAAGGGCGGAGACTACCGATATAGCGCCGAATAAGCCACCCAATATATCTGCAGCGGGGAAGCCCGGTTTTAGCGGTCGTCCGCCTGGTTCACCTGTGGTACTAATCGTTCCGGCTATACCTTGGACCACTACGTCCACTGAGGGGCGGTCTACATAAGGCCCAGTAGCACCATATCCGCTAATGGAACACGAGATAATTTTTGGGTTGAACCTTTTTATAGTCTTATAATCGGCACCCAATCTTTCCATTACACCGGGGCGAAAATTGTCCCAGACAACGTCGGAAATTTTCACCAGGTCGTAGAAAGCCTCCTTTCCAGCATCTGTCCCTAAGTCCAGGGTCACCGCTTTTTTGTTGCGGTTAAAAGCCATATAGTAGAATGATTCTCCCTCATGGCTTGGTCCGGGGAATAATCGGCTGACCTCTCCTCCGGGAGGCTCTATCTTTATCACCTCAGCTCCTAAGTCACCCAAAATCATAGCACCGTAAGGACCAGCTATGGCACGAGATAAATCTAATATTCTATATCCACTTAAAGGTCCAGCCATTTCGCTCTCCTTTCTATCTGGCTTTTACGTTCTGGCGGATGTATTCGGCTATTTCTTTAATCGAGGTCCCTGGGCCGAAAATCTCGCTTACTCCTTTCTCCTTGAGGAAGGGTATGTCTTCTGGGGATATAATCCCACCGCCGATAACCAAAACATCTTTCGCCTTTTTTTCTTTCAGCAGTTCAATTACTCTGGGGAAAAGATATTTGTGGGCGCCTGAGAGGCAGCTTAGCCCCACAACATCCACATCCTCCTGTATAGCTGACTGAACTATCTTTTCCGGGGTCTGCCTTAGCCCGGTATAAATAGTCTCCATGCCCTCGTCTCTCAGTCCCAGGGCGAGCACCTTAGCTCCACGGTCATGCCCATCGAGGCCGGGCTTAGCTATGAGAACTCTAATCCTCTTTCCTTCATTCATTCTTGGCTCTCCTCCTCGGTTAAATTGTTGCCGGCTGGTATTCGCCGAAGGCTTCTCTCAGGACATCACACATCTCTTGTTCTGAAACATAGGCTTTAGCACATTCAATGAAGTGTGGAATGAGGTTATCAGCTTCTTTTTCCGCTTTACCTTTCAATTCCTTTAGTAGCTGGGCCACGGCACGATTATCTCGGTTTTTCTTTACCTCGGTAAGATTCCGGATTTGCCTATCTTCTGCTCGCTCTCTCTTAGTTGGGTCATAGGGATGCGGCACCAACCTGGTAGTCTGTACCTCCAGTTCGTTTTCGCCGACGAAGCAGTTAACGCCGACTACCAAATCCTCGCCGCTCTCTATTCTTCTTTGTCGCTCGTAAGCGCTCTTGGCTATCTCGCGCTGCATATATCCGCTCTCTATGGCAGCCACTGCTCCACCCATGGCTTCTATCTTGTCTAGTTCCTTCCATGCGGCTTCTTCAATCTCATCGGTTAAGTGTTCCACGTAGTAAGACCCGGCCAGAGGGTCAATGACCTCATTAAGATTAGCTTCATAATACAGGATTTTGAAGGCATCCTCTGATAACTGAGATGCCTCCAGACTCCAGCCCAGCCCCAGTGGTTCATCGTAAGGAGGCATGGGAATTGGAAGTCCGCCGGAAAGAGTTGAGGCAATAGCTCCCACCACTGAGCGGGTTAGATTGTTGAGAGGGCGCTGAACAGTGCAATTCTCATATCCCATATGAGCGCCGGCAGGTTGGCGAAGAAGCATACTCCTCTCGTTTTTGGCTCCGAATTTCTCTCTCAATATCTTGGCCCACATTCTTCGAGCTGCTCGCTGAAAAGCTATTTCCTTGAAGAACTCCATGCTGCCGCCAAAGGCATTGACCGAAAACCTGGGGGCGAAGGAGTCAACATCAAGGCCGGTCTTAACTCCTTCTTGTAGATAGGCGATCAGTATAGCCATACTGAAAGCCAAATCTTGTTCTCGTGTGGCTCCAGCTCCTCTGATGTGGTAGCCACCTACACTGGTGATATTTACATGAGGACAATGCTTGGCAAAGAACACTAAGCTATCACGGAACATCCTCATTGAATGTCTGGGTGGGAAGATATAGGTACCTCGAGCTATAAACTCTTTTAAAATATCATTTTGTGGTGTAGCTCGAAGCTTATCAAGAGGTATTCCTCTTTTTTCAGCCAAAGCAAAATACATTGATACTATGATGTTACACGGGCCGTTGATGGTGAAGTTCGATGCGATATTATCAAGCTCCAGGTCTCCCTGAAAGGGCTCGTAAATCACCTCAAAGTCCCTTAAGGTGTCAACTGCTACGCCGGTCTTGCCAATTTCTCCGCGAACTAAAGGATTATCTGAATCGTAGCCACATTGGGTTGGCAAATCAAAGGCTAAATTAGGCCCTCTCTTTTGCCCTCGCTTTTGCATTTCCATGTAGTAGTCCCTGGTATCTTCTGCTGTCCCGTAGCCTGAATAAGTCGCGGCTCTCACTAATCCAGAGGCTCCGGGCAAGCCTCTTCTTGGGGCCGGTATATAAGGCGAGGTGGGATAGGTATTAGCGGTAAATGGATATTCCCCGGGGAAACCGACATCAGTTAGGAAATCAAAGCCCTCGACGTCGGCAGGAGTATAGAACTTAGTCGGAGATTCCTTAAGCCAAAACCTGTCTAATGCCGGCTTCAAGACCTTCTCTTCCCACTCTTTTCTCTTTTGTTTTATTTTCTCGATGTCCTGGCTCATAATTGACCTCCTTTGTTGAAGTACGCTTGGCCGGTATTCGTCAAATCATCTCAGACTGAGAGCGTTTATCAATTCCCTCTTGTCATCGCGAGTCCTTCGCCTTTTGTCATTCTGAGGGAGTCCCGATTTTATCGGGACGACCGAAGAATCTCGTCCTTTGCCTTGAGATCCTTCGCTTCGCTCAGGATGACAGTAGGGAAAAGGCTCAGGATAGACTCCGCGTGGCAATCTCAAAGCCTTTTCCCCTCCACCGAGATTGCCACGTCCCGATTGCATCGGGACTCGCACTGACGAGGGCGGTTTCCCTCGCCATTGGTAGCCCAAGTTAATAAACGCTCTCATCATCCTCCTCTGACTCGAAGTCGGCAAGTTGTTCTTAGTCATAAATGGTAGTGCAGGGCAAAAGTTCTACCGGCACTCCTGTTTCCCTTTCAATGTCAAGGTATACCCGTCCGGTTAGGTCTCGTTCCCATCCACTGAGATTGAAAGGCGAGGACGGAATTACTACCAAGTCTGGTTTATATGTCTTGCGCATTATATAGTTTTTGATGTGGTCAATGAAGTCCTGCACTATTAATAAATCGCCCATAAAAATATTGCCGCCGAAGAAATTGTTCTTCGGAACTTCTATGTCTATTTCGAGCTGATTGTCCCCAAAAAGATGTGACTCAGTTAGGCACTGCTCAAAGGTTGGTTTAACCAGCTCTGAAGAAAGAAAAAGAACATGCTTTGCCCCGCGGGCTTGCACAATCTCTTTCAGGTTTTCCATATAGCTCATTCTGAGCCCGGTACCCATGAAGATAATGCCAAAATAAGCATCAATATCTTCTGAGTAGGGATATGAATGCCTGGTCAGGTCTAAGGTGGCTTCGAGCATTCGCTTGTCCCTTTGCAATTTAAAACTAACCTTTTCTGCGCTACTTTGCCGGATAAGTGCAAGGAGGTCGCGAGCCTGTGGTCTGTCATGAACAGGTATGCCATTTATCTGCTTAATTATATCGCCTTTCTGCAGGCCGATTAGATGAGCAGGGGAGTTCTTCACCAGCCCTATTATTTGAGGCATGTTTTTGTGCTGGTGGTAGATGTTTTCCTCATACAAAGTCGGCATAGCCATGATGGGGCAGGCGTGTTTTTCCCTGAGCTCTCGGACCCGGATAATGACTGCTTTCCAGGCATCGTGAAGGTCAAAAAGTGCTGTGGATGAAAAATGCCTGGAGTACCCGGGAAGGTTGACCTGAACAAGATTTGCCTCATGTTCGGCGGCGTAAGCAACTGTAAAAGAGAGGTCATCTAACATTTCGTCAATTGTTTCTGATGGCCAGGGCACAATTACTGTGGCATACGGTATGCCGTATTGTTTAAGCAAGGGCAATGAATTGATGGCTATCTCAGGATTAGGGTCTCTCATTAACTTCATGCGGCGTGACGGTGAAGAGCTGTTCAGGGAAAGGTACAAATAAACCGGCTTCATTTTGGCTAATTCAGCAACCACCGAGGAGGTTAGATTACTGCCGTTGGTGGTTATCCTGAATGGCTTAGAGGTTTTGCCTCTAATCAGTCGGAGCATATTTATAAAATATGGATGTGTCGCTGTTTCGTAAACGCAGCCCAAACTGGGAAACAAAGCCCTTTCTGCTTCTGGCAAAAAATACTCTATTCTCGTTATGATTTCGTTGAATTCCTCCTCGGCTGTCCTATCTGGACTATTACATACAGCTACCGAAGGAGGATTGCCTTTGTTGCAGCAGAAAACACAATCACAATCGCAACGACTTCCCGCATAGTCAATGATTTCGTTCGGGTCTATAGTGCTGGCAACCAGCCAGTCTTGAAGGTTTTTCAGTCTGAAACCATCCACTTTAACTTGTCTACCTTTGTGCTCAAATTCAACCAAAGTCAGAAGGGACTCTGTCAGTTTCTTAATTAAGTCTATTCGAGGCTCGTAGAAAGCGGCATTGGCTATACTCTGGAGGGCACGACTTTGCTCGCTCGTCTTTGAGCCAAGGCTATGTTTTGTTTTGCTGAGGTCGGGAGAGGAAGAAGAGCTATCTATTCTGGAAAATAGTGGGTATGTTTGGTCTTTGTCCGTAAGCCATCTAAAGCTGTCGACCTTAACCTCCTCCCCCGCTTTCAAGGGCACAATTACATCAAGGATATTTTCCAGAATCACCCTTGCAAGCTCAGCGAGGCGATGATGGAATACAGGTGTCTTTCCTGACTCCAAATCTAGTTTATAGGAGAAGACATAATCTTGGGATGTTTCATCTTCCTTTGAATTCAGGTTTGCGCTTTTCAACAAATGCCTTCACCCCCTCCTGCACATCTTCAGTTTGCCATGAGCTCTCCATGGTAGCTCGCATCTCTGCTTCCTCTTCTGGACTCATTTTGCTATACAGGAGTTTGTTTATGATGAACTTCATCCCGGCTATAGCCAGAGGAGCGTTAGCAGCAATTTCCTGGGCTAGTGTGTAGGTCGTCTCCTCAAGCTGTTCAGGTGGCACGACGTAATTGACCAGTCCCATCTCCTTGGCTCTCTGGGCTGTGAAGAACTTGCCGGTGAAAAACAACTCTCTGGTATAACCAATTCCTATGAGCCTGATTAATCGTTCTATGGCTTTAGGGAAATATACTAAGCCAAGCTTGACAGGATTTATTCCTATCCGAGCTGATTCGGCAATTATTCTGAAGTCGCAGGCAGCGGCCAGGTCACACCCTGCCCCCACGGCGTATCCGTAAATCATAGCGATAACCGGGCAAGGGCAGGCAATCACGCTTTCTATAGCTCTTTGCAAGATATTGCCACCATCTTCCTCACCTATGATGGCCTCAAGGTCGGCTCCAGAACAGAAGGCTTTGTCTCCGGCACCTCGGAGAATGACCACCCTAATATCGCCACCTGGCTTTATACTGCTGAAGGTTTCCCTGAGACGATGCACTACTTCGGGATTAAGGGCATTCCGTCTTTCGGGTCGGTTGATAGAAACAGTGCAAATATAATTTCTCTTCTCTACAAGGAGTATATCGCTCATTGTTTTTCCCCTTTCTTGATAATTCCTACCTGATACTGCCACTTGACATTAGTTGTCATCTAATCATCAGACTAGGTAGCCACGTGCTTAATTGCGGGAACACGGCGAACAGAACCAATCCTATCAGCATTATCACAAAAAACGGTAGCACTCCCCTGACAACATCGGTGATAGGCGCACCGGAAATACCCTTCACTATATAGAGGTTCATGCCCACCGGCGGGGTTATCAGCGCCATCTCCATGTTAAGGGTTACCAGTACAGCGAACCATATGCCATCAAAGCCTAGGGAAATGATTAGCGGATAGACGATGGGTAGTGTAATCAGCATAACAGAAACAACTTCTAAGAACATACCTAGTATGATATAGCCCACCATCAGTGTTGCAATCACTGCCCAGTTGGGTATGTTAGCTGCGGTGATTAAGCTCACCACAGTGTTGGGAACCTGGAGCAAGGTCATGAAAAGGCCCATGATGAGGGCGCCAGCAATTATGACCAGAATCAGGGACCCGTTTACCGCGCTGTCTTTCAGGACGTTCGGTAGCTGCGAGACTTTTATCTTCTTCCGTGCCAAGCTCATTACTAGAGCATATATTGCTACCACTGCCCCAGCTTCCAAGACAGTGAAGATTCCAGTGTAAATCCCGACGATGATTATCAGCGGCACCAGCAGGCCCCAAATTCCAGTCTTAAAAGCACCGAACCGCTCCTTCCAGGTATACGGTTTTACCTTTTCGTACCCACCGGTTCGGGAACAGAAGAAAATGGTGTATATGGCAAACATTGCCACAAGAATAATCCCGGGTATGAAGCCAGCTATGAACAGCTTACCCAGTGATTCCTCGGTCACTGCTGAATAGATAATCATCGTACCGCTGGGCGGAATCATAATTCCTAAGGTGGCCCCGCCGGTCAAAACCCCGTAGGAGAAGCGCTTATCATATCTGCGAGCAGCTAGCGCAGGAAGTGCGACCAGACCGATGGTTATGGCCACAACCAAACTCGATATAGAAATGGCAGCAAATATGGCACAAGCAATGATGGTGGCTATCGCTAGCCCACCGGGAAGATGCCCCAGCCACTTGTCGCACAGGTCATACAACTCACTGCCAGTACCGCTGTCAACAAGCAATTGCCCAGCGATGATAAAGAGGGGCAGGCAGGCTAAGGCGAAGTTATAAAGTGCACCAAAGCCGACATGAGGAATTGTGGACAGTGCACTTAGTCCTCCGTAGACGAAGAATAAGCCGGTGATGCCAGCCAGAGCCAAGGCAGCGAAGACGGGCACACCGGCAAAGAGGAGTGTGAGCATCAATACTATAAGGCCTCCGACAGGAGCTACCTGATACAGCCAAATGCCAATGCTTACTACAACCAGGAATACGAGAACAAGGAAAATCGGATTGTCCTTAAGTCCTTGACCTTTTTCTAGAGGCTGAGTCCTGAGGGTGTTAGCTTTAATGACGACATCTTTTATAAGCTGCAACCCAAAAAGTGCCCCACCAGCGAAAAGTGCCAGCTTTGGCACCCACATCGGAGCGACAAACAGGCCAAGTGTTGTCTCATGCGACTTTACTGCACCAGCTAAAAAATCATAACTGTAGTAGGTAAAGATGCCGACAAAGAGCAGAGTGAAAACCATGGTCATGATATCCCATATGGCTCTGGTGTGAGGCGAGAATCGGGTCACAAGGATGTCAAGGTGGATATGTCTACCCTCACGCTGAGCACAAGCCATGGCAATGAAACCAAACCAGATGAGGATGAAGATGGTGACTTCCAAAGTCCAGACAGTGGGGCTGTTAAATATATATCGTGCGATTATCTCATAGCAGGTGATGATAGCGGCTATTAGCATTATGATGCCGGCAAAGGTGCCGCTGCCGAACGATAGAGTGTCAATACCCTTGCCTAAGGCACGTGCCACTTTTGCTGCCAATGGTTTCTCCTTCTGCTTAATGTGGTGACTCCTTATTCAAGAGGGCACCACCAATGCTGAAGTTACTTTAGCGTATCCAAGAGTCTTTTATTGTGTTGCTTGCAGCAATTTTGCCAGGTTGTCTTTGCATCCAGCGTGTCCTCCAACATCTTCACTATCTGTCCTCCGACGTCAGTACCCAGGTCCTCATTTACCATTTTGATAAGCGGAGGCCGTGCCAATTCATTAACCTTTTGAACCTCTGAGCGTGGGAAGTCGTAAACTTCTACCCCAGCAGCTATTAACGCCTTACGAGCCTCATCATCGCCTGTCAAAGCCTTATCAATGGAGTATATTTCAGCTATCAGGGCTGCTTCCATAATGGCCTTCTTCTGAGAAGTAGTCAGTTTATTCCAGAAATCGAGGTTAGCTGCTAGACTGAAATTGGCCGAGCCGGTGTAATAGTTTTGGACATACTTGGCTGACTCGTACCACTTGCGCTCATAGAAGCTGGTGAGTCCGCTGAACACCCCTTCTATAGTGCCCCTTTGCAGGGCCATATAGACATCACTTGCACTCATCACAACGGGGGCAGCCCCCAAAGCTTGCAGCAAAACGCTAGCAGACTTTCCGAGCGACCTTATCTTTAGCCCCTTGTAATCCTCCACCTTGCGCACCGACTTATTGGTCAAGGTGCATAAATTAATAGAATAACCAAGGAAGCTCAGCACTTTAACATTTGCCTTCTTTTCAAACGCTGGCTCCAGTATTTTGTCTACAAATCCACCACCATGGTCAGTATCGTAGGCAGCCCGGAAGTAGTGGTCTTGGTCATTATAGAACCCAGGAAGTAGTCCACCGGCGACCTCAGACACTTTACCGACAAAGTAGAGGCCCTGGACTTGAGCCATCTCCACCCCTCCATCGGATAAGACGCCAGCTACTGCGATATCAGTGTAGAGTTGCATAGCCGGGTAGTGGGTGAACTTGAGACTGCCTCTGCTCCTGGCTTCAGCCTCCTTGATAAACAGGTCAACTGATTCAGTGACATAGTGTCCCACCGGCATCTGGCTATGTATCCTGACATTCACCACTGGAGCAGCTTCCTCTGGTGCTTTGGGTGCACAGCTTACCACGGGCAATGCCAAAGCTGCGACTAGAACAAGTGATAATGCTATCAGAGCCTTACTGCCAATTACATTAGCTGATTTGACCATTTCCTTTAACCTCCTTTTCTCATCTTTTATCCGTACTATACATCTTGCTACTCACATATAGCCCTCTCCTTTCTAACTGAGTAATTCGACTATATTCTTTATGTTATCGGTCTTGTCCAGTTTCTGAATACCGGTAATTATTTTGTTTGTTGTCTCCGAGGTGAGAGTTCTCTTAAGCAGGTCGCTGGATTTTGCTTCTAGTGTAGATTGCCATTCTGATATTGGTACTGCAGCATCCTTGCTCGTCAGTTCAAGCCTCTCCTTAATTTCACCCCCGTCATTCATTTCAATATTAATTTCTACCTCTGTAGGTGCGGAAGATTCTTCTGGAATCACATTGACTTTTGACATCAGATGCTTGATTGCTGGCTCGTGGACCGAGTTGTCAGCAAAGTCAGACTCTACAGCCCTACCTTTCAGCAGTGCTAATGCAACGCAGTACCTGAGGCTGAATTTCCCCTCAAGTCCGGTTTGAGGCTCTGGCTTACCAGCAACAGCAACTGCAGCCGAGCTGGCTTTCACTTCTATACTATCTATTTCTGATGTTGTGGGGTGGTATCTCTCTCTCATCTCCAGCATGCATCTAACGGCAGCATGGGTTAGATAGCACGAAGCGTAACGCTTGTAAACGACCCCTTCTATTTCAAAGGGGCGGCCAAAATTGCCTATTTTTGAATCGTCAAATTTTTGGGAGAAAGCTTTGCCAAAGCCTGCTTGACCTTCAAGGATTTGCTGTGGCGCAGTAAAGCCTTTCTGCGCAAGGAAGGCGGCAATGATTCCATTACTGGCAGCTTTTCCGGCATGGAATGGTTTGCACATGGTGCCGAAAGATTGCTGCAAACCAAATGCTTGAGTTCCAGCGATGCCAAGTGCAGAGACGACCTTATCAACATTTAAGCCGATAATTTTGGCGACCGCAGCACAGGCACCAAAACCTCCTAATGTCGCTGTAGCATGCCAGCCTGTTGCATAGTGCTCCGGATTCACCGCTTCCCCGATACGGCATTCAACCTCGATTCCGACCACTATTGCCTCTATTAGTTTCTTGCCATCGATTCCATGGTATTCTCCAACAGCTAGAGCGGCTGGTACAACTGGCACGGTTGGATGTCCAATCATTCCCATATGCACATCATCATAGTCCAGAAAATGAGAAGCTGTTCCGTTAATCAAAGCTGCATTAACAACGTCGACTTTTCTCTTTTTGGTGATTAGAGTTGCCTGTGGTTGACCGAAAAATGGTGAAAGAGCATCAATCATAGCATCCATATCGTTTTGTCCACTGGCATATCCACCTACCGTAACTCCCACCCAATCCATGAGGCATAACTTTGCTTTGGATATCGCATCTCTGGAAATATCATCGTAGCGCAGACCGTAAATGAACTCTGCAAGTCTTCTTGTGGCGCTCATCTGGCTAACCCTCCTTCATGCATTTGTTTAAAGCTGCTATCAGCAAAGTCATGATAAACGCTTCAGTTGTGCTAACAGAAACAGTGAAAGAATGTGGGGGCCGATTAACTACTTGTTTTTGATGAACAGCCATCTTCAGTAACCCAACGAGTTATCTTACACTTCACCGTGACTGAAATCAACTCTCAGTCTCTTCCAATACAAGATGAGCCTGGAGGGAGCACCGATTTCTGATGCAAGGTGAGCCTGAAACAGGCAACTCATTTTATGATTGGGACATGCAACTGATCATGAACGATGAGAAGCTAACCACAATAGAACAGGCCAAACAGTTTTTGAACGGGAGCGAGACACTTAGGTTTG